>NZ_CAXTHR010000030.1:0-36418 GCF_964244095.1 uncultured Methylobacterium sp. | reverse complement strand
CCCCCTTCGCCGAGATCTTCGCGCGGGTGAACGGCGACTTCTACAAGATCGACGGCGCGCTGTTCTCGCCGGCGGAAGCGATCGTGACCTCGGTCAAGACCGGCACGACCTTCCGCGGCGGCCGGCTGATGCCGGACCTCGTCGAGGCGTCGTTCGCGTAGCGCACGCGAAGCCCTCCCCCCTCTGCTGGGGAGGGCTGGGCGCCAACTGAGAGTCACGAAAGATGCGCATCGGGCTCGCGGCCGACAACGGCGACTGGCACAAGGCCCGGCTGCTGGCGGCGTTGCGCGCGCAAGGGGCCGAGCCGGTGCTGTTCTCGCTCGCCGACGTGGCGGTCGTCACCGGCGGCGGCGAGCCGCTGCGGGTGCCGGGGTTCCCGGCGCTCCCCGACGGGGTGCTGCTGCGGACGATCGCCGGCGGCACCTTCGAGGCCACCACGATGCGCCTCGGCGTGCTGCACGCCCTGGCGGCGGCGGGCGTCACGGTCTGGAACGGTCCCGTCGCGATCGAGCGCGCGGTCGACAAGGCGGCGACCAGCCTGCTGATCGCCCGCGCCGGCCTGCCGACGCCCGACACCTTCGTGGTCTCGCACCGCGCGGCCGCGGCGGAGATCGTCGCCCGCGAGGCCGGCCCCGGCCGGCCGCTGGTGCTGAAGCCGCTGTTCGGCTCGCAGGGCGAGGGGCTGCAACTGATCGCACGGCCCGACGAGCTTCCGCCCGAGGACGCGGTCTCCCGCGTCTACTACCTGCAACGCTACGTCGCCCGCAGCGACGGGCTGTGGCGCGATTATCGCGTCTTCGTGTGCGAGGGCCGCGCCATCGCCGGCATGATCCGCGAGGGCGACGGCTGGATCACCAACGTCCATCGCGGCGGCCGGCCGCTGCCGTGGGCGATGCCGCCGCGCGCGGCAGAGCTCGCCGAGGCCGCCGCCGCCGCGGTCGGGGTCGACTACACCGGGATCGATCTCGTCGCGGACGGTGCGGGCGGCTTCCTGGTGCTGGAGGTGAACGCGATGCCGGCATGGTCCGGCCTGCAGACGGTCTGCGAGGCCGACATCGCCGCCGCGGTCGCCCGCGGCTTCCTCGCCGCCGTCCGCGCCGCCCACCGCCCGCGCCGCGTGGTGGCGTGATGGGGCTCGCGCCTCCCGAGATCGCGACGCTCTACCAGGCCGCGTGCCTCGCCGAACTCGACGCGCTGAAGCCCGGCAACGTCCACGCCCATGCCGCCGGCCACCGCATGACGGTCGCCGATTTCGTCGCCAGCGCCGCAGCCTCGGCTCCGGCCCTGACGCAGGGCGGCGCCGGGATCGGCGCGCGGGTCCGCGACGCGGTCGCAGCGACGCGGGCGGCGGTCGGCCAGAACACCAATCTCGGCATCCTCCTGCTCTGCGCGCCCCTGGCCTGCGCCGCCGAGCGCGGCAGCGATCTCGCGAGCGTCCTCGCCGCGCTCGACCCCGCGGATTCGGCGGGGGTCTTCGCGGCGATCCGGCTCGCCGGCCCCGGCGGCCTCGGCCGGGCCGGGCGGCACGACGTGGCGGCGGCGGCACCCGACGCGCTGCTCGCGGCGATGGCCGAGGCCGCCCCGCGCGACCGCATCGCCCGCGCCTACGGGGACGGCTTCGCCGACCTGTTCGCGGTTGGCCTGCCGGCGCTGGATTCCGCCCGCCGGGACGGGCTCGATCCGGTCTGGTGCACGACCGCCGTGCATCTGGCCTACCTCACCGCCTTCCCCGACAGCCACGTCGCCCGCAAGCACGGGGCGAACCGTGCCGAAGCCGTGCGGGCGCAGGCCGCCGCGTCGCTTGCGGGGCTGGACCTGCGGACCCGGCCGGTGGCGCGGCTGCTCGCCCTCGACCGGGCGCTCAAGGCCGCGGGCATCAACCCCGGTACCAGCGCCGACTTCACCGTCGCGACGCTGTTCTGCGACGCGCTCGCGGGCGCCGGCGCGCGGCTCGGAACGGCCGGTGCCGGCACGTGAAAGGTTCCCGCCGCCAAGCTCCCGCGGCGGTTTTAATTTATCGATTTCAGGACCTTGGGCAGGGTTGTGACAACCTGTACCCCGCTGTAGGGTCCGCGCCGCTATCCGGGCAAACCGGCTCGGCTCACAGGCCGGGCGCCGACAACAAGGATGGCTTCCGGCCGCGCCCACGCTTGAAGGCCGCGGTCTCCAGCTTGGAATCCAGGGAGAGAACCCGAATGGCAAAGATCACCAAGGTTCAGGTCGGCGAAGCCCTCGTCGGCGACGGCAACGAGGTCGCCCACATCGACCTGATCATCGGGCCGCGCGGCTCGCCCGCCGAGACGGCCTTCTGCAACGGCCTCGTGAACAACAAGCACGGCTTCACCAGCCTGCTCGCGGTCATCGCGCCGAACCTGCCGTGCAAGCCCAACACGCTGATGTTCAACAAGGTCACCATCAACGACGCCCGTCAGGCCGTCCAGATGTTCGGCCCCGCCCAGCACGGCGTCGCCATGGCCGTGCAGGATGCCGTCGCCGAGGGCATCATCCCGGCCGCCGAGGCCGACGACCTGTTCATCCTGGTCGGCGTGTTCATCCACTGGGAAGCAGCCGACGACGCCAAGATTCAGAAGTACAACTACGAGGCCACCAAGCTGTCGATCCAGCGCGCCGTCGCCGGCGAGCCGAACGCCGCCACCGTCACCGAGCAGCGCAAGTCCGCGACCCATCCCTTCGCGGCGAACGCTTAGATCGGGGACAGTCCTGGGCAGAGCGTGCCTCCGCCCGCACCGCGGGGCCTGCTCCAGCGACTGTCCGCTATCTTCCTCGGACGATAGGCGACGAGAGGCGGGACGGCGATGAGCCGCCCCGCCTTCTTTTTTATCCGCTTGCCGTGTGCGAGTCTCACCCGGCACGCCCATCCCGACGATCACGCAAGGAGGACCGGCATGAGCGAGAGCAACACCTTCAAGAAGGCGCCCAAGCGCAAGACGGAGAAGGCCCGCAAGGTCTCGGTGTCGCCCGAGATGCGGCAGGCCTACGCCGACCTGATCACGGAGAAGGCGACCAAGCAGGAGAGCTACGGGCGCCACCTGCCGACGACGGAGACGAAGGGGCGATAGCCGCGATCCGCGGGCCGCCAGGCCGGCGCCTCTCCCTCCTGCGGGCTACCGGATTCCCACATCTCGCGGCGTCCGGGGATGATGCGCGGGTCTTCCCTCCCCCTCTGCGGGGGAGGGCAGGGCGCGTCGGTCGCCCCTTTGGGAGAAGGTGGCTCCCGACCTTCGCGTCAGCCGAAGGCCGCCCTTCCCCGCAAACGCTCAGCGCGAGAACCCGCTCGCCTCGATCACGTCGTCCACCGTGCGCAAGCCCGCCCGCGGGGCGTTGACCAGGCAGGCCATGTTGCCGGGCGGGTGCTGGTTCTTCCACATCTTGGTGTGCGCCTGCGGGATCTTGGCCCAAGGGAACACCTCGCTCATGCACGGGTCGACGCGGCGGTCGAGCACGAAGCGGTTGGCGGCCGAGGCCTGCTTCAGGTGGGCGAAGTGCGAGCCCTGGATGCGCTTCTGCCGCATCCAGACGTAGCGGGCGTCGAAGGTGATGTTGAAGCCGGTGGTGCCGGCGCAGAACACCACCATCCCGCCGCGCTTCACCACCAGCGCCGAGACCGGGAAGGTCGCCTCGCCCGGATGCTCGAACACGATGTCGACGTCGTTGCCCTTGCCGGTGATGTCCCAGATCGCCTTGCCGAATTTTCTCGCTTCTTTGGTCCACGCATTGAATTCAGGGGAGTTCACTTTCGGGAGCTGGCCCCAGCAGTCGAACTCCTTGCGGTTGATGACGCCCTTGGCGCCTAGGCTCATCACGTAGTCGCGCTTGGATTCGTCCGAGATCACGGCGATGGCGTTGGCGCCTGACGCGGCGCAGAGCTGGACGCCGAACACGCCGAGGCCCCCGGACGCGCCCCAGATCAGCACGTTCTGGCCCGGCCGCACGGTGTGTGGCGGGTGGCCGAACAGCATGCGGTAGGCGGTGGCGAGCGTCAGCGTGTAGCAGGCGGCCTCCTCCCAGGTGAGGTGCTTGGGGCGCTCCATGAGCTGGCGCGACTGCACCCGGCAGAACTGCGCGAACGAGCCGTCCGGCGTCTCGTAGCCCCAGATGCGCTGCGAGGACGAGAACATCGGGTCGCCGCCGTTGCACTCCTCGTCGTCGCCGTCGTCCTGGTTGCAGTGGACGATGACCTCGTCGCCGACCTTCCAGCGTTTCACCTTGGCGCCGGTGGCCCAGACGATGCCGGAGGCATCCGACCCGGCCACATGCAGCGCCGCCTTGTGCACGTCGAACGGCGAGATCGGCTCGCCCAAGCCCGCCCAGACGCCGTTGTAGTTCACGCCGGCCGCCATGACGTAGACCAGCACCTCGTCGTCGCCGATCGCCCAGGTCGGCACCACTTCGAGCTGCATCGCGTCCTCCGGCGGCCCGTGGCGCTCGCGCCGGATCGCCCAGGCGTACATCCTGGCCGGCACATGGCCGAGCGGCGGGACCTCGCCGATCTCGTAGAGGTCCTTGACCTCGCCCGTCCCGGCTTCGGCCGGTTGCAAAGCCGCGCTGGCCGCCATCGTCTCTCTCCTGATCCGTTTCCGTGTCGTGCGCGCGGTTCTGGAAAAGCCGCGGTTCGGGTTAGGGCTATAGCGACGAAGCCGAGAGCCTCCAAGTGGGCCGAAAGGCCGATACGAGGGCACAGGGACAGGTAAAGACGGCACCGGCCGAAGTGGATGCCCAGCGTATTCAAAATACACGTTCAGGCGGCCTCAAGAATATTCCTGTGCCCGTCCGCGGTGATGTCTTCGTCGTCCCGGACGCCGATATCGTCCGGACCGTTGACCTGATGACGTTGCGCTGCCGCTTCGCTACGGTGCGCCCGACGCATGCAGGCGATGACGGAGTTGGGCGGGATGAGCGGTCGGGCAGGCGTCGCCGAAGTCAAGCGTGACAAGCCGTGGATCATCCGCACCTATGCGGGCCATTCGGATGCGGCGGAATCGAATGCGCTCTACCGCGGCAACCTCGCCAAGGGCCAGACCGGCCTGTCGGTGGCCTTCGACCTGCCGACGCAGACCGGCTACGACCCCGACCACGAGCTCGCCCGCGGCGAGGTCGGCAAGGTCGGGGTCTCGGTGGCGCACTTGGGCGACATGCGGACGCTGTTTGCCGACATCCCGCTCGTCCAGATGAACACCTCGATGACGATCAACGCCACCGCGCCGTGGCTGCTGTCGCTCTACTTGGCGGTCGCCGAGGAGCAGGGCGCGCCGTTCTCGGGGCTGCAGGGCACGACGCAGAACGACATCATCAAGGAATACCTGTCGCGGGGCACCTACGTGTTCCCGCCGGCGCCGTCGCTCCGGCTGACCAAGGACGTGATCCTGTTCACGACCCGGCACGTGCCGAAGTGGAACCCGATGAACGTCTGCTCCTACCACCTGCAGGAGGCCGGCGCGACGCCGGTGCAGGAGCTGTCCTACGCGCTGGCCATCGCCATCGCGGTGCTCGACACGGTGCGCGACGATCCCGATTTCGAGCCCGAGAGCTTCGCGGACGTGTTCGGGCGGATCTCGTTCTTCGTGAACGCCGGGCTGCGCTTCGTCACCGAGATCTGCAAGATGCGCGCGTTCGCCGAACTCTGGGACGAGATCGCGCAGGAGCGATACGGCATCGACGACCCGAAGAAGCGGATCTTTCGGTATGGCGTCCAAGTGAACTCGCTCGGACTGACGGAGCAGCAACCCGAGAACAACGTCCACCGCATCCTGATCGAGATGCTCGCCGTGACGCTGTCCAAGCGGGCACGGGCGCGCGCGGTGCAGTTGCCGGCCTGGAACGAGGCGCTCGGCCTGCCGCGGCCCTGGGACCAGCAATGGTCGATGCGGATGCAGCAGATCCTGGCCTTCGAGACCGATCTGCTCGAATACGACGACATCTTCGACGGCTCGAAGGTGATCGAGGCGAAGGTCGAGGCCCTGAAGGCCGAGACCCGAGCCGAGCTGGAGCGCATCGGCGGGATCGGCGGCGCGGTCGCCGCGGTCGAGACCGGGGCGCTGAAGCAGGCGCTGGTCGAATCGAACGCCCGGCGCATCTCGGCGATCGAGGCCGGCGACCAGATCGTCGTCGGCGTCAACAAGTGGCAGCAGGGCGAGCCGTCGCCGTTGACGGCCGGCGAGGGCGCGGTCTTCACCGTCTCCGAGACCGTCGAGATGGAGGCCGTGGCCCGTATCCGCGCGTGGCGATCGCAGCGCGACGACGCCGCCGTCGGCGCGGCGCTCGACGACCTTGAGGCCGCCGCGCGCTCGGGCGCCAACATCATGCCGGTCTCGATCCGTGCCGCGAAGGCCGGCGTCACCACCGGCGAGTGGGGGAGCCGCCTGCGCGCGGTGTTCGGCGAGTACCGCGCGCCCACCGGCGTGACGCTCCAGACCGTCTCGTCCGGCGCCGCGGAGGAGGCCAAGCTCCTGATCGCCGACCTCGGCGCGCGGCTCGGCGAGACCCCGAGGCTCGTCGTCGGCAAGCCCGGCCTCGACGGGCACTCGAACGGCGCCGAGCAGATCGCGCTGCGCGCCCGCGACGTCGGCTTCGACGTCACCTACGACGGCATCCGCCAGACGCCCGCCGAGATCGTCGCCAGGGCGCGCGAGACCGGCGCCCACGTCGTCGGCCTGTCGATCCTGTCCGGCAGCCACGTGCCGCTGGTGCGCGACGTGAAGGCCCGGATGCGCGAGGCCGGCCTCGACCACATCCCGGTCGTCGTCGGCGGCATCATCTCGCCCGACGACGAGCTGGTGCTGAGGAACATGGGCGTCTCGGCGGTCTACACGCCGAAGGACTACGTCATCGACACGATCATGATCGGGCTCGCCAAGGTGGTCGAACGGTCGCTCGACAGACCCAGGCGGGGCGCGGCCGAGACCGGCGCGCGGGTCTACTGAGCGTCCGCGTCGCGACCCCGGCGCACCGGCGGCCGCGCAGGGCAATCGGGTGAAACCCGATTGTCATCCTTCCGGGCGCGAAGAGCGCCCCACGGAGCGGGCTTTGCAGGACATACGTGGCGATATTGTACTTCGCAAACCCAGCGAGGCGATAGCGCCGCATGTCCTGCAAACCTGAGGTGATATGATGCAGGCCCGAATCAGTGAGTTTGCTTGGGGCGCCGAAGGCATGGCTACCAACGTCGTCAATCTTGATGCCATGATACCGCGGGAGGATATGGCAAGCCCCTCTGGCGACATCAGGGCTCAAAACTCCGAAAAGATTTCGATTACGGATCTTGATACTGGTTTTTTTAGCGCAATGCTTAGGAAGCCGGATTTTCAGAGAGAAACCGCTCATTGGACGCCCGATAAAGTAGCTAACTTAATCAAAGCGTTTGTTAAAGGCGACTTAATACCTGCTTTAATTCTATGGAGAAGAGGTGCAAACATATTCGTAATTGATGGTGCGCATCGTTTAAGTGCTTTATTGGCATGGATTAAAGATGACTACGGTGTCGGACGATTGTCTCAGGAGCACTTTGGGTCGCGTATTCCCGAAGAGCAGGCACGAATAGCTGCAAAGACACGAGATTTAGTCAATGCGGCTGTTGGGCCATACGCGCTGTTCTCAGGAGCGCGTCATAACCCGCGCACCGCATCCCCGGAGGTTCTGGAAATTGTCGGTAGGCTCGCCGCAAATGCGCTTGTTGCTCAATGGGTTCCTCAGGTGGAGCAAAGCGCCGCGGAAGAATCATTCTTTACTATCAATCAAGCGGCGACTCCCATTGATGCGACCGAACAGCAAATTTTGCGATCGCGAGATAGGGCTAATGCAATAGCCTCTCGCGCGATTGTCCGCGGCGCTACCGGACATAAGTATTGGGCAGCTTTCCCAGAGGCGACTCGCATTGAGATCGAAGAAAAAGCTAGAACTATCCACGAGTATCTTTATGCCCCGCCGCTTTCTGCTCCGATCAAAACTTTAGATGTCCCAATCGCCGGTAAGGGTTACAGTGCTCTGCCTTTTGTTTACGAGCTTGTTAATTGGTCCAATAACGTTCCAGACCCACCAAAAGGAAAGCACTCTGCATTAGAGCCGGACATTGACGGTAGTGCTACACTAGAGTACTTACGAAGCGTCCAGAGATCTGTGGGGCTGATCACAGGCGTCGATATGCGATCCTTGGGTTTGCACCCGATTGTATATTTTTATACGAGGGGGGGAGAATTCCAGCCTGCAATCTTTATTGCTATTGCAGATTTTGCAAGGCAGTTAGTTAAAAGAGAAAAACTGGTTGAGTTTACTAGAGTTAGAGGAAGATTTGAGCAATTTATCATTACTCACAAGGATTTCGTTACGTCAATAGTTAAAAAAACTGGCGGAAAAGATAAAAGCCACCCCCGCCTATTTCGGTACTTTGATAAATTGATAGAAGAACTTTCATTAGAAAAAGATGAGATGGGGGTGTTGCAAGCCCTGGTAAACAGTGACGAGTTTAGTTTTCTTCTATCTACTCAACCGCTAGCCATAGACCAAGAAGATTCCAATCCAAGGCGGCGCTTTAACCGCGCAACAAAATCAGCGGCTTTCTTAGACGCGGCGCTGCCAACAGCGTTGAAATGCGCAGTATGTGGTGGATTTGTTCATGTCAACTCAATGCAGTTTGACCACAAAACAGAGGCTCGGAATGGTGGGGCTACTGATGCGAGCAATGCGCAGGTAACACACCCCTATTGTAATTCGGCCAAATCTATTCTTCAAGGTATTAAGTTTGCGGCGGCCGAGGCTTCCGCTTAGGAGGCACCGTTTTGGCGAAAGCCCGCTCAAACGCTTCGCCTGTCTCATCGCAGACGAGTTCGCGGGCGGTCTGCTTGAAGCGGTCGAGTTGGGCTCTGTCGGGCGTGGCTTCGTCGGACTTTGGCGCGGTAGCGGTCTTTGCGGGCATGGGTCCTCCTATCGGTGAGGATGCCACATGTAAGGGGCCGAGGGCGAACCGCTATCGCTTCGCCCTCGGCCCTCGATGTTTATACCCGGCCACCAACCGTTCGATAGGTGAGGCGCTTGCCGGTGACGCTGCGAAGGAGGTTGTCGGCACGGTCAAGGTCGTTCACGCCGAGCTTCACTCGGTTGTTATACCGGAAGTCGAACTCGGCGAGGTAACGGTGCAGGTGCTTCTCAGCGCAGTGCTGATAGATACCCTTCATGCCGCGCTTGAAGACGGAGAATACGCCTTCGATGGTGTTGGTGTAAGCCTCGCCACGGACATACTCGCCGGCCGAATGCTTGACGGTCTGATGGTCGACAAAATGACCGGTGACATCGCCATACAGCTTGCTCTCATCGGTCATGAGGCGGCTCTCAGCCGACACGTTGCCCTTCACAATCGCGGTTACGGTAGCCTTGTCAGCCCGCTCAGGATGGAAGGACCGGACGCTACCACCGCGCTCCACAAGGGCAACGACCGCACGCTTGTTGGACGGGCCGGATTTGCCCCCGCGAGTGAAAGGAGTCGCATACTTCCTGCGGGGGCGCTCTTTCTCGGTTTTGCCGTAATAGGTTTCATCCGCCTCAACGGTAGCGCCCTCGCCGCCAAGCGGGCCCATGGTGCCGTCAGTCATGGCCTCCCGGATGCGATGGGACATGAACCATGCGGTCTTAAGGGTGACGCCAAGGGTCCGGTGAAGCTGGTTGCTGCTGATGCCCTTCTTGCTCGAAGCCATGAGGTACATGGCCTGGAGCCAGAGGTTCAGCGGGACGTGGCTTGCTTCGAAGATGGTGCCGACAGTGACGCGGAACTGCTTCCGGCACTGATAGCACTTGTAGAGACCAATGCGGGTCGCCTTGCCCTGCATCTTGGAGATGCGCTCGAAGCCGCCGCAGTGCGGGCACACAGCGCCCTCGGGCCACAGGCGGCTCTCAACCCAACCATAGGCTGCTTCTTCGGTGGCGAAGTGCGCGGCGTTCAAAACGGAGCGAGACATGGCGGCAACCCTTTGATGCCGCTACCATACCACAGTCAGTGGGTTTGGCAAGTATAATATCGCCACATACGTCCTGCAAAGCGTCGAGCGGAGCGACAGCCAAGGCCGCGGATGCGGCCGCCGGCGCGTGAGGCTCAAGCAAAGAACACAGGGCAATCGGGTTCACCCGATTGCCCTGGGCGGCCGCGACGCTTGCATCGACCGTCGCCCACCGTCACGCTCGCGCCCGTGCCGGCGGGCCGCGGTCTCGCCGGCTTTCGCGGAGAGGGGCGGGATCGACGTGGGCCAATGCGTGGCGCTGACCGGGGCGACGGGCTTCATCGGCCGCCACATCCTGCGCAGCCTCACGGCGCGCGGGTACCGCGTCCGCCTGCTGCTGCGGCGGCCCGTGGATGCGATGCCGGACGGCGCCTCCGGTGCGGTCGTGGGCGACCTGACGCGGCCGATGAACATGGCGGCCGCGCTCGCCGGCATCGACGCGATCGTGCATTCGGCCGGCCTCGCCCACGCCATGTCCGGCGCACCGGAGGACGATTACCGCACCCTCAACACCGAGGCGACGCGACGGCTCGCGGAGGCTGCGGCGAAGGCGCGGGTGCGGCGCTTCGTGTTCCTGTCCTCGATCCGCGCGCAGACCGGGGCGAGCGCCGCCGGAATCGTCGCCGAGACCGATACGGCAGTCCCGACCGACGCCTATGGCCGCTCCAAGCTCGACGCGGAACGTGCGATGGCCGAGGTCGGCCTCGACTGGGTCGCCCTGCGGCCGGTGCTGGTCTACGGGGCGGGCGTGAAGGGCAACATGGCCGCGCTCGTGCGGCTCGCCCGCACGCCCTGTCCGCTGCCGTTCGGATCGCTTGCCGGGCGGCGCTCGCTGGTCTCGACGGAGAGCGTCTCGGACGCCGTCGACGCGGTGCTGCGGGCGGAAGGGCGGCTCGATCGCCCGCTGATCGTCGCCGATCCGGACGCGCTGACCGTGCCCGAGATGGTGACGGCCCTGCGCGCGGGCCTCGGCCGGAGGCCCGGCCTCGTCCCGATCCCCGCGGCGCTGATCGGCCTCGCCTGCCGGCTGACCGGCCGGGACGCGATGGTTTCGCGCCTCGCCGAGAGCTTGGTCGCGCGGAGCGACGGCCTGACCGCGCTCGGGTGGCGCCCCGCCGCCGCGACGCGGAGCGGTCTCGCGGATTTGGCCCGAGCAGCCGGTTGAACAGCCACTGGCCGCAAAACGTCCCGGTCCTCTCGGGCCGGGACGGAGCGCGCGATACGATCGCCGCGATCAGCGGCGGACGTCGATCACGTCGCCGGACCGGCTGTCGACCACGACGGTGATGTCGTCGCCGCGCCGGTCCGAGCCACGGACGAGGATGCGCGGACCGCGGCGGTCGACGTTGTCGACGTCGACGAGACCCTGGCGGCGGGCGATGCGGACGGCGTCGCCGCGGCTCAGATCCACGTCGTCGCGCCGGCCGCGGTCGCGATAGCCCGGATCGACGCGCACGCCGCCCGGTCCGATCTGGACGCCCTGCGCGGAGGCCGGCGCGGCCAGCCCGAGACCTGCCGTCAGCATCAGGCCCGCCACTATCGTCTTCGTCCGCATGCGTTCGTCCTTTCCTCGGCGCGCCGCGATCGGGTCAGCGCCGCCCTCTCGATCAGCGCCTCAATCGGGGCAGGCACCGGATGGTTCCCCGAGCGATCGGGCCGGACAAACCGGGGCCGGGGCGGTCGGCTCCGCCTCGGACCCGGCCGGCACGCGGGTCCGACGGCGCCCATTGGCCTACGCCGGCGCGCGCTGCGGCTTGCCGGCGAGCGCCACGTAGAAGCCGAGCCCGTCCTGCGCCGGCAGCGTCTGGAGGCGCTCGATCAGCCCGCGGCGCCTGGCGTCGAGCAGCAGGCGGCCGGCGGGCTGGAACAGGGTCTCGCCGCCGCCCTCCGGGGGCGGATCGAGGCGGATCGCCACGGTCCTGCCCTTGGCGAAGCGGCTGCGCTCCAGCATCTCCCTGAGCGAGGTCTCGGCGGTCGCGCGGTCGGCGCCGCGCAGGTCCATCACCGATTCGGCATCGGTGACGCCGAGCGCGCCGCGCAGGGTGTCGGCGTAGGCGTCTTCGGACTGGGGCAAGGCGGCAACCTGGTTGCGGGACGGACTTGGTTTCAGGACAGATCTGGGCCGGAAGCCATTCAGAATACGACGCGGGCGTAGACATCCGAAACGGCGAGCGTTCCCCCGAGTTCGGGCAGGTCGATCGTGGCGTCGCGCGCAAGGACCTCCTTGCTCCAGCCGGTCTCGCGGCGCCAGGCCTCCACCCGCATCTCGTCCTGGTAGACGATGAGGAAGCTTTGCAGGGACGCGACCGACTTGAAGAAATCGGCCTTACGCCCGCGGTCGATGCTCATCGTCGAGGGCGAGAGCACCTCGGCCACCAGCAACGGGTCGCGGGTGTAGCCGTCGAGGGGAAGCGGGCCGCACTGGACGACGATGTCCGGGATCGGTGCGAAATCGTCCATGGCCGCGCTGAGCACGGCGAGGCCGGGGAGCGCGCTGCAGCCCTTGCGCTCCGCGAGGTCGTCCAGGCGCTTCCCGAGGTTCATGACGATGCGCTGGTGCCGGCCGCTCGTGGGCGACATCAGCACCGGCCGGCCGTCGAGGAGTTCCCAACGCTCCTCCTCGGGCTTGGCTTCGACCCAGGTCTGGTATCCCGCGACGCTCATGCGATCGTCGCGCTTGGCAGCTACCGCCATCACGACCTCCTTCGTCGAGGCCGCGATGGTAGCATCCCGGCGGGTGTCCGCAACGGGCGGGCGGATGGCCTCAGCCGTGCACGAGCACGTTGCGGAACTGCCAGGGGTCGCTCGGGTCGATGTCCTCCGGGAACAGGCCCGGGCGGCCAGTGAGCGGCGTCCAGTCGGTGTAGACGCCGACGACCGGGCCGAGATACGGCATCTGGACCTCCAGGCAGCGTCGGAAGTCCATCTCGTCGGCCTCGACGATGCCGGCCTCCGGGTTCTCCAGCGCCCAGACCATGCCGGCGAGCACCGCGCTCGTCACCTGGAGACCGGTGGCGTTCTGGTAGGGCGCGAGGCGGCGCGTCTCCTCGATGGAGAGCTGCGAGCCGTACCAGTACGCGTTCTTCGCGTGGCCGTAGAGGAGCACGCCAAGTTCGTCGATGCCGTCGGCGATCTCGTCCTCGCCGAGGATGTGGTGGCGCGCCTGCACCGTTCCGGCATTGCCGAGCATCTCGTGCAGCGAGAGCACCGCGTCGTTGGCGGGATGGTAGGCGTAGTGGCAGGTCGGGCGGTAGGCGGCCCGGTCGCCCTCGCGCACCGTGTAGTAGTCCGCGATCGAGATCGCCTCGTTGTGGGTCACGAGGAAGCCGAACTGCGCCTGCGCGGTCGGGGTCCAGGAACGCACGCGGGTGTCGGCGCCCGGCTGGAGCAGGTAGATCGCGCACGCCGAACCGGTCTCCTGCTCGCGGGCGTTGTCGGGCTTCCACGTCTCGTGCGTGCCCCAGCCGAGCTCGGCCGGCTGGTTGCCCTCGGACACGAAGCCCTCGACCGACCACGTGTTGACGAACACGCCTGCAGGCTTGGGCTGCTTGGCGCGCTGGGTGTCGCGCTCGGCGACGTGGATGCCCTTGACGCCGACCTCGCGCATCAGCGCGGCCCAGTCCGCGCGCGACGTCGGCTCCGGGGTCGTCGAGCCGGTGGCCTCCGCGATGTCGAGGAGCGCCCGCTTCACGAACCACGAGACCATGCCGGGATTGGCGCCGCAGCACGACACCGCCGTGGTGCCGCCGGGGTTCTGGGCGCGGGCGGCGAGGATGTCCTGGCGTAGCGCGTAGTTGGTGCGGTCGCCCTGGCTCTTCGTCCTGTCGAAGTAGAAGCCCGGCCACGGCTCGGCGACGGTGTCGATGTAGAGCGCGCCGAGTTCGCGGCACAGTTCCATGATGGCGCGGGAGGAGGTGTCGACCGAGAGGTTGACGCAGAAGCCCTGTCCGCCGCCCTCGGTGAGCAGCGGCGTCAGCACGTCGCGAACGTTCTCGCGCGTGAGGGCCACCTTCTCGAAGCGCAGGCCGTGCCCGTCGGCGAGCGGGCGGTGCGCGTCGTCGGGGTCGATCACGGTGAAGCGGGTGCGGTCGTAGGCGAAATGCCGCTCGATCAGGGGAAGCGTGCCGCGGCCGATCGAGCCGAACCCGATCATCACGATGGGCCCGCTGATGCGGCCGTGGATCGGCCATGGGGTCGGGGTATCGGTCATGGGGCGGTCGATCCTTCGGATGGGGCGGCGCGCAGGGAGCCCGGGTTAGGCGGCCGATGTGACGAAGGGGCGACGGGCCGGGCTCGCACGCGGCGGAAGCCGATGCGAAACCTCGAAGAATCCCGCCTCGTCCCGGATGCGGCCCTAGTGCCGCCTCGTGCCGCGACGGTCAACCGCGGAGCGGGCTCACGAGCGCCTGCCCTGCGACCGACCGACAGGTCACGCCCGGCCGCGCGATCCCGTGTTTCCGCCGACCGGCGATTGCGCCGCCCGGGATTGCGTCGTTCAGGCTTGAGCGGTAGGCGGCTCCCTCTGCCACGTCGGCCGAGGGGGCCGTTCCCGCATGTCGCCGATCCGCGCGTCCCGCCGTCCCGCGATCCTCGCCGCCGTGCTCGTGGTGCTGGCCCCCGCGATCACGCCCTGCGCCGCACAGGAAGAGGCGCCGGCCGGCAACGCCGAGGCCGCTCCGAAGCCCAGGCCGAAGCCGCGCGCGCCCGCGCAGAAGCCCGCGCCGAAGGCGACGCCTGCGCCCGCGCCGGCCGCGACGGCCAAGCCCGCGGCGATCTGGCCGGCCGGCGCGCTCTCGATCAGCGAGAGCTACGGCGACTGGACCCTGACCTGCGCCCGCTCGGAAGCCGCGACCTCGTGCATGCTGATGCAGTCGCAAGGGGACAACAAGACCGGCAAGCGCCAGTTCGCGATCGAGCTGAGGTCCCCGAAGGACGGGCGTTCGGAAGGGCTGATCCTGATGCCGTTCGGCCTCGCGATCGATCCGGGCGTCACGTTCAAGCTCGACGACGTGGTGCTCGGCAAGGGCGCGCCCTACGTCTCGTGCAGCGGCGAGGGCTGCCTCGTGCCGATCAGCTTCCCGACGCTGGCCACCGACGCGATGCGGACCGCCAAGACCCTCGTGGTCATCGGCCAGAAGCCCGGGACCGACGAGCCGCAGCCGATCAGCGTGCCGCTCGGCGGCTTCGCCCCAGTCTGGGACCGGGCGATCGCGTTCGGCGGTTGAGGCAGGCCGGCTCGGGTGGGGGGCGTCGAGCCTGCGAAGCGTTCTGATCCGGGTTGAGCGCCGGCCTACCGCACGGGGTCCGCTCGCCGCACGGGACGACGCTTCAACCGGATCGAAAACGCAACGATTTCAACGATCCGTCTCTGGAAGAGTACTCAGGGCTGGCAAAACGGAACGTGTTTCGTCCTTCAGCCTTGGCGCGATACAGCGCCAGATCAGCACTCCTGTAGATGGTGTCGGAATCGACACCGTGCTGCGGAACGAGGGCGATACCGATGCTCAGGCGCACGCTCATCAGACCGCCATCGATAGCGAACGGCGGCTCCATAGCTTGGATCAGACGTTTTGCCAGAACGCTCCCGGTCTCCGGCTGGCCGGCTCCCGTCTGGATGATGACAAACTCGTCACCGCCGATACGGGCCACGGTGTCCTCGGCCCGAACGACCTCCTTGAGTCGGGCGGCGACCATGCGCAGCAGCGCATCCCCGGTCTGATGGCCGAAGGTATCGTTCACGGTCTTGAACCCGTCGAGATCCAGGCAGAACACGGCAAAGGACGCGCCTTGCCGTTTGGCCAGCGCGATCGCCTGAACCAGCCGTTCGCTCAGCAAGGTCCGATTGGGTAGATCCGTCAGGGCATCATGGCGAGCCAAGTGCTCGATCCTGTGCTCCGCCTCCTTGCGCTCGGTGATGTCGCGCACCGAGGCGACGTAGCCGTGGTCATGCCCGCCCTCCGCAGTCCGTGTGCGGCTGAAGGTTACCTCGACCCAGACCCACGAGCCGTCCTTGCGCCTGTAGCGTTGCCGGCCGACCGCCTGCTCGACGCGGCCTTCGCCGAGGTCGCTCAGGATGCGGTCGTGCTCCTCGATGTCGTCGGGGTGGACGAAGTCGCGGGGGCGCGTGCCGACGAGTTCCTCGGGCGCGTAGCCGAGAAGGGCCTTCGCGGCCGGCGAAACGTACCGGCGGGTGCTATCGAGATCGCACCACACGATCATGTCGCTCGTGTTCTCGGCAAGGAGCCGGAACTGTGCCTCGCTTTGCCGGAGCTGACCTTCCACCCTGTGGAGGCGCAACTGCGCGACCACGAGTTCCGCCAAATCCTTGAGTTGACATTGCTGCGCGTTGCTGAGCGAACGCGGAACGGTGTCGATGATGCAGAGCGTGCCGACGTGAATGTCCGGGCTGAGAACGAGCGGAGCGCCGGCGTAGAAGCGGATGTGCGGCGCGCCCGTAACGAGCGGATTCTGCGCGAATCGCTCGTCCTTCGTCGCATCCTCGACCACCAGCACCGCCGCGGAGAGGATCGCGTAGGTGCAGAACGCAACTTCGCGCGCGGTCCCATCCACCTCCAGGCCACACTTGGCTTTGAACCACTGTTGATCTTCCTCAACGAGGGACACCAGCGCCATCGGTGTGCCGAACAGGGCCGCTGCCGTGCGGCATATAGCGTCAAGATATGCGTTGGGTGCGGTCCCGAGGATGCGCAGGTCGCGCAGCACGCCGAGGCGCTCGGCTTCGTTGAAGGGTAGAGGATACATACGACGTCTCCGATCGTAGCCTGCTGCCTCAAATCGGAATTTCAATTCGCAGTCGGTCTTCAGTCTCGGCCGAGGAGGTGAACAACACGTTTACAGTCGCCCGCCCCCCCCGGAGGGCTGGGGGACGCCTTCGGCCACGGGCGTTCCGGTCTGCTCGGACTGCCTGACGATGTCGATCGCGATCCGTCGGCGGACGCGGCCCAGGCCGGCCCGGAGAGGCGGTCCCTGGCAGCGGCCATCGAGGCCGGAGCTTCGGGCCGGCGCTTGAGCAGGGACAACAGGGGCCGAACGGGGCCGCCGACCTCGTCGTCCGGCGCCGGCCCGGTCGGCCGAGCGGCGATTAAGCGCGCGTTAGCCGCGATCCGGCACGGTGCGGCCTCAGCGGCGTCGGAGCGTTGCGCCCCTCGTCGGGGTGCCCGCCGCCCCCGGGTGCGGCGTGATCGATGGGCGCGAGGCTTGAGACGGGACCACGGGACCGGCGCATGCCCCGCCGTGCGGGCGTCGCGCTCGGCACCCTCCTCGGGCTCGGCCTGCTCCTCGGGCTCGGCCTGCCGGCGGAGGCCGCGCGCCTGATCGCCGTCGCCGGCGCGGAGGCGCAGGGCTACGGCCGGATCGCCCTCACCTTCGACGGCCCCGTCTCGGTCAAGGCGCGCGTCGCGGGCAGCGTGCTGGTGCTCGGCTACGGCGAGAAGGCCGAGGCGGGCCCCGAGCGGCTCGCCGCCGAGATGCCGGGCTACCTCGTCGCGGTCCGGCGCGATCCCGACGGCACCGGCCTGCGGCTCGCCCTGCAGAGGCCGGTCCGCGTCAACGTGCAGGAGGCCGGCGAGACGGTCTTCGTCGACCTCCTCCCCGAGGGCTGGTCCGGCCTGCCGCCGCCCCTGCCGCCGGAGGTGGTGGCCGACCTCGCCCGCCGCGCCCGCCTCGCCGAGGCCGCCCTGAAGGCGCGCAGCCCCGCACCCGTGCGCCGAATGCTCGCCGTCGAGGTCGCGAGCCTGCCGACGCTCACCCGGATCTCGGTGCGCCTGCCCGAGGGCGCGCAGGGCGCGGTCACCACCGAGGGCGGCGCGGCACGGCTGCGGGTCACGGGCGCGTTCGGTTTCGACGTCTCCGAGACCCGCGGCCGCCTGCCCGCGGACAGGGCGCGGATCGCGGCCACGACGGACGCGGCGTCGGCGGCGCTCACGGTCGCGGCGGCGGACGGGTTCGCGGTGGCAACCGACCGCGACGACGACACGGTGATCTTCGACATCGCGTCCAGGAAGGACGTCGCCGCCGACAACGCCGCGGCGGCGAAGACCGACGCGGCGGCCAGGAACGATACGCCGACGAAGGGCGCACCGAGGCCGGAGACCGCCGCTCCGGCGTCCGTCGCGCGGCCGGCCGCGGCCGCCGAACCCACGGAACCGGGCCGGCCGGCCGCCGTCGAGCCGCCGCACCGGCCGGCCGGCTCCGGGCTGGTGTTCCCGTTCGACAGGCGGCCCCCGGCCGCCCTGTTCGAGCGCGGCGGGATCGCGACCCTGGTGTTCGAGACCGCCGAGCCGGTGGCGGCCCCGGCCCCGCGCCGGGGCGGCCTGCGCGCGGTGGGCGAGCCGATGCGCGCCGGCGGCCTGACGGTGCTGCGCTTCGCGGTGCCGCCGGGCGGGCTGGTCGACCTCGTGCCGGTGCGGGCGGGCGCGAGCGCCGGCGCCTGGGAACTCACCGACGGCGAGAGCCCGACCCCGAGCGACGCCGTCGCCGTGAACCGCCTGCCGGACGCGTCCGGGCGTATCCGCGTCGCGGTCGGCCTGCCGCAGCCGGGCAGCGCCGCGTGGCTCGACCTCGACGGGGAGCGCATCGCCGTGGTGACCGCGCGGGCCTGGAAGGCCGCCGGGATCGCCAAGCGCCAACGCTTCGTCGACTTCGAACTGCTCCCAAGCCGTCTCGGCCTCGCGGTGCTCGCCGAGGCCGACGACCTCACGGTCCGGCCCGACCTCGACGGCGTCGCGATCGGCCGCGAGGGCGGCCTCGCGGCGTCGGTGACGCGCCCGGCCGACGTGCCGCTTGCCGCGGTGTCGGGCTTGGCGATCCTGCGCGAGCCCTGGGAACAGGCACGGCTCGGCGACGTGCGCGAGACCATCCGCGCGCAGTTCGCGGCCTCGGTCGCCGCGCCCGCCGGCGCGCGCGGCCCGTTGCGGCTGACCCTGGCGCGCACGCTGCTGGCCAACGGGCTCGCCGGCGAGGCGCTGTCCGCCCTCGACGTGGCCTCGGCCGACGATCCACTGCTCGCCGGCGCCCGCGACACCGCGATCCTGCGCGCCGCCGCGCTCGCGGGCATGGGCCGCAGCGCGGAGGCGGGCCGCGCCCTGAGCGCGCCGCCGTTCCTGCGCGATCCGGAGGCCGTCCTGTGGCGCGCCGTCGCCGCCGCCCAGGCCGGGCGCTGGCGCGAGGCCGAGACCGGGTTCCGGCAGACGCTTCCGGTGGTCGATCGCTATCCGGGCGCGCTTCAGGCGACGATCCGGACGCTCGCCGCCGAAGCGGCGGTCGAGACCGGCGATTTCGACGCCGCGGCGCGCCGAACCGCCTCCGTCGTCGCCGTGGACCTGGCGCCCCTCGACCGGGACCGGCTGGCGCTGGTCCGGGCCCGCATCGACGAGGGGATGGACCGCACGAAGGTCGCGCGCGAGGCCTACGACCACCTCGCGGAGTCGGGCGAGCGCCCGGTGGCCGTGGCGGCGGCGCTCCGCGGCACGCTGCTCGCGCTCGGTGCCGGAACGATCAAGCCCGCCGAGGCGATGGAGCGCCTCGAACGGCTCGCCATCACCTGGCACGGGGGCGAGACCGAGAACGCGATCACCGCCGGCCTCGCCCGCCTCTACATGGCGGCCGGACGCTACCGCGACGCCTTCGCCACGGTCCGGGCCGCCGACGCGCGGGCGCCGGACTCGGCCGAGACGCGGCTGCTGCACGGCGAGGCGCAGACGCTG
The DNA here is from genome assembly GCF_964244095.1 of uncultured Methylobacterium sp. GTDB lineage: Bacteria > Pseudomonadota > Alphaproteobacteria > Rhizobiales > Beijerinckiaceae > Methylobacterium. Next base: position 16,689 of record NZ_CAXTHR010000030.1, on the reverse strand, counting down.
TTCGACGACCTATTCCTGTCGAGCCGCGGCGACGGCGTGAGCGGCATCGAGGCGGTGGCGCTGTATTTCGACTTTAAGGACTTCGCCCCGATCGGCCGGCGCGGCGACGCCGTGGTCCGGCGGCTGGCCGAACGGCTGGTCGCCCTCGACCTGCTCGATTCGGCTGCCGACCTCCTGCAATACCAGGTCGATCAGCGCCTGACCGGGGCCGGCCGTTCGAGCGTGGCGACGCAGCTCGCCGCGATCCGCCTGATGGACGGCAAGCCGCTGATGGCGCTCGAGGCGATCGAGGCGACCCACCTGCCCGAACTCCCCGCGGAGCTGCGCCGCGCCCGCGCGCTGCTGCGCGCCCGCGCGCTGTCCGACCTGTCGCGGACCGACCTCGCGCTGGAGGCGATCGAGGGCGAGACCGGCGCCGACGCCGCACGGCTGCGCGCCGACATCCTGTGGACGGCCCGGCGCTGGCGCGAGGCCGGCGAGGCGCACGAGGCGCTGCCCGGCGACGCTTGGCGCGCGGGCAGGGGGCTCGACGAGGCGGGCCGCGCCGACGTGGTCCGGGCGGCGATCGCCTACGACCTCGCAGCCGAGCCGATCGGGCTGGAGCGGCTGAAGGCCAAGTTCTCTGGCGCCATGGCCGAGAGCGCGGATGCCCGCACCTTCGCCCTGCTCACCCGTGCCGACGCGATCCGCGACCCGGGCTTTCGCGAGATCGCGCAGCGGGCCACGAGCGCGGAGACGCTGGCCGCCTTCCTGGCCGAGTACCGCAAACGCTACCCCGACGCCGCGTTGGCCCCGCGGGGCGCGGGCGGGCCCGTGCCGGACGAGGACGGGACGGGCAGGCGGGCCGACGGGCAGCCCGCGCCCGCGCCGGGCTGAGCGGGCTCAACCGCCGCCGTAGCTCTGCACCAGCGAGCCGGCGACCAGCGTCCAGCCGTCGACCAGCACGAAGAAGATCAGCTTGAACGGCAGCGCCACGGTGGCCGGCGGCACCATCATCATGCCCACCGCCATCAGCACCGACGCGACCACGAGGTCGATGATCAGGAAGGGGATGAACAGCAGGAAGCCGATCTCGAAGGCGCGGCGCAGCTCCGAGATCATGAAGGCCGGGGTGACGATCTCCAGCCCGACCGCCTCGGGGCCGGAGGGCACCGGCACCTTGGCCATGTCGAGGAACAGCTTCAGGTCCTTCTCGCGCACGTTGCGCAGCATGAACGTCTTGAACGGGGCCGACGCGCGCTCGAAGGCGACACCTTGCGTGATCTGGCCGGCGAGCAGCGGCTCGATGCCGGCGCGGTAGGCCTCGCGGCCGGTCGGCGCCATCACGAAGGCGGTCAGGAACAGGGCGAGGCTGACGATCACCGCGGTCGGCGGCGCGGACTGGGTGCCGAGCGCCGAGCGCAGGATCGACAGCACCACCACGATCCGGGTGAAGGCCGTCGCCATCACCAGCACGGAGGGCGCGAGCGCCAGCACCGTGATCAGCGCGACGAGCTGCAGCGCCCGCTCGGTGACGCCGCCCGCGCCGAGGTCGACGGTGACGCTCTGCGCCGCCGCCGGGCCCGCGCCGAGGGCGAGCGCGAGCAGGACGAGGCCGAGGCGGCGCGGCGGGCGGGAGCGGGGCGTCTTCGAGGGCATCGTGCGCGGCGTCATGGCGCCGGCACCCTGGGACGGGTTCCGCGGGCGCGCAAGCGGCGTCACGAGGGTGTCGGGGGGCGCACGCCGCCGCGGCGCGCCTCGAGGTTCTGCCAGACGATCAGGGCGGGCAGGCCGAGCACCACGTCGGGCACGCGCTTGGCGAGCGACAGGGCGATGGCGGTGCCGGCATCGATCCCGAACAGCGCGCCGACGATCACGAAGCCGCCCTCCTGCACCCCGAGCCCGCTCGGGATCGGGAAGGCGGCCGACTTGATCGCCTGGCTCAGCGCCTCGATCACCACCACCTCGGAGAACGTCACGCCCTCGACGCCGATGCAGGCGAGCACGATTCCGACCTCGGCCGCGCCGAGCGTCCAGGCGAGGAGGTGCAGCAGCACCGACTGCGCGATCCGCCCGCGCCGGCCCCGGCCCCAGACCGCGTCGAGGGCATCCTGCACGCTGCCGCCTTCCGGGCGGCGCGGCTCCGCCTCGCGCACGAGGCGCCGGGAGAGCGCGGCGAGCCTGCACTCGACGAAGCGGGCCGCGCCGGTGCGCTGGAAGGCGAAGAAGGCGGCGAGCACGAGGCCGGCGACGGCGAGCGCCCGCAGCATCCAGCGGGCGAGGTCGGCCGCCGGCTCGCCCTGCACCTGCGTCAGCAGCCCGGCGCCGAGCAGCGCGAACAGCGCCTGCGTGCCGACCTGGAAGAGCATGTCGGCCAGCACCGAGGCGGCGGCGAGCGGCCCGGCGACGCCCCAGAAGGTGAGCAGGCGCCCGCCCACCACGTCGCCCCCGACGGAGGCCACGGGGAGCAGGGTGTTGATGCCCTCGCGGACGAAGCGCAGGGTCGCGAAGGCGCCGGCGCCGGCCGGGGACAGGCCATCGAGGATGCGCGCCCACGCGAGGCCGCACAGCAGCACGATTCCCGCCCGCACGATCACGACGGCGGCGAGGCCGACGAACCCGATCCGCCCGAACGCGCCCGCCACCGCCGCGAGATCGTTGGCCGCGACCAGCCAGACGGCGAGCCCGAGCCCGAGCCCCGTGCCGACGAGGGGAAGCCGGCGCAGGACGGCCCGGACGACGCCGCGCCGGCCGGGACGGGGTGCCGGCGCGATCACCGCAGACCGCATCCGGGACGGCGCGGATGCCCGATGCGAAGCGGCATGGTCTCCGTCCCGGATGCCGCGGCGGCCGGCACGGTCACGCGGACGCGTTCCTACCATCGCCGATTCCCGGCTTAGGCGGCAGGCTCTCCTTCTCGACGTACTCCTTCGGAACGCGGCCCGGCGCGACATGGTCAATGAGCAGCGCGGCGAGCGTCTCGGCCGGAGGCGCCGCCGGGTCGATCAGCAGGACCCGTCCCCCGGCGAGGCTGGCTCCCGTGGCGACCGCGATCAGGCGCCTGGGGCAGGGGCCGAGGCATCCGGTCGCGACGATGCGCAGCCTCACGCGGGGGCGGGACCGCTTCATCTCGGCCTTCAGCAGGTCGCGCAGCGCGCGCTTGGGCAGGCCGCGGCGCTTGGCGCACCGGTTGCACGTGGCCACGACCGCACGGAGCTTCGTCTTCGCCGTGCGGACGGGTGGGGGCAGCGTATCGGATGGAGTCCGCTTCATCGGCCCGGCCTAGGACGGCGGCGGACGTCGCGCAACCGGCCGGGGCCGGCCGCCGCGGCGATGCGGCATCGCGCTTCCGCGGGCGGCGCGGCGCGGCCCGACGCCTTAAAAAGGGCTGAAAAGAACGGGATTCCGGCACGGCTCCGCTCAGCCGCCGGACGCGGCGCCGGCGCCCCCCGTGCACGGGGAATTCCGGTCGGGGGCAGAGCGCAGGAAGCCGGAACGGATGAGCGTCGACGAGGTCAGGCAGGACGATCGGCTCCGCGGCCTGCTTCAGGTCGCGCAACGCTCGGCGACCGAGATCCGCCGCGGCGCCGAGACCATCGAGCCGATCGCGCAGCCGGGCCGTCGCGCCCTGGTCGAGCGGGCCCGCGAGCGCCTCGCCTGGACCCGCCTGCCGGGCCTGCGCCCGGTGGATGCGGCGCCGCAGAGCTACACCGCGCGGCTCGTGCAGCGGTTCGGCGTGTTCGTGCTGCTGCCGACCGCGGTGATCGCGTTCTACCTGTTCGCGGTGGCGTCCAACCAGTACGTCGCCGAGGCGCAGTTCGCCGTGCGCGGCAACGTCGAGCCGATGGAGAACGTCTCGCTCGGCGAGTACTCGAACCTGATCCAGAAGCACAACAGCCAGGACAGCTACATCGTCCGCGACTTCATCAACAGCCAGGCGATGGTCGATGCGGTCGAGAAGGGGCTCGGCGTCTCACGGATGTTCTCGCGCGCGGAAGCGGATTTCTGGGCGCGCTACCGGTCGCCCCAGCCGATCGAGGAGCTGACGAAGTACTGGCGCGAGCACGTCGGGGCCCGGATCGACGCGATCTCCGGCGTGATCCAGCTCACGGTGCGCGCGTTCACGCCCGAGGATGCCCTCGCGATCGCCAGGGACGTCGTGGCCCGCTCGGAGGCCCTGATCAACGACATCTCGCAGCGCGCCCAGGCCGACATGGTCAAGCAGGCGCAGATCGACGCGAGCGCGGCGCAGGACCGCCTGCGCAAGGCGACCCTGGAGATCCAGCGTTACCGCAACCATTGGGGCATCATCGATCCGGTCAAGTCGGCCGAGGGGACGCTGACGACGCTAATGCTCCTGCGCAAGGACAAGATCAAGGCGGAGAACGACCTCCAGGTGCTGCGCGGCTCGAACCTCGACGAGAAGTCGCGCTCGATCCAGGTGCTCGTCGCGACGGTCGCGGCCTACGACCGCCAGATGAAGCTGCTGCAGGAGCAGCTCACCACTGACGGAGGCGGCCCCGGGGGCGCCACCATGACCAACGCGCTGCTCGAATACGAGGGGCTGATGGTCGAGCGCACCATCGCGGAGAAGCTGAACGAGATGGCCAACACCCTCCTCGACCGGGCGCGCGTGTCGGCCGCCAAGCAGCACATCTTCCTCGCGGCCTTCGTGCCGCCGATGCTCCCGGCCGACTCGCTCTATCCGAAGCGATTCCACCAGCTCGCGGTGTCGTTCTTCTGCTTCCTGGTGATCTGGAGCTCGGTCTCGCTGATCGTCGGCGGCATCCGCGACCAGCGGATCTGATCCGTCCCACCGACCCCGCGACCGCAGCCCCCCTCATCGCGACCGTCATGCCGGACTTCTCCGATCTCGTCGCCCAGGCGATCAAGCCGGCCATGAGCCGCGAAGAGCGCGAGGCGGTCTACGGCGTGGTGCGGCAGGCGGTGCTCCGGTTGCGCGAGGACGTGGCCGAGGACGACCCGCGCCGCGCGATCCAGCACCATCTCGTCGAGGAGACGATCCGCGACGTCGAGGCCGACATCGCGCGGTTCGAGGCGATGCGGAAGCTCGACGCGGCGCAGGCGGCCCAGACCCGCGCCCACGACGACGCGACGTCGCGCGGGCGCCGCTGAGGCGCAAGGAGGCGCGACGCGACCGCGCGTTGACCGGAGGCTCGGCTCCCTGTCTGCTGGGCGCACGCGCCGGCCGCGACGTCCGGAGCCGAGAGCCGTCACCGCCATGCCCGTCCGGGACACAGCCGCCCGAAGCCTGCCCGCGCTCGATGCGATCCGGGCGTTTTCCGACGAGATGGCGTCCTGGCGCCACGACCTGCACGCCCATCCGGAACTGCTCTACGACGTGGAGCGCACCGCCGGCTTCGTGGCGGGCAAGCTCGAAGCCTTCGGCTGCGACGCGGTCGTCGCCGGCATCGGCCGCACCGGCGTCGTCGGGGTGATCCGGGGGCGCGGACACGGCTCCGGCCGCGCGATGGGCTTGCGCGCCGACATGGACGCCCTGCCGATCCAGGAAGTCCGCGACCTGTCCTACCGCTCGACCGTGCCGGGCCGGATGCACGCCTGCGGGCACGACGGCCACACCGCGATGCTGCTCGGCGCCGCGAAGTACCTCGCCGCGACCCGCGACTTCGACGGCACCGCCGTGCTGATCTTCCAGCCGGCGGAGGAGGGCGGCGGCGGCGGCGCGGCGATGGTCGAGGACGGGCTGATGGAGCGCTTCGGGATCGGTTCCGTCTACGGGATGCACAACATCCCCGGCCTCGCGCTCGGGCGGTTCGCGATCCGCCCCGGCCCGATCATGGCCTCGACCGACCGCTTCACGCTGACCATCGAGGGCCGGGGCGGCCACGCCGCCCTGCCGCAGGAGGCGATCGACGCCGTGCTGGTGGCGAGCCACGTGGTGATCGCCCTGCAATCGATCGTGTCGCGCAACCTCGACCCGCTGGAATCGGCGGTTGTCTCGGTCTGCGCGCTGGAGGCGGGCGAGGCGTTCAACGTCCTGCCGCAGACGGTGACCCTGCGCGGCACCCTGCGCGCGCTCTCCGCACCGGTGCGCACGGCGACGAAGGCGCGGATCGTCGACATTGTCGAACACGTCGCGGCCGGCTTCGAGGCCGTCGGCAGCGTCGATTTCGGGTCGAGCTATCCGGTGACCGAGAACAACCCGGCGGAGGCCGCGTTCATGGCCGACGTCGCGGCCGGCTTGGTCGGCGCGGACAACGTCGAGCGCGCGGTGGCGCCGATGATGGCGGCGGAGGACTTCTCGTACATGCTCGGGCGGCGGCCGGGCGCCTACCTGTTCCTCGGCAACGGCGACAGCGCCGCGCTGCACCACCCGCATTACGACTTCTGCGATGCGGCCGCACCGCTGGGGGCTTCGCTCTGGGCGCGGCTGATCGAGACCGGGCTGCCGCTGGCGCGGTGAGCGGCTCCGGTCAGCCGGGCGGGTACCGGTCCTTGAGCAGCGCGTAGACCAGCCGCGCGGCCTGCACCTCGCCGCCCTCCGGCCGGCCGGGCTTGGCCGAGGGATTCCAGCCGTAGAGGTCGAAATGGACATGGCGCTTCGTCTTCGGCGCGAAGCGGCGCAGGAACAGCGCGGCGGTGATCGCGCCGGCGAAGGGGCCGCCCGAGACGTTGTTGAGGTCGGCAACCTTCGAGGCGAGCAGGCTCGCATAGGGCGCGTGCAGCGGCATCCGCCAGACCGGATCGATCGCGGCGTGCCCCGCCGCCGCGATCGCGCCGGCGAGCGCCTCGTCCTCGGTGAAGAACGCCGGCAGGTCCGGCCCGAGCGCGACGCGGGCGGCGCCCGTCAGCGTCGCGAAGTCGATCAGCAGGTCGGGTTCCTCGGTATCGGCGAGCGCCAGCGCGTCGGCGAGGATCAGGCGGCCCTCCGCGTCGGTGTTGCCGATCTCGACGCTGAGGCCGGCGCGGCTGCGGATCACGTCGCCGGGGCGGAAGGCGTCGCCGGAGATCGCGTTCTCCACCGCCGGGATCAGCAGGCGCAGGCGAAGCGCCAGGCCGGCGCCCATCGCCATGTCGGCGGCGGCAAGTGCTGCGGCTGCGCCGCCCATGTCCTTCTTCATCAGCAGCATGCCGGCGGACGGCTTGATGTCGAGGCCGCCGGTGTCGAAGGCGACGCCCTTGCCGACGAGCGTCACCCGCGGCGCGTCGGTAGGTCCCCAGGTCAGGTCGATCAGCCGCGGCGCGCGCGTCGAGGCGGCGCCGACCGCGTGGACCAGCGGGAACGCCCGCGCCAGCTCGACGCCCGCGGTCACCGCGACCGCCGCGCCGTGGCGCCCGGCCAGCGCGCGGGCCGCGGCCTCAATCTCGGCGGGGCCGAGGTCGTTGGCCGGCGTGTTGACGAGGTCGCGCCCGAGCGCCACCGCGGCGGCGATGCGGCCGACCTCCGCCGCATCGATGCCGGCCGGCGCCACGAGGCGCGGGCGCTCCGGGCCGGCCGGCCGGTAGCGCGCGAAGCGGTACGATCCGAGCAGCCACGCGAGTGCCGCCTCGGCCGGCGCTTCGGCCTGATCCGGGGCATCGGCCTCCAGGGCATAGATGCCGGGCGGCAGGAGGCCGGGGAGCATACCGGCGAGCAGGCGGTCGTGGCCGGCGGCATCGGTGTCGCCGAGACCGAACAGGACGCGGGACAGCGCGCCGTCGGCGGCCGGCAGCAGCGCGAGCCGGCCGGGCTTCGGCGCGAAGCCGGTCGCCGCCGCAAACGCCTTTTGCGGCGCGTCGAGGCCGGCTTCGCAGGCCGGCCAGGCGGCCTGCGAGACGAGGGCGACGGGGATGCCGGGCGTGCCGGCGGGCAGCAGGGCGGGGATGGAGGCTGCGGCGGCGTCGGTCATGCGGTCCTGGCCGGCACGGGCATCGGGCGGATCTCTCGACACGGCCGCGGCGGCCGGCTTTAACCCGCGGTTAGGGTTAACGCCCTAACACCGTGACGGCGGGCCCGTGAAGGACGAGCGGGCCGGGCCGTTTGCGGAGCGTATCATGATCGCGGGCCCCCGGCCGATCCAGGCCCCGTCCATCCGGGGTTTCGGCGCCAAGCTGATCGCCGCCGGCCTCGTGACGCTCCTGGCGGCGGGCTGCCAGTCGCGCTCGCCCGAGACCACCGGCTCGATCGGCGGCGCCCGCATCTCGCCCCGCGAGGCGGACGCACTCGCCGAGAAATACGCCGCCGACCCCAACGATCTCGGCCTCGCGATGCGCTACGCGCAGGCGCTGCGCGCCACCGACCAGCGCGCGCAGGCGACCGCGGTGCTGCAGCAGGCGGCCTTGCGCAACCCGCGCAACACCGCCGTGCTCGGCGCCTACGGCAAGGCGCTCGTGGAGGTCGGGCGGCTGCAGGAGGCGCAGGACGTGCTGCAGAACGCGCATTCGCCGGCGCAGCCCGACTGGCGCATCCTGTCGGCGCAGGGCTCCGCCGCCGACCAGCTCGGCGACCACGCCCGCGCCCAGGGCTTCTACGACGCCGCCCTGAAGATCCGGCCCGACGAACCGGCGATCCTGTCCAACCTCGGCCTGTCCTACGCGCTCGCCCGGCAGCTCGACCAGGCCGAGGCGACGATGCGGCGCGCGGTCTCGCAGCCCGGCGCCGACGCGCGGGTGCGGGGCAACCTCGCCCTCGTGCTCGGCTTGAGGGGCCGGTTCGACGAGGCGGAGGCGATCCTGCGCCGCGACCTGCCGCCCGCGGAGGTCGCCGCCAACCTCGCATCGCTGCGCAGCCTCGTCGCCCGGTCAGGCGGCCCGGCCAACCCTGTGAACCGCAAGCTCGCGACCGGCCGCAGCTAGACCGGCTCCGCGGGCCGGTGCTTCGCCCCGCCGTCGATCGCCTTCAGCGCACCGCGAAAGGTGCGCACGTCCCGCTCGGTCAAGCTCATGCGGTGGAGCCTGTCGCGCATGTTGCGCACGATGGCCTCGCGCTTCTCCGGCGGGTAGAAGCCGGCCGCGTCCAGCCGCGCCTCCAGGTGCATGAACAGCGACAGCAGCGCCTCCCGCGTCGCAGGCTGCGCGCGGGTCGCGCCGGTGAAGGGCTGCCGGGCCAGACCCGCGGCGCGGCGCCACTCGTAGCCCACCAGCAGCACGGCCTGCGCGAGGTTGAGCGACGGGAAATCCGCGGCGACGGGGAAGGTGACGATGGCGTCGGCCAGCGACACCTCGTCGTTCGTCAGCCCGACGCGCTCGCGCCCGAACATCACCCCGACCCTTTCCCCGTGCGCGATCCGGCCGGCCGTCTCCGCCATCGCGGCGTCGGGCAGGGCCACGCGCTTCATCTGCCCGCGCTCGCGGGCGGTGGTGGCGAAGAGACAGGTGAGGTCGGCGATCGCCTCGGGCAGGGTGGCGTGGACCGTCGCGCCGTCGAGGACGTGGGTCGCGCCCGAGGCCGCCTCGCGCACGCCCTTCTTCGGCCAGCCGTTCCTCGGCGCGACGAGGCGCAAGTCCGACAGGCCGAAATTCGCCATGGCGCGGGCGGTCATGCCGATGTTCTCGGCAAGCTGCGGCGCGACGAGGATGACGACGGGGGCCGGATTCATGCGCGGCGCTCTCGCACGCTCCGTCCCGACCGGAAAGGGGCGTCGGCGTCGCCGGCGGTCCTGCGCGTGGCTCTCAGATCTTCCCGTCGAGCCCCATCTGGTAATACTTGTGCACGATCCGGTCCTGGTTCTCCAGCAGCCAGTCGATCGAGGGCTCGTTGGTCATCGCCTTGCGGATCGCCTCGGTCATGCCGCGGCGCTGGATGTCGAACAGCGCCTTGTGATCGACGGTCTCGGCCTCGATCACGCCGGGGCTGAGCCAGACCGAGCAGATGATGCCGAGGTCGTTGGCCTTCGCCTTGGGGATGTAGCCGGCGCGGACCGCATCGAGCACGCCGTTGGCGATGGCGAACTGCACCGTGCCCATCAGGATCGAAGTGTACTTCGATTCCGTGACGCTGACCTTGGAGACGCACAGCGTCACCGGGCGCACCATGATGTCGGTGTTCAGGAGCGCGAACACGCGCGAATGGCCGACGACCTGGTCGCCCGTCAGCGTGGCGAGGGCGGTGCCGACCGGCCCGTCGAGCTCGCCGATGATCACCTCCGGCTCGGCTGCGGTGTTGGGCGGCCCGCCGGCGACCAGCGCCTCGCCGGCCCGTAGGATGATGCGCTCGCTCATGGGTGCTCCCGAACCTGAAACGGTCGGCGCAGATTCCAGCCGGGCGCGCGGATGTCCAGCCCCGCTGCCGGCATGACAGCCTCCGCGGCCTGTCGGAGCCCCGCCTTTCCCACCGGAAACGCCCGCGCTATGACCCGCCCGCGGCCGCACGGCATTTGCATGCGGCCCGCCCGGATTCCTACGGAAGGCAGCGGCGCATGGACAAGATCAAGGTGGCCAATCCCGTCGTCGAGCTCGACGGCGACGAGATGACCCGGATCATCTGGTCCGAGATCAAGAGCAAGCTGATCCACCCCTATCTCGACCTCGACCTCGACTATTACGACCTCGGCGTCGAGCACCGCGACGCGACGGGCGACAAGGTCACGGTCGAGGCGGCCGAGGCGATCCGCCGTCACGGCGTCGGCGTGAAGTGCGCCACCATCACGCCGGACGAGCAGCGGGTGGCGGAGTTCAAGCTGCGCGAGATGTGGCGCTCGCCCAACGGCACGATCCGCAACATTTTGGGCGGCGTCATCTTCCGCGAGCCGATCATCTGCAAGAACGTGCCGCGCCTCGTGCCGGGCTGGACGCAGCCCTTCGTCATCGGCCGCCACGCCTACGGCGACCAGTACCGCGCCACCGACTTCAAGGTGCCGGGCAAGGGCCGGCTGACGATCAAGTTCGAGGGCGAGGACGGCACGGTCATCGAGCGCGAGGTGTTCCAGTTCCCAGGCGCGGGCGTCGCGATGTCGATGTACAACCTCGACGACTCGATCCGCGACTTCGCCCGCGCCTCGCTGAACTACGGGCTGGCGCGCAAGTACCCGGTCTACCTGTCCACCAAGAACACTATCCTGAAGGCCTATGACGGGCGCTTCAAGGACCTGTTCCAGGAGGTGTTCGAGGCCGAGTTCAAGGGCAAGTTCGCCGCGCTCGGCATCACCTACGAGCACCGGCTGATCGACGACATGGTCGCCTCCTGCCTCAAGTGGTCGGGCGGCTACGTCTGGGCGTGCAAGAACTACGACGGCGACGTGCAGTCGGACACGGCCGCCCAAGGCTTCGGTTCGCTGGGCCTGATGACCTCGGTGCTGATGACGCCCGACGGGCAGACGGTGGAGGCCGAGGCCGCCCACGGCACGGTGACGCGCCATTTTCGCGAGCACCAGAAGGGCAAGGAGACCTCGACCAACTCCATCGCCTCGATCTTCGCGTGGTCGCGGGGCTTGAGCCACCGGGCCAAGCTCGACGGCAACGCGGATCTCGCCAAGTTCGCGACCACGCTGGAGACCGTCTGCGTCGACACTGTCGAGGCCGGCTTCATGACCAAGGACCTCGCGCTGCTCGTCGGCCCGGAGCAGAAATGGCTCTCGACGACCGGCTTCCTCGACAAGGTGGACGAGCACCTCAAGGCGGCGATGGCGGCCTGAGGCGGGCCCGGGCCGGCCGGCGTCGCAGCCGCGGCGAGCATGGCCGGCCGGCCGGTGCGTCGCGGAGGCTCGGGCCCCGGCCGTTCCGGCATGGCGTGCATCGGGAAGCGCCCGTCCTCCGCACATGGCCGGCGCCGGAGCGGCGGCCGGTTGATCCATCAGGGCGGTTTTACCGATGAGCGATCCCGTCCTCACCGAGCGCGTGAAGCTCGCCGCGTCCGCCCTCAACACCCTCGCGACGGCGTCCATGACGGTGGGCGTCCTGGCTCCGAGCGCGGCCATCCTCTACGGCGTCAGCACACCGACGGCACCGGCCTGGGAACTCGCCCTCGGCGCGGCGATTTGGGTTTCGTCCGCTGCGGCGCTACATTATGGCGCCCAACGCCTCCTCGGGAGATTGCCGCCATGATCTCCGCCCAGACCTACCTTCTGTTCGTCGCCCCCTTCGTGATGGGTCTTGGCGGGTTCGTGATCTACGCCATCGCGGATCGCTTCACGCGGGCCGGTCGCCGCGCGCCGGCCGAATAGGCCGGCGACGGCCGCGGAAGGCCTTCCGGCGCCGTGAACGCGCGGCCCGCTCACGCGCCGGCCGGAACGCTCGGGACGTTCGGCAGGATTTCCCGAGCGGCCAGATAAGCCGGACGGACCGTCGGCATCGACCGCCGTCGCGATATCGCCGCCGCGCGTCGGCTCCCACGCGCGTCGCGTCCGGAGCCGGCCATTCCGGCCCAGGGCTCGATTCTGCGCCGCGATGCGTTTAACGCGGCCCGGACGACGCTCGGAAGCTCAAGGCCCGCGATGATCTCCTCACCCCTGATGACCGTCATGGTCGACGCCGTGCGCAAGGCCTCGCGGGGCTTGCGGCGCGACTACGGCGAGATCGAGAACCTCCAGGTCTCGCGCAAAGGCCCGGGCGATTTCGTCTCGGCGGCCGACCGCAAGGCGGAGGAGACCCTGCGCGATGCGCTGATGAAGGCCCGGCCCGGCTACGGCATGGTGCTGGAGGAGGCCGGCGTCGTCGAGGGCCAGGACAAGAGCCACACCTGGCACGTCGACCCGCTCGACGGCACGTCGAACTTCCTGCACGGCATCCCGCATTTCGCGATCTCGGTCGGGCTGGAGCGCGAGGGCCAAATAGTGGCCGGGGTGATCTACGATCCGGTCAAGGACGAGCTGTTCGTGGCCGAGCGCGGCAAGGGCGCCTACCTCAACAACCGGCGCCTGCGCGTCTCGGGCCGCGCCGACATGGCCGATGCGCTGGCCGCCTACGGCACGCCCTATCTCGGGCGCGGCAACCATCCCCGCCTCCTGCGCGAGGTCGCCGCGGTGATGGCAGTGGCGGGCGGCACGCGGCGCATGGGCTCGGCGGCGCTGGATCTGGCCTACGTCGCCTGCGGCCGGCTCGACCTGTACTGGGAGCGCGACCTCCACACCTGGGACATCGCGGCCGGAATCATCCTGGTGCGCGAGGCCGGCGGCTACGTCACGTCGGCCGACGGCGCCTCGGAGCCCCTGGCCGCCAAGTCCGTCGCCTGCGGCAACGAGGGGCTGCACCGGGAGCTGGTCGCCCTCCTGCGCAAGGTGCAGGCGTGAGCCGGCCAACTGGTCAGCCGGCGCCGCTTCTGCTTTAAGCCGTCCGTGACTTCGAGGAAGGCCAGCCCGGCATGGAACGCCGCCACATCGCCCTGAAGGACTCGATCCGCTCGATTCCCGACTACCCGAAGCCCGGCATCGTGTTCCGGGACATCACCACGCTGCTCAGCGACCCGCGCGCCTTCCGTCGGGCGGTGGATGCGCTGGTGCATCCGTTCGCGGGCGGGCGGATCGACCAGGTCGCGGGCATCGAGGCGCGGGGCTTCATCCTCGGCGGCGCGGTGGCGCACCAGCTCTCGTCCGGTTTCGTGCCGGTCCGCAAGAAGGGCAAGCTCCCGCACAAGACCGTCTCGATCGCCTACACCCTCGAATACGGCAGCGACGCTTTGGAGATCCACGTCGATGCGATCAAGCCGGGCGACCGGGTTCTGCTCATCGATGACTTGATCGCCACCGGCGGCACCGCGACGGCCGCGGTCAACCTGCTCCGGCAGATCGGCGCCGAGGTGGTGGCGGCCTGCTTCGTCATCGACCTGCCCGAGATCGGCGGCGCCGACAAGCTGCGCGCCCTCGACGTGCCGGTGCGGACGCTGATGGCGTTCGAGGGGCACTGAGCCGACCGTCCGACGCCGAACGGGACGCCAGGGCGATCGCTTGAAAGCGATCGCCCTGGTTTATTGTTGCCTCAAGCGCCGGCGGCCGCCTCCGCGGCCTTGGCTTGCGCTCCGCTCGACGCCCGAGAGGACATCCGTCCTCTCGGGCCCGCTCCGCGGGGCGCTCTTCGCGCCCGGAAAGCGGCACGATCGCTCTTCGAGCGATCGCCCTGCGGGACGCCCCGAAACGTTGACTCCGCAGACCCCATCCGCCATAAGCCGCCCTGCCGCGACGTGGCGCCCCGTCCGGGCGCCCTTCGCGCTTGCAGACATTTCTCAAGGACGCGTGAAGGTCGGGCACGGCGTCGGCCGCCCGCGAGCGCGCCTCGACCCTTGGAGGCTTCGGAGCCATGAAGAGAACCTATCAGCCGAGCAAGCTCGTCCGGAAGCGCCGGCACGGCTTCCGCGCCCGCATGGCGACCGCCGGCGGCCGCAAGGTCATCGCCCGCCGCCGCGCCCATGGCCGCCGGAAGCTGTCGGCCTGAGCGTGATGCGCGCGCCGCCCCGCGCGGCGCGCAGAGGTTCCTGCGCGTGAGCGAGGCCGGGCTTTCTGTGCCGACGATCGAACGGCTCAAGCGGAGGCCCGATTTCCTGGCGGCTGCCGAAGGCCGTCGTTTCCACACCGAGTGCATGACGGCGCAGGGCCGGCTGCGCGACGCGGCCGAGACCCGTAACGGCGCAGCGATTGCCGGCCTGCATCTCGGCTTCACGATCACCAAGCGCGTCGGCCACGCCACCGAGCGCAACCGCATCCGCCGGCGCCTGCGGGCCGCGGTCGCCGAGCTCGGCCCCGACTTCGGCGCGGTTCCGGCCGACATCGTGCTGATCGCCCGCCGCCCGGCGATCGACGCCGCCTTCGAGACCCTCAAGGACGACCTGCGCCGGGCGATCCCCGCGGTGGCCAAGCCGCGCGGGCCGGACGCGCGTGCGCGTCCGCAGAGGTCTGCGGCGGGCTCACCGGTGAAGGGTCGCGGCAAGGGTCGTAGCAACGGTGCGGCCCCGGCCGCGACACGCAAGACGTCCGATCGCACCGCGGCTCCGGCCCGGGCGCCCTCAACAACCCCGAACGCGCGCGACGGTGGCCCCGATGGGCAATGACAAGACGAACATGTTCGTGGCGATCGCGCTGTCGCTCGTCGTCCTGCTCGGGTGGAACTACTTCATCGCCGCGCCGCGCGTCGAGCAGCAGCGGCAGGCCAACCTCCAGAACCAGGCGGCGCAGCAGAGCCCCGGCGTGAGCCCGGACGGCGTGCCGTCCCCGAGCCCGAAGGAGGGCGGCCCCGCCGCACCGGTGCCCGGAACGCTCGCGACCGCGGCGGGGCCTGAGTCGCGCGCGGCGGCGCTCGGCCGCTCGGCCCGCATCCGCATCGAGACGCCGTCGCTCACCGGATCGCTCGCGCTGAGGGGCGGCCGCATCGACGACCTCGCGCTGAAGAACTACCACGAGACCGTCGACGACAAGAGCCCGGCGATCGTGCTGCTCTCGCCGGCCGGCACCGAGGCGCCGTACTACGCCGAGTTCGGCTGGGTCGGCGCCAATGCCGGGCCGCTGCCGACGAACGACACGGTCTGGGCCGCCGACGGCCAGACGCTGTCGGCCGCCATGCCGGTGACGCTCACCTGGGACAACGGCGCCGGGCTCGTGTTCAGGCGCATCCTCGCCGTCGACGACAAGTACATGTTCACGGTGCGCGACGAGGTCGAGAACAAGGGCGCGGCCGCCGTCACGCTCTACCCCTACAGCCTCGTCTCGCGCTGGGGGAAGCCGCAGACGCAAGGCTACTACGTGCTGCACGAGGGCATGATCGGCGTGCTCGGCGGCGACGGCTTGCAGGAATACACCTACGACCACCTCGCCAAGGAGGCGGCCTACGGCGGTCCCGCCACCAAGGGCAAGGCGTGGGCCAACGTCACCGGCGGCTTCGTCGGCATCACCGACAAGTACTGGGCGGCCGCCGCGATCCCCGACCAGGCGATGGCCTATACCGGCGCCTTCACCGAGCGCACCGACGGCCAGACCCGGATCTACCAGGCGAGCGTGCGCGGCGACGGCCGCAGCGTCGAGCCCGGCGCCACGGCCGCGACCACCCAGCGGCTGTTTGCCGGCGCCAAGGAGGTCAACGCGATCAACGGCTACGAGCGGGATCTGAGCATCAAGCAGTTCGACCTGATGATCGACTGGGGCTGGTTCCACTTCATCACCAAGCCGATGTTCCGGGCGCTGGACTTCTTCTACCATCTGCTCGGCAACTTCGGCGTCGCGATCCTGATCGTCACGTTCTGTCTCAAACTGCTGTTCCTGCCGATCGCCAACCGCTCCTACGTCTCCATGGCCAAAATGAAGGCCGTGCAGCCCGAGATGGCCTCCATCCGTACGCGCTTCCCGGACGACAAGGTGAAGCAGCAGCAGGCGATGATGGAGTTGTACAAGAAGGAGAAGATCAATCCGGTCGCCGGCTGCTGGCCGGTGCTGGTGCAGATCCCGGTCTTCTTCGCGCTGTACAAGGTGCTGTTCATCACCATCGAGATGCGGCACGCGCCGTTCTTCGGCTGGATTCAGGATCTGGCCGCGCCCGACCCGACGAGCTTTCTCAACCTGTTCGGCCTGCTGCCGTTCGCGGCGCCCGACATCGTCCACCTTGGCATCTGGCCGATCATCATGGGCGTGACGATGTTCGTGCAGATGAAGATGAACCCCGCCCCGCCGGACCCGGTGCAGGCGCAGATCTTCACCTTCATGCCGATCGTGTTCACGTTCATGCTCGGCTCGTTCCCGGCGGGCCTGGTGATCTACTGGGCCTGGAACAACACCCTCTCGGTGACGCAGCAATACGTCATCATGCGCCGCAACGGCGTGAAGGTGGAGCTGT
>NZ_CAXTHR010000029.1:0-36771 GCF_964244095.1 uncultured Methylobacterium sp. | reverse complement strand
GCTTGGCCTCCTCGCCGATGCCGAACCACAGGATCACCAGCGGGATCAGCGAGAGATGGGGCACGTTGCGCACCATCTGCACCGAGGTGTCGGTGAGCCGTTCCGACAGGCGCGACAGGCCGTTGGCCAGCCCCAGCCCGAAGCCGATGCCGCCGCCAACGGCAAAGCCCGCGAGCGCCCGCAGCGTGCTGACGCCGAGGTTGGTCCAGAGTTCGCCGGTGCGCCCCACTTCCCAACCGGCGCGGACCACGTCGAGGGGGGCAGGCATGAAGCGGTTGGAGACGAGGCCTGCCGAGACCGCGGCCTGCCAGCCGGCGAGGATCAGGGCCGGCAGCAGCCACGGCACGGCCGCGTCGCGGACGCGCGCGAGGGGAGCGTTGCGCGTCATCGCAGCTCCGCCTTGCGGTCCGGATGCGCCCAGACCGCGTCGGCGACGCGGATCGGCTTCGGGAGGAGGCCGAGGCCGTGGAAGGCGTCGGCCACGGCCTGCTGGTCGGCGATCGTCTGCGCGTCGAGCGGCGCGACGCCGTAGGAGAGGCGTCCCAGGGCTACCGCCAGCACCGGTGCCGGGATGCCGACCGAGGCCGCGAGTTCGGAGGCCACCGTGTCGGCGTTGCCGGCGGCCCAGGCATCGACCTCGCCGATCGCCGTCAGGATGGCCGAGACGATCTCGGGACTCGCGTCGGTGAAGCCGCGGCGCGACAGGTAGAACTGGCGGTTGGGCGCGACGCCGTCGCCGTCGGCGACGATGCGGGCGCCCGTCGCGCGCTCAGCGGCGGCGAGATAGGGGTCCCAGATCGCCCAGGCATCGACGGCCCCGCGCACGAAGGCGGCGTTGGCGTCGGCCGGGCCGAGGAAGGCGAGCTTGACCGCGTCGTAGGGCACGCCGGCCTTCTCCAGGGCGCGGACCAGCAGGAAGTGGACGTTCGAGCCCTTGTTGAGGGCGATGGTGCGGCCGCGCAGGTCCGCCACGCTCCGCACCGGACTGTCCTTCGGCACCAGGATCGCCTCGCCGCGCGGGGCCGGCGGCTCGTTGCCGACGTAGCGGAGCTCCGCACTCGCGGCCTGCGCGAAGATCGGCGGCGCCTCGCCCGCGGAGCCGAGATCGATCGCGCCGGCGTTCAGGGCTTCCATCAGCGGCGGCCCGGAGGGAAACTCGGACCATGCCACGTCGATGCCGAGCGGCTTCAGCGCCCGCTCCAGCGTGCCCCTGCCCTTGAGCAGCACCAGGGAGCCGTATTTCTGGTAGCCGATCCGCACGGTGCCCGCGGCACGGGCCGGACGCAGGACGGAGGCGGCAGCCAGCCACAGCCCGGCCGAGAGCAGCGTGCGGCGGCTCGGCAGACGGCTCGGCAGACGGCTCGGTAGGCCTTCGGAAACGAGGGGCGGCGACGCCGCGCGCGGGCGATGGACGGGTCGGTCGGTCATGGTCTCTCAGCCGTTGCGGGCAGGTGCCGTCCAGACCGCATCCGCGACGCGGATCGGGTTCGGAATCAGCTTGAGGGCGTGGAAGCGGTCGGCGATGGCCTGCTGCTCGGCGGCGACGCCGGCGTTCATCGGCCCGATGACGTAGTCGGTGCGATCGACCGCGCGGCGGGTGGCGGTCAGCGGCACGCCGGTGCCCTTCGACAGGAGTTCGGCGACCGCGCCGCGGTTCGCGGTGCACCAGCGTGCGACGCCGGCGAGCACGTCGATCGTCTCGGCGAGCACCGCGCCGCGGGTCTGCGCGAAGCTGCGGCTCGCCAGGAAGAAGTTGTTCTGCCGCGCAATGCCGGCCGCCGTGGCCAGCACGCGCACGCCCTCGCCGGCCTCGGCGATGGCGTAGTACGGGTCCCAGATCGTCCAGGCGTCGATGCTGCCGCGGGAGAACGCGGCGGCGGCGTCGGCCGGCGCCAGCGTCACCGGCTCGATGTCGGCATAGGTCAGCCCGGCCTTCTCCAGGGCGGCGACGGTGAGGTTGTGCGCGCTCGACGCCTTGGCGAAGGCGACGCGCTTGCCCCTCAGCTCAGGGAGCGTCCGGATCGCCGAACCCTTCGGCAGCAGGATGCCGGAGCCCGAGCCGCCGGCCTCCTGCGCCGCCGCGTAGACGAGGCTGGAGCGGGCGGCCTGCGCGAAGATCGGCGGCGCGTCGCCGGTCTGGCCGAAATCGATCCCGTCGAGCGACAGCGCCTCCAGCAGCGGCGGCCCGAACGAGAACTCGACCCAGCGCACGCTGTGGCCGAGCTTGGCCAGCCGCTCCTCGATCACCCCCTGCTGCTTGGCGACGACGAGGATGCCGTTCTTCTGGTAGCCGATGCGCAGCACGCCGGGCTCGGCCGCGTACGCGGGGCGGGCGAGGGGCAACGCGGCGGCGGCGAGCGCCGTGGCGATGAGGTGGCGACGGTCGATCATCCTGCGGCCCTCAACGCGCGGCGGCGGCGGGCGCCGCCGGTGCGGACGCGTCCGCCGCGATCCCGGCGCGGAGCAATGCGGCGACCTGGGCGCCGGCCTGCGCGATCCGCGCCTGGACGCCCGGATCGGTCGGCAGGCCGTCGGTGAAGTCGGCATCCGCGGCGTAGACGGTGGTGGGCACCTGCAGCGCGCCGAAGAAGCCGAACAGCGGGCGGAAGGCATGCTCGACGACCAGCGCGTGGCGGGCGCCACCGCCGGTGGCGACGATGGCGACGGGCTTGCCCGCAAGGGCTGCCGGATCGATCAGGTCGAAGACGTGCTTGAACAGCCCGGTGAAGCTGCCCTTGTAGACCGGCGAGCCGACGACCAGCGCGTCGGCTTCCTCGAGCGCTTCGATCACGCGGCGGGCCGGCAGCGACAGGGCATCCCGCGACCACGCCGCGCCGATCCCGGTGCCGGCATCGACGAGGTCGAACAGGCGCAGGTCGAGGCCGCCACCGGCCGCCGCCGCCTCGGCCACCGCCTCGACCAGGGCGCGGGTCTTGGACGGGCGCCGCAGGTTGGCGCTGAAGCCCACGAGTCTCGGTCGCGTCATCCTTGGTCTCGCTTCGAGAAGAAAAGCTGTTCCGGTGCGGACATGCGGCACCGGCGGCACGGCCTGTCGCCGTACCGCCGCGGTCCCTCAAGCGTGAGGCCGTGGCGATGTCCGGTCAATAAAACGTTCTTCCGAAAGAACGAACCATCGGAGACGATCCTGGCTCGATAACGAGGCCCGAGAGATCGTTGTGGTCTTTTCCGGCATTCGACGTCCAAGGAACGCGATCGGACGCCGTGACATTCCCCACCCCGTTCGTTTTATAGAACGACCTGGACGGGTAGAGAATCGTCGGGCATCGCCCGCGGGCCGACCGTTGCTTGGCCGAAGCCGTCGGAGAACATCGCTGCCGAGGTGCAACGCGCCGGATCGGATGACAGAGGCGGGACCGAGCGGGATCTGACGGGAAAGGCTCGGAAAATCGCGCCTGTCGCTCCTCGGAGCGAGAAGACCGGCCGCGCAGGTTCAGGCGGCGATCGAGCATCGTGCGGATCGCCGCTCGTGCTGCGGCGGTCCCGTGCGCGGAGAGCTTTGCACGAAGAGCTTTCCGCCGAGGTCGTCGGCCTCTCCGAGCGGACCGCGTTGCCGGCGGCGGCGGCGGCCGTGACAAAACTTGAATTGTCGCCACGCGGTGTTGATCGCAGATCGTTTCGCTGATAGAAATTTTCCGCATCCAGAGCATTTGCCATGATTCCGAATTCATGAGAAATGCTCTATCTCTTCGTATGATCGTTTTTTCTTTACGCGAGCCGGCATTCATCGCGCTGAAAAATGCCCGAGACTGACATATCGAGGTCCCACTTGAGCAATCGCGTAACCCAAGCTGATATAGTCACACTGTATCGTGGACTTCTTAGTCGGGAACCCGAAGAGAGTGCGATAGCAAACTATATAGATAATCAAATAGAGAAGCAGGTATTAATAGAAAATATCATCGCTTCGGACGAGTTCAAAAACCGTCTGCAGAGCATTAACCGTGAAGACGCTCTGAAAAAACGCTACACTCCATCGTTCATTGGCCGGTACTACAACAAGATCGATTTGTCCGCTTCCTCGAGTCAATTGAAGACGATCGAGCAGTCGGTTCGTTCCGTGTGGACGAAGCTTGGCGAGGAAGAGCCGCACTGGTCGGTTGCAACGCTGCCGCAGTACCGCGCCGATCAGATGACGCCCGAGGCTGAGGAAGCCTTCTATGCAAGCGGTAGGCCGGAGGTGGAAGAGTTGCTCCACGCCTGCGCGTGCAACGGGATTGCCCTGCCGCGTCATGGTCTCGTGCTGGATCTCGGCTGCGGGCTCGGCCGACTCGGCGAACACCTTTCCTCCGTGTTCGAGACCTATCTCGGCACGGACATAAGCGCGAAACACCTGGCAGCCGCTCGCGGCCGGTTCGAGCGCTTGGGCAGGACCAACGCGCGCTTCGAGCTGCTCCCGGACCTTCTGGCAGGTTCGCAAACCTTCGATTGCCTGTTCTCCCTCATCGTCCTCCAGCACAATCCTCCGCCGATCATCGCCCAGGTCCTCGATGCGATGCTGGGCCGGCTCAACCCAGGCGGCATCGGCTTCTTTCAAATTCCTTCGTACATAGAAGGTTACACCTTCGAGGTCGGCTCCTACCTTGACGGGATCGCGGGTGGTTCCGGCATGGAGATGCACGTTTTACCGCAAAACCAAGTGTTTGCGATCTGTGATGCAAATGCCTGCGTTCCCATTGATGTGGTCGTCGACGCACGCATCGGACCGATTGGCGTGTCCAACACGTATTTCGTGCAGAAGAAGCGTTAAGCTTGCAACGCTCGAACCGGCTCGCGTGCCGCGCTGTGCTGTCGAGCGAGCCCGGCCATCCGGTCGAGGTCACGAGATCACGCGTGGTTGCGGCGTTCGACGGCAAACCCTCCGTTGCCGGTCCGGGCGATTTGGGCCGCTCGAGCGGCCGCTGTGCGAACCCGGGACATCGTCCGAAGGCGGAGCGGAAACGGATTACGAAAACGTGATCGGTAAGGGCCGGTACTGTATCGACCCTGCCACACGCTCCATAATTCAGCCACAGGCTCATG
This sequence comes from uncultured Methylobacterium sp., assembly GCF_964244095.1. Taxonomy (GTDB): domain Bacteria; phylum Pseudomonadota; class Alphaproteobacteria; order Rhizobiales; family Beijerinckiaceae; genus Methylobacterium. The sequence continues at coordinate 31,731 of NZ_CAXTHR010000029.1, read as the reverse complement.
TGACGAACCAGCGAAGGCACAAGCCTCGTTCGGCGCTGTGCTTACGGATACCTCTGTCGCCACCTGCGATGAACCGGATGGACCCTGTGATTTAGCTCTGAAGCGTCGCCCTGATCCTTGACGCGAGCATGATCCGTTCAAGTTTTTAGCTTGTCAGCATTCGCTTTTCCAGGAAGCCTCCGCGGCTGCCGTCAGGCGCGCGGGTATGATATAGGCCGCCGACGCGAAGCCGAATGACGATCGAAATAGGGCTGCCGGGGATGAGCGCGAGGGGAACGGCCACAGGGTCTTCGATCCTGAAGGATGGCATCAAGGCGACGAGACCCGTGTTCGTCACGGCGATCGTGTTCAGCTTCTTCATCAATCTGCTGATGTTCGTCAGCCCGCTCTACATGCTTCAGGTCTACGACCGCGTTCTGTCGAGCCGGAACGAGACGACGCTCGTCGGCATCACCCTCATCGCCGCCTTCGCCCTCGTCGTCTACGCGCTTCTCGAGATGCTGCGCTCGCGCATCCTCGTGCGGGCCGGCATCCTGTTCGACGAGAAGATCGCCCATCCGATCTTCGGGGCCGTGCACCGGGGCCACCTGCGCAACCCCGAGGGCGGTCACGGGGTCGCGCTGCGCGACGTCGATGCGGTGCGCGAGTTCCTCACCGGCAGCGGCCTGCTCGCATTCTGCGATGCGCCCTGGACGCCGATCTTCCTGCTGGCCTGCTTCATCCTGCACCCCTGGTTCGGCTGGATGGCGATCGCGGGCGGCTTGGTCATCCTCATCCTCACGCTCCTCAACGAGGTCGCCACGAAGCGCGAGCTGACGGCGGCCGGGCAGTCGGCCAACGCGGCCGGCCAATACGCGCAGGCCGCCTTGCGCAACAGCGAGGTGCTGCAGGCCATGGGCATGCTCGGTGCCCTGCGCGGTCTGTGGGGCCAGCGCCACGCCGAGGTTCTGGCGTTCCAGGCGCTGGCCAGCGACCGCGCCGGCCTGATCGTCGCGGCGACGAAGTTCACGCGCATGTTCCTTCAGACCATGATCCTGGGCGTGGGGGCCTATCTCGCGATCCACCGCGAAATCTCTCCGGGCTCCATGATCGCGGCCTCGATCATCATCGGGCGGGCCCTGGCTCCCGTCGAGCTCCTGGTTGCGAACTGGAAGGGCTTCACCGCCGTGCGGGCGAGCTACGGTCGCCTCGTCCGGCTCATCGCGTTCGCCGGGCTGGAACCCGAACGCATGAACCTGCCGCGGCCCGCAGGTCAGATCGACGTGGAGAATCTCGTCGTGGCCGCGCCGGGCAAGAGTCAGCCGATCCTGCGGGGCGTCAGCTTCCGCCTGATGCCGGGCACCGTGGTCGGCGTCGTCGGCCCGAGCGCGGCCGGCAAATCGAGCCTGGCCCGCGCGGTCACGGGCGTCTGGCCGATCGCGGCCGGCGCCCTGCGCATCGATGGATCGGATCTGTCGCACTGGGACCCGCAGGCCCTCGGGCGCCATATCGGATACCTGCCTCAGGACGTCGAGCTGTTCGCGGGCAGCGTGGCTCAGAACATCGCCCGGTTCGATACGATCGACGAGGCGGCCGTGATCGCGGTCGCTCAGAAGGCGGGTTGCCACGAACTCATCCAGGGACTGGCCGAGGGGTACAACACCCAGATCGGCGTCGGCGGCCACGCGCTCTCGGGCGGTCAGCGCCAGCGGATCGCGCTGGCGCGCGCCATGTACGGCCATCCGAGCTTCATCGTGCTCGACGAGCCCAACGCAAGCCTCGACGCGGCAGGCGAGGAAGCCCTGATGCAGGCGGTCCAAGAGTTGAAGCAGATGGGCACCACGATCATGATCGTGACGCACAAGGTCAACATCCTGAGCGCGGTCGATACGGTGCTTGTCATGAACGGAGGCACCGTCCAAGCCTACGGACCGCGGGAGCAGATCCTTGGGCAGGTGGTCGGACCGCGCGCGGTTCCAACCCTGGCACCGGCTCAGCCGAGCCGGATCGGCGGGGAAGGCCAGCGGGCGGCAGGATGAGGGCCGGGCAGCAGCGATGAGCATGAAACTTCCGATACGCCTTACCCGGACGGGCCTCGCTGCCACCACGGCACAGGTCCGGACCGCGTTGGCCGGCGCCGGGCTTCGGTCCGTGGCCCCGGCCGACCCGGGCTCCACCCCCGAGCGCGGAACGACGCTGCCGCCGCCGCGGCTGACGACGTGGAAGCGCCATGCACTCGCCGGCTACGCCCTGATCTTCTCGACCTTCGGCGTGATGGGTGCCTGGGCCGCCATCGCCCGGCTCGATCGGGCCGTGGTCAGCCCGGGCACGATCACCATGGAGAACAGCCGCAAGGTCGTGCAGCACTTCGAGGGCGGCATGGTCCGGGAGATCCTGGTCCGGGAAAGCCAGACGGTCGAGCAGGGTGAGCTGCTCATGCGCCTGGACCCGGTCCAGTCGCGCGCGAGCGTCGATCTCTTCCGCAGTCAACTCGACGCCGGGCTCGTTCAGGAAGCGCGCCTGATGGCCGAGCGTGACGGGGCGGCCGGCCTGGAACTGCCCGCGGAGATCCTGGCGCGCCGGACCGATCCGTTGATCGCCCGGATCATCGTCGATCAGACGAACCAGTTCAAGGAGCGCCAAGGCTCGCTCAAGGGCCAGGTCGAGCTGCTCGAGTCCCGCGCCCGGCAGTTGCAAACCGAGATCTCGGGCATTGCCGTTGAGAAGGCCTCGACGGAGGCGCAGGTCGGCTTCATCAACCAGGAGCTCGTGGGCCTGCGCACCTTGCGCGAGAAGAACCTCATCCCGATGAACCGCCTCCTCGTGATGGAGCGGGAGCGCACGCGGCTCGAGGGCGTCATCGGGCGCTCGATAGCCGACACGGCCAAGGCCGAGAACGGCATCGGCGAGGCGGGCCTGCAGATCACGCAAATCAAGCAGAAGCTCCGAGAGGACATTGCCGGACAGCTTCTCGAGACCCGCCAGAAGATCTCCGAGCTGCGGGAGAAACTGTCGGTGTCCCAGGACGTCCTCAAGCGCCTCGAAGTCAAGGCGCCGCGCTCGGGCGTGGTACAGAGCCTGAAGGTCTACACCGTCGGCCAAGTCATCCGCTCAGGCGAGCCGTTGATGGAGATCGTTCCCAGCGACGACACGCTGGTCGTGCACGTGCAGTTCTCGCCCAACGACCTCGAGACCGTTCATGCAGGCATGCCCGCCGAGATCAAGTTTCCGGCTTTTCATTCACGGCGGATTCCCATCATCCTAGGCAATCTCGAGACGATCTCGCGGGATCGGCTGATCGACGAGACGACGCACCAGCCGTACTTTCTCGGCATCGTGCAGATCAGCAAGCTGCAGATTCCCGAGGTCATGCAGGGCCGCCTCGTCGCGGGCATGCCCGCCGAAGTCGTCATCACGACGGGTGAGCGCACCGCGTTGAACTACATGGTCGCCCCATTCTTCGAAGCCATGGGCCGTTCGTTCAACGAGCACTGAGCGCGTGCGCGAACGGCAAGCTGCGGTGTCCGAGACCGCGACGGGATCTGCCCGGCCGCACGTATGAGGATCGGAGTCACGTCGATGGGGTCCGTTCTCTCCTTCTTCCGTCCCGCTCCGGTCGCGTGGGGCGACTGGTCCCAGCAGGAGCTCGCCGAGTTCTACCGCGTCGAGGCGGCCCTGACGCAGGCTGGCCTGCGCGTCACGAGCGACCGGGGCCTGAGCGACGAGGACGATCCGTGGTTCGTCTTCTGTCGCTTCGACGGCGAGGTGATCATGCACTTCGCCCGGATCGACGGACTCTACGTCATCGACTCGGACGCGTTCGAGGCCCCACTGTGGGGGTCCGAGTTTCGCGCCCTGCTCAACACCGTCGCGGCCCAACATCCGACCCTGGTCCCGATCCCGCGACCGGCCGCGGAGGGTCCGGGCGGCAAACTCGTCCTGCACCCGGCAGCCCTGCTCGCCGCGATCGTCGCGACGGTGGCGTTCCAGTTGGCCGGGGGCGACGCGATGGCGGGCGAGCTCGCCACGCAGGGCCCGGCCAGTCCGGGCGAGGCGGGTGCACCCGGCGCAAGCGCGAGCGGGGCGTTCGGACCGACCGAGTCTCAGTCAGCCGCCATCGGGCCGGGGCCGGAGGCACGGCCGGCCACCGTCCTCGAGGACGAGAACCGCCATGCGGCGCGACAGGCCATGATCCTGTCGGCGATGGCGCTGGTCGGCGAAGTCCTCGTGCGCGAGCACGGCGAGCACGGCGAACGCGTCAGCGCCCTTGAGCTGAACGACACGGTGACCGTTGCGCACGGCAGCGCGGCGGCGCGGGCTGCCGAGGATGGCCCCGCGGCGGCGCCTGACGCCGCACCGATGCAGGCGCGGGGACAGGACAGCCGGGGACCCATCGGTGACACCGCAGCGGCGCGGGACAACGCAGGCTCCGGCGGGAGCCACCCGAACGCGGGGCCGACGCTCAGCCCCTACACGCCGGGCGCGACGGCAGCCGCCTCCCTCAAAACCGTCAGTGCCGTTGAATTTAGACCCGCAAGCGGACACGAGAGCGGCCCCCTTCGTCTGACGGACACGGGCACCGCCGGGATCTTGCTCGGTCGCGTGTCCGCGGCTGCGAAGGAGGGGTCGGTGACGGTGGCCGCCGATCGGGCTGCCACGCCGTCGGTCAGTGCGCCGGAGGCGCCGGCCCAGTCCGTAGCGGCCGCGGTCGCGGCCAGTGTCAGTCCCGCGGCGTCACCAAGTCCGTCGACGCCCGCCGCGGCCGCGGCGCCGACATCGAGCTCTGCCTCGATCTGGACGGCATCGGCGACGGCCGTCGCGGCGCCTGCCGTGCCCACCGCGTCTTCGACAGCCGCATCGGCCTCCGTCAACGCGGGCACCCATACGGTCTCCGCTCCCACGGCAAGCGAGACCGATCACGCCCGGTCCGCGAGCGCCCCTGCCGTGGTGGCCCGACCAACGCAGACGGACGTATCGCCGAACGCCACTGTGCAAGTGGCCCTCTCCGGCTTCATCGATCAGCACACCCTCTCCGTGAGCGCCGGCACGGGGACGACGATCGCGCTCCTGCCCCTGGGGGGAGCCGCAGCGTCCAGCGATGCGTGGCTCACGAACTGGGCAAAGACCATCGGCTCCAGCACGACGATCGACGCACTGGCGACACTGCTGTCGCACACCAATGAGAGCCTTGCAGGCACCGCCGCATCGACGGCGAACGCGAACGGTGCGAGCAGCCTCCCCGGCACGGGTGGAGCGGCAGGCAACCTCGCGGTCAGCGGGACGAGCGTCGCGACCGCGCCAGCGACGGGCCGTGGCAGCGACGCCGCATCGGTCAGCGCCGCGAGCCCACACGACACGATCGCGAGCGCCGCACCCGGCAGCACGGGAGCTCGCTCCAGCAGCGGAGCAGTCAACGACGCAGCAGCGAGCGGTGCCGCGGTTACCCTCGTCGGCAGTGCGACGCACGCATCTGCTGCGACGGGAACGAGCACCGCGCCGGTCATTCAGGTCACCGCGGCAAGTGGCGTGACCACCGCTCACGCGAGCGAGGGGACGACGATCCCCGATACCGCCGGCGGCACCGTGCCGACGCTCGCAACGAACGCGGTCAGTGCCGCGAGCCTCCACGACACGATCGCGAGCTCCGCACCCGGCAGCACGGGAGCTCACTCCAGCAGCGGAGCAGTCAACGACGCAGCAGCGAGCGGTGCCGCGGGTACCCTCGTCAGCAGCACGGCGCATGCCTCCGCTGCGACGGGAACGAGCACCGCGCCGGTCATTCAGGTCACCGCGGCAAGTGGCGTGACCACCGCTCACGCGAGCGAGGGGACGACGATCCCCGATACCGCCGGCAGCACCGTGCCGACGCTCGCAACGGCAGCGAGCGGTGCCGCGGGTACCCTCGTCGGCAGCACGACGCATGCCTCCGCTGCGGCGGGAACGAGCACCGCGCCGGTCATTCAGGTCACCGCGGCAAGTGGCGTGACCACCGCTCACGCGAGCGAGGGGACGACGATCCCCGATACCGCCGGCGACACCGTGCCGGCCCTCGCAACGAACGCCGCGTCCGGCCATGCTCTCGACGCGACGACGGCCCTGGCCACGGAGGCGCTTGGTTCGACGGGGCCCACCGGCACGACGACGGCGGGCGCCGGACACACCGGAACCGGAACGGCCAGTGATTCACGCGCGAGCGTGGCGGCGGGCGTCACGGCCCACGTCTCCGACGGCGCGGCAACCGGCGGCGCGGACGTCCCTGCGGCGTCGACGAGCGGGGGCGGGCTCACGATGAGCAACCTAGGCACCGCCGCGACGAGTCCGGCTGGCGGCACCGGCCTTCACGCCCCCGCCTCCGTGAGCACCCCCCCCGTCGGTGGCACGTCGACGACCGGAGAGAGCCAGCAGCCCGAAGCCACGACCTTGTCGTCGTCGACGGCGTTGGCGTCCACGACGATCGACACCGCTGCCCTGGTCCCCGCGGGTTCCTCCGGCGCGCAGGCCGGCGTGCCGTTGCTGGATGATCGCGGCCTGCAACTGATCAACGGATTCCTGCACAGCACCCCCAACGTCCAGGCCATCATCACCGATTACAGCTTCGTCATGGTCGACGGCGATCGCTCGCACTACGCCAGCGCCGACTTCACGATCCGAACGTGGCACACGGCCACCAACATCGAGATCAGCATCGTGGGATTGGCCACCGACACGTACCTCGCCCAGCACGCCCCGCCGGCCTGAGAGCCGACCGATGCGCACATGGTCCGTGGTTGCGACGCGGGTGGGCCGACGCGGAAGAGATCCGGGATTGGCGGGGAGCCGGACATCGAGCAGGGCGCAGGCGGGGGATCGGACGCGCCGGTTTCAGCCGAGGAACGGCAGCAACAGACGTGAGGGCCGGTCGGCGCCATGGCGGATCGCCAGGGTGATGACCCGCGCGTCCTGCGGGCCCACCGCCTCCGGTGCGGCGCCCGTGCCCGGATTGACGGCGAAGGCGGGCCACGCGGCGGCCTGGAGCGAGAGGCGCAGGCGCTGGCCGGGCTGCAGCGTGCAGCAGGCCGCGCGCAGGGCGATGCGGCGCGGGCCCGGCGCGGCGGGATCGAACACGCGCAGATGCCCGGCGGTGAGGGTGATCGCCCTCCCGTCCAGCCCCACCACGCTCAGCGTCGCGTGCAGGTCGTGGCTCGCGGCCCGCGTCTCGACATGGACCTCCGCCTCGACCCAGCCGGCGAGGCGGCAGGGTACCGTCATCGGCGGCGACGTGTAGACCGCCACGTCCGAGCGGTCGTCGAGGGCGGCGCGGTCCTGGTGCCCCGCCGGCATGCCCCACGCGCCGCCGAGGATGGGTGCGGGCCGCCACGGATCGTGGACGAGGTGATCGGTTCCGGCACGCCCCGGAGCGCGCTCGAGGCCGCCGCCGGAGGCGGTAGCGGCGAGGCCGTCGGAGGCGAGATAGAGCGGCGTCGGCGCCGGATCGGGCCATTCCGGCAGGTCGAGCCACGCGCGCGCGCCGACATCGAACAGGCGCACGGCCGGTTGCGCCGCTCCGCGGCCCTTGAGGACGTGATCGAGAAACGCCACCGTGCGCGCGTCGACATCGCTGATCGCCTGGCGCCCCAGGTCGACGCCGCCGACGCGAGAGCCCCACGGCGAATGGGCCCAGGGGCCGACGAGGAGGTGCTGCCGGGCCGGACCCTTCGCGAAAGAAGCATCCTTTACGAAAGCGGCATGTGCGCCGAGCGTGCCCTCCAGCAGGAAGTCCTGCCAGCCGCCGACATGGAGGGCTGGCACGTCGAGGGCGTGGCCGGCGAGGTTTCGCGATGGGGCGATGGCGTCCCAGGTCGCGGCCGCATCGGCGAGCCAGTCGGCGTAGTGGGTGTGGTGAGCGTAGCGGGCCAGAACCTCCGGCCGGGCGGGAACCGGGCCGCCCCACGGGGCGCCGCGGGCCGCCGCGCCAAGCGCCGCGAAGGCCTCGGCATCGCCGGCGAGGCGCGCCGCCTCGGCGCCCATCTGGCAGGCCCAGCCGAGGTTACCCGACAGGCCGAAGGCGCCGCCGGTGAAGGCCCAGTCGTCGCGGATCGTCCAGCCGCCCATGGACGGCACCATCGCGTCGGGCCGCTTGGTGCCGGCGCGCGCGGCACCGGCCAGCGCCAGGAACTGCGTCACCGCTTGGTAGCTGAAGCCGTAGGTGGCCACCTGCCCGGTGCTTCCGGGGAGATCCGCCGCCCAGGCCAGGGTCTCGGCGCCGTCCTCGGCCTCCGTCTCGAACAGGCGGAAGGCGCCCCCGCTGTCGCCGCGCCCGCGCACGTCCTGCACCACCACGACGTAGCCGTGCGCGGCGTACCAGGCGGGGTGGGCCAGCGTCAGGGTCGAGGCGATCGCGCGGCCGTAGGGCTGGCGCATGAGCAGCACCGGATACCGGCCCGGCCCCGCCGGCCGATGGATGTCGGCGGCGAGTTCGGTGCCGTCGCGCAACCTGAGCCGGACGGTCTCCGGGTCGGCGACGGCTAGCCTCGCGTCAGCCGGCATCGAACGCCGTCCCCTGCGTCAGGCGGTGGAGCGGGAAGGCCGCGATCTCGGCCGTGAGCCGGACCACGGCGCGTGCCGCCCGCTCGACGAGTTCGGCCCCGCGCGCGGCGTCGGCCGCGGCCGCGTTGCCGCTGACGCCGGCGGGGTGGAGGTCCTGCGCCATCCAGCCGAAGCCGACCGCACCTTCCGGCGTGAGCAGGCCGCCCTGCGCTTCGAGCTCCACCGAGTACGGCACGAAATCCGCTGCGTGCTCCATCGCCACGAGGTCGGGGTGGAGATGGCGCATCACGCTGGTCTCGATCTCGCCGCCATGGATGCCGTGGCGGCGCTCGGTCGCGGAGAACAGGTCGTCCTTCCGCGTGATCCCGCTCCAGCCGCAGCCGACCGCGAGCATCCCGAGCCGCACCCGCAACTCGCGGATCACGATCTCCATCACCTGCGGCTGGCCGCCATGGCTGTTGAGGAACAGGATGCGCCGGCAGCCCGCCCGGTGGACGCTCTCGGCCACCTCGATCCACACGCGCGCCAGGGTCTCGTGGGACAGGCTCAGGGTGCCGGGGTAGCTCAGGTGCTCGTTCGACTTGCCGACGGGCAGCATCGGCAGCACGAGGGCGGAGAGCTCGTCGGGCATCAGAGCGACGGCGCGGGCGACGATGCCGGCGTTGATCGCCGCATCGACCCGCACGGGCAGGTGCGGCCCGTGCTGCTCCACCGCCGCCACGGGCAGGATCGCCACGAGGTCCGACCAGTCGAGGCGGGCGAACTGCGCCGTCGTCAGGTCCCACCACCAGCGCGACGGCCAAGCCGGGTCCATCGGCGGGTTCATCGCCGCGCTCATGCGGCGGCGGCCTTCAGGTCGGCCTTGGCGATCTTGCCGGTGGGGGTCATCGGCATGTCGGGGACGACCCGGATGTCGAGGTGGCCGAGGTCGTAGGCCACCGCGCCGGCGATGGCGTGTTTCAGCGCGGCCGGGTCGAGGGACGCGCCGGGCGCGGGCGCGACGAAGGCGACGGGGCGCTGGCCGAGACCGGAATCGGGCAGGCCGACGAGGGCGGCGAGCGCGACGCCCGGCTGCGCCATCAGCGCCTCCTCCACGTCGCGCGGATACCACAGCCGGCCGGCCACCTCGACGAGTTCGGAGCGCCGGCTGCGCAGGGTGACGAAGCCGTCGGAATCGATCAGCCCGAGGTCGCCGGTGCGCAGCACGCCGCCGCGGGTCGCCTCGTGCGTCTTCTCGGGCCGGTTCCAGTAGCCCGCCATGAAGCCGCCCGTCACCGTGATCTCGCCGATCTCGCCCGCCGGCAGGACGCGGTCGTCGGGGCCGAGGATGCGCACCTCCTTGTCCGGCAGCGGCGGCCCGACGCGGCCGAGCCGCGCGTCGTCGGGCTCCGGTTCCGGATAGCCGAGGCCGACGAAGCCGCCGAGCTCGCTCTGGCCGTAGCTCTCCACCAGGGGCAGCCGCAGCTCGTCGCGCCACGCGGCCTTGAGCTGGGGCGGCACCGGGCCGCCGCCTGAGACGCTGAGCCGCAGGGCCGGCGGCGGGCCGCCGCGCGCCTGCGATTCGCGCAGCACCTCGTCGAGGATCGGCGGGTTGGCCACCAGCATCGTGGCGCCGCGCGCCAGGAGCGCGTCGTAGCCGGTCTGCCGCGTCCAGCGGCCCATCACGTTGAGGCTGGCGCCCACCGCCAGCGGCGGCAGGATGTTGGCCACGAGCTGGTAGGAGCTCGACAGGGCGGAGGGACCGAACGAGACGTCGTGGGCGCGCAAGCCCAGCCGCTCGCCGATGCAGCGGGCGGCGCGCACCGTCGGCTCGTGGGACAGGCAGGCGCCCTTCGGCTTGCCCGTGGTGCCCGAGGTGTAGGAGAGATGCGCCATCGCCCCCTCGTCGCCGGGATCGGGCGGGGCGGCGAGAGCGGCGGCCATCAAATCCGGGAGCGAGAGGGCGCCGTCCTGGGGTCCGTCCATGCACAGGCGGTGGCGGATCGACGGGACCGCCGCCATCGCGGCCTTCACCGGCCCCTCCATGTCATGGGTGTAGATGACGACGCTCGGGGTGTGGTCGGCGAGGTAATCGGTCAGCTCGTCGGCGAACTTCACGTTCACCAGGGCGGAGATCGCGCCGATGCGCCAGGTGCCGAGCATCGCCACGAGGTAGTCGAGGCCGTTATGGGCGAAGACCGAGACGCGGTCGCCCTTGGCGACGCCGAGGTCGTGCAGGGCGCCGGCCATCCGTTCCATGGCGTCCACCGCCTGCGCGTAGGTGAGGCCGCGGTCGCGGTCGACCCAGTGCAGGGCCGGCCGGTCGGCGTGGCGCTCGGCGCCGAGGGTGAGCAGGCGGTGCATCAGCATGGGCGGGTCTCCTGGTTGTCGTTCATACCGGCTCGCATCCTCATCCCGCGGCGGCACGGCAAAGCGCCTTCACCGTACCTCCGGGTCCGGACGTGAGGGCGAGGGGCGATGGGTCGAAGATCGTCGGGCTCACAGCCGCGCCATCCGCGTGCGGACATCCGCCAGGAAGCGCTTGCGCCGTGCGTCGGTGGCCGTGTTCATGTGGTAGAAGGCGATGTAGTCGGCTCTGGCCCTGGCGGCCGCGAACCAGCGCAGGTAGCGCGTGACGAGGCGCCTGGGCGGGTCCGACATCGCGATGGCCGTCCAACGCGGGCGGCCGTAGGTGACGATGCCGACGATGCGCCCGATGTTGTCGAGCGTGGGCCGCACATGGCGCGGGTCCGACAGGTCGAAGGCGACGCCGGGCATCATCAGGCGGTCGACGAACCCCTTGAGCATCGCCGGCGGCCCGAAGCACCAGGTCGGGAATTGCAGCACCAGCGCGTCGGCCGCCTTGAGGCGCGCGACGTAATCCTCCAGCCCGCGCCGGTTCACGGCGACGTCGTGATAGTGGCGCCGGCCCTCGGCCGATAGCACCGGATCGAAGCCCTCGGCATAGAGATCGAGGAGGTCGACGGCGTGCCCCGCCTCGCGCAAGCCATCGAGCGCCGCCGCGCGGATCGCCGCGTGGAAGCTCTCGGGCAGCGGGTGACAGTAGACGTAGAGGATGTTTCGCCGCGTGCTCATGGCGTCTGCGCCGGCGTGAAGGTGCGCATCTTGCCCGGGTTCATCAGCCCGGCCGGGTCGACGTCCCGCTTGAAGCCGAGCTGGTCGGTCTCGGCGCGCTTGTGGCGGGTGCCGTCCTCCAGGGTGAAGACGTGCGGATTGGCGATCCACACGCCGCGCGCCTCGTGCGCCGCGGTGATCGCGTCGAGGCGCTCCGGGTCGGAATATTTCAGCACCGGCAGGCCGGCATAGGTGAGCTTGCCCGCGAACTCGATGAGTTCGAGATGGGTGAACACCTCGCCGGGAAACAGCGCGTCGATCTCGGCCACGCTCTCCATCAGCCGGTCGGCCGGGTGCAGGCTCTGGAGGTAGGTGTAGCCGCGGTCGGCCTTGAGCACCTGCAGCGTGGTGTGGTTCCAGGTGTATTCGTAGAGCGGCACGCGGCCCGGCCCGTCCTCGAGGGGCTGCTCGTGGGTGAGGGTGCCGCCCATGGCGGCGACCGTCGCGCGGAAGGCGGGCAGCGACGGTTCGGCGATCATCGCGATCAGGATCGCGGCACCCTCCGGGCAGGCGGCGCCGAGCTGCGGAAACCAGCCCGGGATCGGCCAGGCGATCGGCGTGATGAGCTTCTTGACGATGCCCTGGTCGCGCCCGACCGCGAGGCCGCATTCGGCCGCCGCGAGCACGTCGTCGAAGGCGGCGATCACGTCGATCCACGGCCGGATCGGCGCCAGCGGCATCTCCAGCGCCGTGACGATGCCGGTGGTGCCGTAGGCGTGCGCGATGCCGTGCACCCGGTCGCCGGTGAGTTCGAGGATGCGCGGCTCGGCCTCCAGGGTGACGACGCGGGCCGCGCGGATGTTGCCGCGCTCGCGCAACTGCCCGTAGTTCACCGAGCCGATGCCGCCCGAGCCGCCGGCGACGAAGCCACCGATGCTCGCGGTGCGCTTGGTCGAGGGATGCATCCGCTGCTCGAGCCCGCTCGGGCGCAGGGCCTCGTCGAGCTTGTTCATGCGGATGCCGGGGCCGGTGCGGACCACGCCGTCGTTCCCCTCGCCGCGCTGCCATTCGACGGTGTCGAGGCCTGACACGTCGAGGACGACGCCGCCGTGCAGCGGCACCGCCTGCCCGTAATTGCCGGTGCCGCCGCCGCGCACGGTGAGCGGCACGCGGTGCCGGGCGCAGGCGCTGGCCACCGCCACCACGTCGGCCTCGCTGGAGGCTTCGGCCAGGATGTCGGCCGACAGGCCGTCGAGCTGGCCGTTCAGCACCGGCGAATACCAGAAGAAGTCGCGGCTGCGCTTCCTCACCCGCGCCGGCTCCTCCACGAGGGCGACGCGGCCGGAGAGGTCCGCCCGGAGGGCGGCCACGGATTCGGCGGACGGGCGGCCCGCGCCCGGACGGTCGTGTGCGGTCTGGCTCATCTGGGGGCCTTTCTCTCGGGTTCGGAAGCCTTCGGCGTCGATCCCATCGGGGCTCTGCGCCGGCGGCACGGTCGGACCGTCTCCCGCACGCACCTCATCCGACGAGCCGCAGGGCGGTGCCGTAGGTCTGCGTCAGGATGCAGTTCTGGTGGTCGACGACGTTGGTGTCGGCGAGTTCCAGGTTGAAGAAGCTGCGCAGCTCGCCCTCGGGAAACAGCGGGCCGGCATGCCACGCGCCGCAATGGAGCATGATCGCGACGTCGCCGGGGATGCGGAAGGCGCGGATGTCGGCCAGCGTCGGTTCGGCCGCCGCATCCTCTACGGCGATCGGCGGTGCCACCGCCACCACCCACGGCTCGCCGCCGACGGAGGCCAGCGCCTGCGTGACCCTACGGTGGCGGGTGATGCCGCCGATCGTCAGGCCGCGGCCGGGGATCCGCATGATGTAGAAGCGCGGCGTGCCCTGATTCAGCACGAGCTGGGCGTCGCCGGGGCCGAACGGCGCACCGTCCTCGCCGGCCGCGATGACCGTGCCGAACGGCGCGAAGGCCTCCGCCGTCAGGGGCTCGATCGCGAGGTCGCGGACCTGCGTTCCGGCGGCAGAGGTCGTGGCAGAGGTCTCGGTCATGATGAAGTCTCCTCGATCAGTGGCGCGGCGCGCGGCCGTGCGTGTCCTCGAAGTCGTCGGGAATCGACAGGTCGGGCTCGGAATACGCCCGGAGTTCGGGCAGGATGTGGTCCGCCTGCGCCAGGAACAGCGTCCGCGTCAGGCCGCGCACGAGGCGGGGCAGCGCGTGCCGGTGCCCGGCGATCGACGTCGCGTGCGGCCCGTGGCTGACCGTGCTCGCGCTGCTGAAGGCGTGGACCCGGCGCACCCAGTCGTCGGCGCCGGGATCGCGCGGCAGGAACTCGAAGGCCGGCCCGAGATAGGGCAACTGCGCCAGGCGCGCATCCGCCTCGCCGGGCGGCGGCGCGTAGCGGTCCCCCCAGCGGGCGACGCGCGGGTGCAGGCTGCGCAGTTCGGGGCGCGCCGCCAAATCGACGGCCTGGCCGGTCGCGGCGATGACGTGATCGAAGCGCAGGGTCGCGTCCGGGATCTCGACGCGGATCGCGTCGCCCTCCATCCCCACGGCGAGCCAGGGGGCGGCGCAGTGCAGGCGGAAGCCCGGCATCGCGGTGGCACGCTCGAAGCTGTGCCGGGCGGGCGGTTGGTCGACCGCCCGGAAGTGCCGCGCGATCCGCCAGCGCAAGCTGTCGGGAAGCGAGGGGTAGTGGGTCATCATCCCCGCCGTCTCGATGGCGCGGTGCGGGTTGACGCGCGGCAGCCGAGCCCGCCGGAAGCAGAGGTCCACCGAGGCCGCCCCGGCCTCGAGGGCGGCGACGCCCGCGTCGAAGGCGGACGCCCCGTGGCCGAGGACGCCCACCCGCCGGCCGGCGAGGCGGGCGAGGTCGATCGGCCCGTTCGCGTGGTCGTAGCGCGAGGCCGGGAGCCCGTCGGCGACGACGGCCGGGACCCGCCAGCCGCCGGCGCCGTCGCTGCCCGTGGCCAGGACCACGAGGCGGGCGTAGCGCGTCCGCAGGCCGGCGCCCGAGCGGCAGGCCACGGCCAGGAGCGCGCCGGCCGGCCGGATGTCCTCGACCTGCGTCCCGTTCTCGACGGAGAGGTCCCAGACCGCGCGGTACCAGGCGAGGTAGGCCGCCCAGTCGGTGCGCGGCACACGCTGGACCGCCTCCCAGGCCGCGCGGCCGTGGCGGGCCTCGAACCAGCGGCGCAGGCCGAGGTTGGGCAGGCCGAACTCCGACCCGACCGTGACCTTGGGCGAGCGCAGTTCATGCATCCGGGCGAAGCTGAGCCACGGCCCCTCCAGGCCCGGCGGCGCCGCATCGACGAGGTGGGTCCGCACGACGCCCTCCCGCTTCAGGGCAGCGGCCGTCAGCAGGCCCGACTGACCGGCGCCGACGATGAGCACGTCAAGGGCGGTCCCGCCGTCGGGACCCGCGGCGGGCGCCACCCACGGCCTGTCCGGATAGGCGAGCAGGGCGATCTCCTCGCGCACGGTCTGTGTCAGCCGGTCGAGGGCCGAAGGGGCGATCGAAGGGGCGATCGAGGTGCGGGGGTCGCGGGCGGGCCGGACGGTGCTCATGCCGCCTCCGATGTCCGTCCGGCCGGCGTGGCCGCCCGCCGCAGGTTGCGCCGCCGCCACGTCTCGGTGACGACCACGAGCGTCAGGGTGAGGGCGAGCACCACGACCTGCACGGCGTTGAGGTCGGGGGTCAGTTCGCGCCTGAACTGCGAGGCGACGATGAGCGAGAGCGGCTGGACGCGGCCCGACAGGAACTGCGTGATGGTGAGTTCGGCCAGCGACAGGACGACGCCCACCGTGTAGGCCGCGCCGAGGACGCCCCGCAACTGCGGCAGCAGCACGAGGCGGAAGCTCTGCCAGGGGCTCGCGCCGAGGTCGCGCGCCGCCTCGTCGAGGCGCGGGTCGATCCGGATCACCACGGCGGCGATCATCGCCGTGGTGAAGGGCAGGATGACCAGGGTCTCGGCGGCGGCGAGCGCGAGGTAGCCGCGCGGCAGCCCGACGCGGCTCATCAGGATCGCCTGCGCCACCGACAGCACGGTCTTGGGCACGAGGAAGGGGACCAGCAGCATCGCGATGAACAGGCGCCGGCCGCGGAACGGCCGCCCCGTCGCCGCCAGCGCCGCGACGAGGCCGAGGCCGGCGCTGGCGACGCCCACGGGCTGCGCGATGAGCAGGCTTGTGACGAAGCCCTCCTGGAACAGCGTGTTGCGGCCGAGCACCGCGAACCAGTGCAGGGTGAGGCCCTTGAGCGGAAACACCATCAGCGCCGAATCGTTGAACGCGAACAGCGCCAGGACCGCCACCGGCAGGTAGAGGAACACGCATCCGACGGCGAGGAGGAGGCCCCGCGCGCGGCTCATGGCGACCGCCCCGGACGGGCCGCGCGCCCGCGCCCGAGCGCCAGCACGGCGCCGGCCATCGCGACCGCCGACGCCAGCAGCGCGGCCAGCAGGACGAGGGCGACGACCGCGGCGAGCGGCCAGTCGAAGGCGGTGCCGAACAGGTTGTCGATCGTCGCCATCGCCGTGGCGCCGGACGTCCCGCCGAGCAGGCTCGGGGTGGTGAGGTCCCCGGCCGAGAGGGCGAACACCGCGAGCGCGCCCGCGGCCAGGCCCGGCGTCGTCAGCGGCAGCGTCACCCGCGCAAAGGCCTGGAGCGGGCGGGCGCCGAGGTCGCGCGCCGCCTCGAGCAGGCGCCGGTCGATGCGCTCTGCCGACACCCAGATCGCCAGGACCATGAACGGCAGGGTGTTGTAAAGCAGTACCAGATGCGTCGCGAAGGGCGTGAACAGCAGCGCCTGCACCGGCCGGTCGACGATGTGCAGGCCGAGGAGCACGGCGTTCACCAGGCCCTCGGTCCC
Source organism: uncultured Methylobacterium sp. (assembly GCF_964244095.1). Taxonomy (GTDB): domain Bacteria; phylum Pseudomonadota; class Alphaproteobacteria; order Rhizobiales; family Beijerinckiaceae; genus Methylobacterium. Next base: position 15,301 of record NZ_CAXTHR010000029.1, on the reverse strand, counting down.
CAGCATCACCCGCCACGCGTAGACCCGCACGATGTCGCCCGTGTAGAGCGGGGTGAGCAGCACGATCAGCGCGACGCCCTTCCACGAGGCCGGAAGCCGCACGACCGCCAGCGCCAGCGGGTAGCCGAGCAGCGCCGCGAGGGCGGCCGTCGAGAGCCCGTAGGTCACGGCCTTGCCGATCAGCGATCCGTAGGCCGGGTTGCGCATGAACTCGGCCCAGGCCCGGCCGGACAGCGCCGGCACCATCTGGAACGTGTCCTCGTCGACCTCGAAGCCGCTGAAGACGACGAGCAGCAGCACCGGCAGGATGCAGGCGATGCCGAGGAACGCCGCGACCGGCCAAGCCAGGTGGCGACGTCCGAGGCGGCGGCGTCCGCGTTGCGGCGGCGCCGTCATGCGGCGTGCGTCACGAAGGTGCGGGCCTCGTCGAGGACGAGGCCGACCGTGTCCCCGCGCGCGGGCGGCTCGGCGAGGCTGAAGCGGAGCGGCACGCCCTGCGCCTGCGCCTCCACGTCGTAGCGCTCGCCCTTGTAAGCCACGTGCGTGACGTGCGCGCGGATCGCCGGCGCGCCTGGAGCGCGCGCGAGGTGCTCGGGCCGGACCACGAGGACCGCGGCCGCGCCCGGCGCCAGCCCGGCCGCCGCCGGGGCGGCGACGGGGCCGAAGGGCGTGTCGAGGTCGGCGCGCCCGTGCGACGCCGCGCGGACCTGAACCGGGATCAGGCTCGCCCCGCCGATGAAGTCGGCCACGAAGGCGTTGGCCGGGCGCGCGTAGATCTCCTGCGGCGCGGCGCATTGCGCGATGCGGCCCTCGTTCATCAGGACGATCAGGTCCGAGAGGGCGAACGCCTCCTCCTGGTCGTGCGTCACGTAGACGAAGGCGATCTGCAGGCGCCGCTGGAGGTCCTTCAGCTCGGTCTGGAGGTGGAGCCGCATCTTCCGGTCGAGGGCGGAGAGCGGTTCGTCGAGGAGGAGGAGCTGCGGCTCGGCGATGATCGCGCGCGCCACGGCGACGCGCTGCTGCTGGCCGCCGGAGAGTTCGTGCGGGTAGCGGTGGCCGAGGTCGCCGAGCCGCACGTCGTCGAGGGTCCGCGCCACCCGCCTGGCGACGTCGCCGCCGCGCTGGCGCAGGCGCAGGCTGAACGCGACGTTGTCGGCCACCGTCAGGTGGGGGAACAGGGCGTAGCTCTGGAACACGGTGTTGACCGGGCGCCGCTCGGGCGGCACGCCGGCAAGCGACCGGCCGCCGAGCACGAGGCTGCCCGCATCCGGCGCCTCGAACCCTCCGATCATGCGCAGGATCGTGGTCTTGCCGCAGCCCGAGGGCCCGAGTAGCGTGGTGAAGGCGCGCTCGGGTAGGTCGAGGTCGCAGCCGGCGACCGCCATGGTGGCGCCGTAGCGCTTCACCAATCCGCGCGCCGAGAGCAGCGGCGGCAGCCCCGCCCCGGCCTCGGCCCGCGTGAGCGCCGCAGCGCCGATCAACTCGCCTTGACCTCGTTCCACGCCTTGAGCCAGTCGGCGTAGTTCGGCGGGGCGACGGGCCAGAGGAAGTCCTTCATGATTCCCATGTCGTTCACGAAGATCGAGGCCTGCTCGGCGGGCGTGAGCTGGTCGCGGATCACCGGGGTGGTCGTGGCGTAGTTCCCGCCCCTGGCCACCGCCAGCCCGTAATCGGGGCCGAGGAGGTAGTCGGCGAAGGCGAGGCCGATCTCGGCCCGCTCGTCGGAGATGCCGGCCGGCATGGCGAAGCAGTCGCACCAGCCCATGATGCCGGCCGCGGGCTTGGCCATGCCCATCTTCATCGTGTCCTTGAGCACGTCGTAGGGCACGCGCCACGAGAACGCGCAGGTGACCTCGCCGGTGGCGAACAGGTTGGTGAGGTCGCCGATCGACTGCCAGTAGGTGCGCAGCAGGGGTTTTTGCGCGACCAGGACCTTCTTGGCCTCAGCCAGCTCGGGCCCCGACATCGTGAACACCTTGGCGCGGTCGATGCCCATGTGCAGGCCGGCGATGGCGATCGCCTCCAGGGCGTAGTCGCGCATGGCGAGCTGGCCCTTGTACTTCGGGTCGAACAGAGTGCCGTAATCCGGCTCCTTCTCGTGGCGGTCGGCGCGGTAGACGATCGGGTTGAGGCCCCAGAGGTAGGGGATCATGTAGGTCCGGCCGTCGGCGCCCTTGATGCGGTCCTGGCCCTGGAAGGCGTCGTACATCCGGGCGGCGTTGGGCACCTTCGCGAGGTCGAGCGCCTTGAGCACGCCGCCCTTGACGTAGCGCGAGCTGCCGTTGAGCGAGGGGTTGAGGAAGTCCCAGTCGACGCCCGCGCCGGACTTCAGGGCGGCGAACTGCGCGTCCTCGCTCGTCAGGAACGAGCGGCGCACCTTCACCCCCGTCCGGCCCTCGAACGTGTTGGTGTACTCGGCCTTGCCGTTGCTCTCCCAGGTCGCCCAGGTCACGTCGGCGACCTTCGCCCGGGCGGCGCCGGCTGGGCCGAGGATCAGGGGCGACGCGGCCAGCGTCGACAGCATGTGCCTGCGGGTCAGAGTGATCACGGCGTCATCCCATCATCGAGATCGTCCGGCCGTAAGGCTCGCACCGTTCGGCGCGGGCGCCTATGGGCCCGGCCCTATGGCCGCCATTGGCGCGGCCTTAAGGGACGCCGGCCAGCGTCCGGCATCTGGCACGGAAGATGCCCCTCAGCGGCGCATCGGGACCCGGCCCGGCCACAGGGAGGGCGGCGCGCATGTCCGGCGGCACGAACGGCGCGCTCGACGTGCGCCTGATGCGCACGCTCCTCATCCTGCTGACCGAGCGCAGCGTGTCGCGCACGGCCGAGATCCTCGGCCAGAGCCAGCCCGCGGTCAGCCTCACGCTCAAGCGCCTGCGCGGCCTGATCGGCGATCCGCTGCTGGTGCGGACGGGCAGCGCGCTGGTGCCGACGGAGCGCGGCCTCGCGCTCAAGGAGACCGTGCGGCGCCTGATCGACGAGATGGACGCGACGCTCTCGCCGAGCCCGCGCTTCGACCCCGCCGTGAGCAGCCGCTGCTTCCGGATCGTGGCGGCGAACTGCCTCGGCGCGATCCTGATCCCGCGCATCGTCCGGGAGATCGGCCGCCACGCGCCGGCGGCCACCGTCGACCTGTGTCCGATGCCGCGCATCGAGGATTTCGCGGCGCTGCTGGCCCGCGGCGAGGTCGACCTCGTCATCGGGAACTGGCCGCGCCCGCCGGCCGACCTGCGCATCGCGCCGCTGCTGTCGACCGACATCGTCTGCATGGTCGGGCCCCGCCACCCCCTGGCGCAGCAGGTCGCGCCGCTGTCCCTCGACCTCTACCTGCGGCAGCGCCACATCTCGCCGACGCCGGTGCAGTCGGCCGCGCTGAGCCCGATCGACGGGCGGCTGCTCGAACTCGGGCTGTCGCGGCGCATCGCGGCGACGACGCCCGAATATGCCCTGGTGCCGCCGATCATCATCGAATCGGACCTGATGTTCACCACCGGCCGGCCCTTCGCCGAGCACTACGCGCAGATGTTCCCCTTCGCGGTGCTCGACGCGCCCGAGGAACTGTCCAGCATGGACTTCTACATGCTCTGGCACGAGTGCAAGCACGTGTCCCCGTCGCACGCCTGGCTCCGGCAGGTTCTGCGCGGCGTCGCCGCCGACTTCCAGCGGATCGACTGCCGGACGGCCGGGCCGCGGGCGGCGCAGGCCCCGTATTCGGGTCTGACGGCGGGCGGCCCGTCCCGCGCCTAACGCCGTCGTCGCGCCGGCATCGACCGCCCTGGACGCAGTACGCAACCCGTCGATCACGGCGCGCCGACGACCATGCCGCATCGCTTCAGGCTCGGTCGGACACATCAAATGCCGGACTGAACATCTAGCGCAGGCCGCCGGTGGGAAGATGCGCCTCGATACCGGACACTCCGCTGGCACACCTCGGACAGGCGAGCGCCCGAGTAGGCGCACAGCCAAGGGACTCAACGGCGCACCGGGTCGGCCTCACCTGCCGCCGTCTTCAGGATCGTGAGGGCTTCCGCCTTCGTGAAGCTGCGGATATCCTGATTCGCCTTCTTGACGCTGCTGCTCACACAAACCGAGCCACCTCTGGCTGTCCTCCAGGCCGACGCGGACGTTGCCGCCCATGCTCGCTTCCTCCCGCGGATCGTTCCTCGAAGGGCCCGCGGCGCGCCCTCGCACGCGATCGTAGCCAGGACCGGGCGCAAGGGTGAAGCGCGGCGTCATCCCGCCGCGATCGGCAGCGGGCGTCCGCGCCGCAGCCGGCGCCAGCCGAGCACCACGCCGGACACGGCGATCACCGCGCCCGCCGCGAGAAGCAGGATCACGACGGCGTCCCAGGCGGGGCGGTGGCGCACGAGGGGGCCGAGATCGAAGCTGTGGAGCAGGTTGAACGCCCAGCGGTTGACCCGGCCCGAGCGGTCGAGCCGGTCCAGGACCTCGCCCGTATCGGGATCGATGTGGAACCACGTCGCGGCCGGGTCGTCGAAGGCCACGCGCAGCACCGGCAGCGGGCGCTCCTGGTGGTGCGAATACCAGTACGCGTCCGCCTCCCGCAGCAGGTCGGCGCCGACGAGGGCGGCGTCGGGCAGGAGGCGGCGTGCGGCCCCGACGAGGCCGTCGACGGTGGGCGGCGCGCCGGCGTGTTCGCCGCCGCGGCAGACGGTGACGGAGCGCGGAGCGCCGCCGAGCCAGGCCAGGCGCACCTCGACCGCGTCGGCGCAGGCGCCGGCCCGGATCGCGGCGAGGTCGAGGCCGGCGCGCGGGCCGGGCGCGGCGGCGTAACGCTCCAGCATCGCCGGCGTCGGGGTGCGCGGGGAGAACCACCGGTTCGGGTTCACCGAGAGCCAGCCGCTGACGATGAAGCTCATGAGCGCCAGCCCGCCGGCCAGGCCGCCGATGTGATGCCAGCGCGCCCAGCCGCGGTAGGGTGCGCGCAGGCGCAGCAGCCCAAGGACGAAGCCGCTTCCCGCGCCGGCGATGCAGAGGCCGGAGACCCACAGCACCACGTCGCGCCACAGCGCCGCCTGCGCGCGCAGCGGCGTGAGGTAGAGCCAGTGCGGGACCGCTCCGAGCCAGTTCCAGGCCCGCTCGTGCCGGCTGGTGTCCAGCGCGACCTCGCCGGTGGACTCGGAGACGTAGAGCACGGTCCCGGCGGCGTCGCCGAGCGCGACCCGGTGGAACGGGCGCAGCGGGTCGTAGCGCGCGACCACCGACCACTGGTCGCGCCCGACCGTGTCGAGGACCTGCGGGCGCACCGCGCGCGGGTCGTGCAGCGCGACCGCGACCGCGTCCTCCGGGCTCGCCGCCCCGAGCACCCGGCCGTCCTGGGCCGAGCGCGTGCGGCGCGCGCCGTCCCAGCCGGTGATGCGGTAGACCGGCTCCGGCCCGCGCATCGACAGGGCGAGGGCGCGGGGAAAGCGTTCCTCGCCGGCCAGCGCCGCGTCCGGCGGCACGCGCACCTGCTCCCAGGCGATCGGCGGCAGGGCGGCGCGGCGCTCGGCCTCGGTGAGCGCGGGGAAGGCGACGTACATCATCACCAGCCCGGATGCGAACCACATCGCGAAGAACAGGCCGGTGACGATGCCGAGCCAGCGGTGGCCGAGACGCAGCCAGCGCCTGCCCGTCCCCGCGATGCGGCGCGCGCTCGCCATCTCAGAACGCCGTCGTGAAGGCGAGCTCGACCGAACGCGGGCGCCCGAGCAGCCAGTTGGTGCCGACGCCGTCCACCGCGTTGCCGCTGATCGCGTAGACCTTGTCGAACAGGTTGAAGACCCGCAGCGACAGGCGCGAGGCCGGCGTGACCTGATGGTCGAGGCCGAGGTTGACCAGCCCGTAGGCCGGGCGCCGGGCGAGGTTGCCGAAGTCGCTGTAGACCGTGCCGACGTACTGGAACCCGACCCGCGCCTCCCAGTCCCGTGCGAAGGCGTAGTTGATCCAGGCGTTGGCGACGCGCTCGGGCACGTCGATCGGTTGGCGTCCGGCGTAGGAGACCACGGCGCCGTTCACGGTCTGGTCGAAGGCGTCGTACTGGGCCCTGAGAAGCGCGAAGTTGGCATCGACCCGCCACAGCGGCGTCACCTGGAACGACAGCGCCGCCTCGACGCCGAGCGAGGATTGCCGGCCGACCTGCGTCGCCACGCTCAGTTGGCCCGGCACGTTCGAGATCAGGTTGTCCTTGACGATGCGGTAGCCGGCGAGCGTCCACTCGCCTTTACCCTCGAGGAACACCCCTTTGGCGCCGACCTCGACCTGCTCGCCGGTGGCGAGCCTGAAGCCGGCCAGCGACTGCGAGAGGGTGATGAGGCTGTTCACCGGGTCGGTGGCGGTGGCGTACTGCGCGTAGAGCGCGGTGTCCGGCGTCGGGTTGAACACCAGCCCGAAGCGGTAGCCGAGCCCCTGGAAGCTCTTCTCGAACCTGTCGCCGGTGACAAGGTTTTCGCGTTGAAGGGTGGGCGCGTCGTAGCGCACGCCCGTCAGCAGCGAGAGTCTCTCCGTGAGGATCAGGCGGTCCTCGGCGAAGACCGAGGCCTGGTCGGTCTGCGTGGCGTAGGCCGGCCGTGCGCGGCCGTTCACCGGGAACAAGCCCGGATCGTAGTTGGTCGGCGGAACGCTCGTGGTCTGGTCGAAATAAAAGTTGTTGGTGTGGCGGAAATCGATGTGGTTCACGTCGAAGCCCGCCAGGAATTCGTTGCGGAACCCGAACAGGCTGCCGCGGAAGGCGGCGTCGAAGCGGTTCCCGACCTGCTCCTGCTGATGATAGATCTCCAGGTAGTCGCTGCGGTCGATCCGCCCGGTGCCGCGGTTGAACGCATACTGCTCCACGTCGAGCCAGTGGCGCCGGCTCTGGAGCCGGTAGGCGGTGTTGCGCACGGTGATGTCGGCGGTCGGCGTCCACTCGGTCTTCAGTTGGGTCCAGTTGTCGGCCCAGGTGATCTTGGCGTCGCGGACGTTGTAGTTGTTGAAGCGGATGGCATCCGGGATGCGGCCGTTCACCAGCGGCGTGCCCCAGTAGCGGGCCGGCTCCTGGTAGCCGAGGTCGTGGCTCACGGTGAAGGCGAGGTCCGGCGTCGCCTGGAGCAGGATCGCGCCCGAGACCGCGAGGTTGCGGAAGTCGCCCACCGGGTCGATCCAGCCGCCGGCGCGGTTGCCGCTGATGTTGAGGCGGTAGGCCACCGCGTCGCCGATCGGGCCGCCTGAATCGAGCGCCAGCCGCGCGATGCCATCGGTGCCGAGGCCGGCGCGCACGACGTTGATCGGCGTGAACGTCGGCTTCTTCGGCACCACGTTGATGACGCCGCCGATGGCGCCGTCGCCGTAGAGCACCGAGGCCGGGCCGCGCAGCACCTCGATGCGCTCGACGTTCCAGGTGTCGAACGGGAACGTCACCGTGTTGGCGCCGACGTACATCCGCGTGCCGTCGTAGAGCTGCTGGATCGAGTTCGGGCCGGCAAAGCCGCGGGATGTGAAGGCGCCGTTGCCGTTGCCAGGCGAGGCGATGGTGGTGATGCCGGTGCCGTTCTGCGTCACGGCGTCCGCGATCGTGTCCTGGCCGCGCAGGCGCACGGTCTCCCCGGCGATGATGTCGAGGCTGCCGGGCGTCTCCAGCGGCGTCAGGCCGAGGCGGCTCGCGCCACGGTCCGGCGTGCGCAGGTTCAGGCCGATGGGTGCGGCTCGGGTCAGGCCGACGCCGTCGCCTTCCACCGAGAGGGTGTCGAGGAGCACGCTGGTCGGCGGAACACCGGTTGCCGCCTGTAGAGCATGGGCGCCGGAGGCGCCGAGGGCGGCCGCGAGCAGCAGCAGGCGCAGGGTGGCGCGTCCGCCCACAGGGCGGAGGATGGGACGGGGATCGGGCATGGTCCGGCGGTTTCGGCTCTGGCGGTGCGGCGCGACGGCCGGCCCGGACCCGAACCTATGACGAATGTAACAATGTTACAATCGCGAGGCCGCTCGTGCGTGAAGCGGCCGTCATCGTGCGCGGGCCTGTGGCCTCCACAGATGCGGACGGACGCGTGACGCGCGGTGGGATCGGGCATGGGAACGGACGTGCGGACGCGCGTGGTGGCACGTCACCGCGAACGAAGCCGTGCCGCCCCGGCTCGCGCCGACGCGTCCCGACACCCGCCGGAGCACCCCGCCCGACGCGTTTCGCGTGTGACCACGACTGACGGCAGGTCTCCTGGCTCGCGGGTCGCCGCCCCCCATCGTCTTCCCAGGCGCAAGAGACCCAGTGACGTGCTGATGGAGGGCTCGCCGCTTACAGTTGCGGGGGCAGCCGCGGCATCGGAGCAAGCCCCTCACCGCGTTCCCTTTTGATCCCCGAGGGGAACCGCCGCGTCCAGTTAGGCGCCGGCGCGGACGGGAGTCAACACGGGCGAGCACATCGGCCGCGGCGCGCGGGCTTCGCGGTCCGCGGCCGGTGCGAACCGGCGCTCAGTTCGGGTGGAACACCACCTTCACGCAGCCGTCCTTCTTGTCGCGGAACGCCTTGTAGAGGTCGGGGCCGTCTGCAAGCTCCGTGGAGCGGTGCGTGATCATCGAGGTCATGTCGAACCGGCCCTCCTGGATCAGCTTGGTCAGCGGCTCGAGGTAACGCTTCACGTGGGTCTGGCCGCTCTTGAGCGTCAAGCCCTTCTGCACGATCGAGCCCATGTCGACCGGCACCGGGCCGCCGTAGACGCCGGGCACCGAGACGATGCCGCAGGGCCGCACCGCCCGGATCGCATCGCTCAGCACGTAGGGGCGCTGCGTCGCGGTGAGCTTCTCCTGGATCGCGCCGAGCACGCCGGTGATGCCATGTCCGGCCGACGCCTCCATGCCGACGCAGTCGATCACCGCGTCCGCACCCTCGCCCTTGCTGATCTCCTTGATCCGCTCGAACACGTCCTCCGTCTTGAAGTCGATGATGTCGGTGGCGCCCGACTTCCTCGCCAGCGCGATGCGCTCAGGGATCGTCTCGATGACGATGATGCGCTCCGCGCCCATGATCCTGGCCGACTGGATCGCGAACAGCCCGACCGGGCCTGCGCCCCAGATCGCGATGATCTCGCCGCCCTTGATCTCGCAATGCTCGGCGCCCTGCCAGCCGGTGGGCAGGATGTCGCTGAGGAACAGGACCGACTCGTCGTCCATGCCCTCGGGCACCTTCATCGGCGCGACGTCGGCCATCGGCACGCGCACGTACTCGGCCTGGCCCCCGGCGTAGCCGCCGGTGAGGTGCGAGTACCCGAACAGGCCGGCTGTGGTGTAGCCGAACTGCGCCGCCGCCATCGCGGCGTTGCGGTTCGAGCGCTGGCAGACCGACCAGTTACCAAGCTTGCACTGGCGGCATTCGCCGCAATTGATGTTGAACGGCACGACGACGCGGTCGCCCTTGCGGAACTTGGTGAAGCCCTGGCCCACCTCGACGACCTCGCCCATGAACTCGTGGCCGAGCACGTCGCCCGCTTCCATCGTCGGCATCTGGCCGTCCATGAGGTGGAGGTCCGAGCCGCAGATCGCGCAGGAGGTGACCTTGAGGATGATGTCGCGCGCGTCCTCGATCCGCGGGTCCGGGACCGTGTCGCAGCGGATGTCGTTCTTGCCGTGCCAGCACAGGGCCTTCATGAGCTTGTCTCTCGCGCCGTGATCGGGCGCCATCGACGATGGCGCTCGTCGGAGAACGCCGCGGGGCTATGGCCAAGTTCCGGCTCGCCGGAAAATGCCCTACGGCCCGGCCGTCCCGCGCGCGGGCTCCACGTCGAGCACGACGCTGGGCGGCGTCCCCGCCTCCCCGCCGCCCAGCACCGCGCCGAGGTCTTCCGGTGCCGCCACGGCGGCCTCCGCGGGGCGGGGCTCGCCCTCCGCCGCGCGCTCGGCCGCGACCCGCGCCACCGCCTCCGGCGCGATCAGGCCGAGGCCGGCCGCGTGCACGGCGATCGCTGTGCTGTCGGCGGCGATGACGAGGCGGCTGCCGGCCGCGGCGACGGCGTCGGCCAGCCGCTCGATCTCGGCGATCCGGGCGACCTCGCGCGAGACGTTGCGGATGTAGACCGCGCGCACCCGGCCCGGGTTCTCGGCGACGATCCGGCCGTACACCTCCGGGTCGTGCTGCCCGCTGTCGCCGATCAGCACGAAGGGCCGGTCGCTGTAGAGCGCCAGCATGTGCGCGATGAGCGCGCGCTTGTGGTCCTCCGCCCGACGGGGGAGAGGGCTTTTCCACGACAGGCCCCACTCGCGCAGGAACAGCACCGGGCCGACCGGAATGCCGTGGATCGTGAAGAACGCCGACAGCATCTCGTAGAGGCCCCAGGGCGCGCGCGAGACGTAGAGCATCGGGTTGGCCTGGGTCCCGTCGGGGCCGACGTAGAGCGCGCGGTAGAGCGCGGCGACGCCGGGGAAGGCGACGCGGCTCCCGGCATCCTCCACGAACAGCCGCCAGAGCATCTTCGCCTTGTTGGCGACGCCGGTGCGCATCACGGTGTCGTCGATGTCGCTGACGACGACGCAGCCCGCAATCCCCGGCGGGACGAAGACCTGTCCGACCGCCCGCACCGGCGGCTCGACCTCCAGCACGAGATCGACCGCGTGCCAGCCGGCGTCCCCTGGGGGAAGCGTGACGGGATGCAGGTGGACGCGGAAGTAGCCGTCCCGGTCGGTCTCGACGCGGACCTCGGCGCCGCCGAACCGGGCGGTGACGGCAGCGCCCGGAAGCGAGCGCCGCGCGATGCGCCGGGCGATGTCGCGCAGGTGCGTGCGCAGGCCGTCGTCGCCGGGCGCACGGTCGGGGTGCGATTGCCGGAAGACGCGGCCGATCAGGAAGATCGCCTCGCGCGAGCCGTAGCCGCGATAGGGCTCCAGCACGAGGCCGCCGCGGCCCTGCGCACGGCGGACCGGCTTGGCGGCGAGCCTCAGCGCCCGGAGCGCCGCCGTTCTCCAATGCCGTCCGCCCACCGCCGCCGTCCCCGTGCCGAACCGTCCCGCGACGGTCAACGCCGCACCAGCGCGATCCGTCCCGTCATGCGTCGGGAACGCCGTCGGCGTCCGACGGCCCCTCGTCCATCAGCGGGTGGAGGTCGCGGACCATGCTCTTGAGGCGTTCGTCGAGGACGTGGGTATAGATCTGCGTCGTAGCGATGTCGGCGTGGCCGAGCAGTTCCTGCACGATCCGCAGGTCGGCGCCGTTCTGGAGCAGGTGGCTGGCGAAGGCGTGGCGCAGCACGTGCGGGCTGACCCGGTCGGCCCGCAGGCCCGCAGCCTCGGCCGCCGCCTTGAGGTCGCGGGCGAAGGCCTGCCGGGTGAGGTGGCCGCTCTCGCTGTCGGCGGGAAACAGCCACCGCTCGCCGCCGGGCGAGGCGGCGAGGTGCTCGCGCATCGCCGCGCGGGCGAGGTCGGTCAGCGGCACGAGGCGCTCGCGGCCGCCCTTGCCGCGGACCACGAGGTACCGCTCGCGGGTGGAGGCGGCCGCGCGCGGCAGTGCGATCAGTTCGGAGACGCGAAGGCCCGTGGCGTAGAGCAGTTCGAGCAGGCACAGCATCCGCTTCGCACGCCGGGCCTGCCCCGCGGCCTCCGCGGCGACCGCCGCCTCGACCTGCGCGCGCGCGACGGCGAGCAGCCGGTCGACCTCGGCGACCGACAGCACCTTCGGCAGCGCCCGGCCCCGGCGCGGGCCGGAGACCGGCGCGCTCGGGTCCGATTCGGCGAGCCCCTCGGCGTAGAGGAACCTGTGGAAGCCGCGGATGCAGGACAGGCGGCGCGCGGCCGAGGCCGGCTTCAGCCCGCGCGGCTCCAGCGCGGCGACGTAGGCGCGCAGGCTCGACGCCGCGACCTCCGTGGGTTCGAGGCCCGCCTCGCCGAGGAACCCGAGATAATCGTCGAGGTCGCGCCGGTAGGCCTCGAGCGTGTTCTTCGCCGCTCCCCGCTCGGCGGCGAGCATGTCGAGATAGGCCACGATCTCCGGCCGCGGGGCGCCGGCGCGCGCGCGCGCCGGCGTCGTGTCCGGCGTCGTGCTCAGCGTCACTTGGCGCCAGGCTGGAGCTTGCCGGCCGGGATGGTCACGCTCATCTCCCGCGGCGTCGGTGTCACGAAGGTCGCCAGGGCGAACATCCCCGCGAAGACGAGGCCCGCCAGGATCGCGAGGGTGGCGAAGAATCGGAACAGGGTCGGCACGTCGGTCGAACCTCTGGGGCACGCGGCCGCCGCACGGTGAAGGCGGGATCTCGCGCCGCGGCGACCCGGGTTCCACCATGCCGTCACGGCGGTGGCAAGGCCCGCCGCGCCACAGCACCGGCCGGATGCGCCTGCGCCGGTGGACCGGTGCGCCGGACCCGGTTCGCGCGGATGCGGAAACGCGCTAAGACCCGGGCGCGGAGCCGTATCCACCGTCGATCCCTCGCCGACCCGACATCCTGCCGACCATGCCGAGTGCCGTCCGATGACCACGCCCGAACCGGCCGGCGAACCGATCGAGGCACGCCTGCGCCGGGCCCTCGGGTCGCGCTCGATCGTGCTCGTCGGCCTGATGGGCGCGGGCAAGAGCACCGTCGGCCGGAGGCTCGCGAGCCGGCTCGGCCTGATCTTCAAGGATGCCGACATCGAGATCGAGGCCGCGGCCGGCCTCACCATCCCCGACATCTTCGCGATCTACGGAGAGCCGAGCTTTCGCGACGGCGAGGCGCGGGTGATCGCCCGGCTGCTCAAGGCCGGCCCGCTGGTGCTCGCCACGGGCGGCGGCGCGTTCATGCGCGAGTCGACCCGTGCGCGGATCGCGGAATCCGGCGTCTCGGTCTGGCTGAAGGCCGAGCTCGACGTGCTGATGCGGCGCGTGCGCAAGCGCGGCAACCGTCCGCTCCTGCAGACCGAGAACCCCGAGGCGACGATGCGCGACCTCATAAACCTGCGCCACCCGGTCTACGCCGGCTCCGACGTGACGGCCTTGTCCCGCGACGTCGCCCACGACCGCGTGGTGCAGGACGTCCTGGAGGCACTCGACGCCTATCTCCACCCGGCCGACGAGACCCGCGCGGTCGCCGCGCAGTGAAGCACGCGATGACCGACCACCTCACCGTCCACGTCCCGCTCGACCGGGGCCGGGACTACGACATCCTGATCGGGCGCGGCCTGATCACGGGCGCCGGCGCCCGCGTGGCGGCGCTCGGCGGCCGGGCTGCGGCGATCGTCAGCGACACGACGGTGGCGGCGCTCTACGGCGAGGGGCTTCGCGCGAGCCTCGAATCCGCAGGGCTGCGCTCGGGGCTCGTCGCCGTCGCACCCGGCGAGACCTCGAAATCCTATGCCGGCTATGCCGCGGTCTGCGACGGCCTGCTCGCCCACAGGATCGAGCGCGGCGACCTCGTGGTGGCGCTCGGGGGCGGCGTCGTCGGGGACTTGGCAGGTTTCGCCGCCGCCACGCTCCGGCGCGGCGTGCGCCTCGTGCAGGTGCCGACCAGCCTGCTCGCGCAGGTCGATTCCTCGGTGGGCGGCAAGACCGGCATCAACGCGCCGCTGGGCAAGAACCTGCTCGGCGCCTTCCACCAGCCCCGCCTCGTGCTCGCCGACACGGGCACCCTCGACACGCTCTCGGAGCGCGAGATGCGGGCGGGCTACGCCGAGGTGGCCAAGTACGGCCTGATCGCCGACGCCGGCTTCTTCGACTGGTGCGAGGCGCATTGGCGCGGCATCTTCGCGGGCGGCCCGGAGCGCGACGCGGCGGTGGCGCTCTGCTGCCGCGCCAAGGCCGGCGTGGTGGTGCGCGACGAGCGCGAGGACGGCGAGCGCGCCCTGCTCAACCTCGGCCACACCTTCGGGCACGCCCTGGAGCGCCTGACCGGGTACGATTCCACCCGCCTCGTCCACGGCGAGGGCGTCGCGATCGGGCTGGCGCTGGCCTTCCGCTTCTCGGCCCGGCTCGGGTTGTGCCCCGGCCAGGATGCGGGGCGCGTCGCCAACCACCTCGCCATGGCCGGCCTGCCGACGACGCTGCAAGCGGTGCCGGGCGGCTGCGGCGATGCCGACGCGCTCCTCGACGCCATGGCCCAGGACAAGAAGGTGAAGGACGGCGCGCTCACCTTCATCCTCGCCCGCGGCATCGGCCGGAGCTTCATCGCCCCGGGGATCGACCGGGCGGCGGTGCGGGCGTTCCTGGAGGACGAACTGCGCCCGGCCTGATCGGACCGCGCGATCCCCGTGTCGGCGCCGTACCTCCGGTCGGTGCGGGCGTCGCGAGACGATGCGGCAATCCGAAACGAAATCCCCTATGAGAAGTTTTCGATGTCGCGCCTCGATCCCGAGCCGGCCGCGACGGCGTCAGCTTGAAACTACGGCACGATGGAAACCCACACCGACCTCTGGCTGGCCGCGATCATCGTCGTGATCTCGCTGCTGCTCTCGGCCTTCTTCGCGGGTGCCGAGACCGCCTTCACCGCCGCCTCCCGCGCCCGGATGCACTCCCTGGAGCAGTCGGGCGACCCGCGGGCACGGATCGTCAACCGCATCCTGGCGATCCGCGAACGCTTCATCGGCGCGATGCTGATCGGCTACAACATCGTCGCGATCGGCGCCTCGGCCTTCACCACCAGCGTGCTCACCGCGCTCTTCGGCAAGAGCGGCGTGATCTACGCCACCGTGGGCATGTCGGTGCTGGTCATCGTCTTCGCCGAGGTGCTGCCGAAGACGCTGGCGATCTCCAAGCCCGACAAGGCCGCCCTGCTGATGGCGCGGCCGGTCGCCTTCGCGGTGGCGGTCATGGGCCCGGCGGCGATCGCCATCGAGAGCGTGGTCCGGCTGATGCTGCGCCCGTTCGGGATCACCATCGGCGAGCACCAGTCGATCCTCTCGGCCACCGAGGAGATCCGGGGCCAGGTGGCGCTGCTCCACCGGGAGGGCGGCGTGGCAAAAGCCGAGCGCGACATGCTCGGCGGCCTGCTCGACCTCTCGGATCTCACCGTCTCCGAGGTGATGGTCCACCGCACCAAGATGCGGATTATCAACGCCGACCTGCCGTCCGAGGAGATCGTGCGCGAGGTGCTGGCCTCGCCCTACACGCGGATGCCGCTCTGGCGCGGCACCAGCGAGAACGTCGTCGGCGTGCTCCACGCCAAGGACCTGCTCCGCGCGCTGGACGCGGCCGGCGGCGATGCGTCCGGGCTCAAGGTCGAGGCGCTGGCGCTGGAGACGTGGTTCGTCCCCGACACGACCTCGCTCCGCGACCAGCTCAAGGCGTTCCTCACCAAGAAGACCCATTTCGCGCTGGTGGTGGACGAGTACGGCGAGGTGATGGGCCTCGTGACCCTGGAGGACATCCTGGAGGAGA
>NZ_CAXTHR010000028.1:0-37639 GCF_964244095.1 uncultured Methylobacterium sp. | reverse complement strand
CGGCGCATCAGCTCGCGGGTGCGGTCGAACACCACCACGGTCTCGTTCAGCGAGTAGCCGACGATGGTGAGGATCGCGGCGATCGAGGTCATGTTGAACTCGATGCGGGTGACGATGAAGATGCCCATGGTCAGCACGATGTCGTGCAGCGTGCCGACGATGGCGCCGAGCGCCAGCTCGCGCTCGAACCGGAACCACAGGTAGAGCAGCACGGCCACGACCGAGAGCACGACGCCCAGCGTTCCCGACTGCACCAGTTCGCCCGAGACGCGGGGACCGACGGTCTCGGTGCGGCGGAAGTCGTAGGCGGCGTCGAAGGCGGCGTGCGCCTTGTTCATCACCGCGGTCTGGCCCTGCTCGCCGGCCTGGAGCGGCAGGCGCACCAGCACCGTCCCCTGGCTGCCGAGTTCCTGCACCTCCGGCTCGCCGAAGCCGAAGCCGGCGGCCTCGTGGCGGATCGCGCCGACGTCGGCCGTGCCGGACTTGGCCTGAAGCTCGACCAACGTGCCGCCCTTGAAGTCGATGCCGTAGTTCAGCCCGACGGTCAGGAACAGCACGACGGTGGCGAGCGACAGCACCGCCGAGAGCGGGAAGCTGAAGCGCCGGAAGCGCATGAAGTCGACGTGCGACTCGTCGGGCCAGAGGCGAAGCAGGCGCATTTTTTCGGATCTCTCGGTCGGCGTTCTTCTTCGGAGGCTCCCCGGTCAGGAGGAAATCAGAACGGCAGGGCCTCAGAACGGCAGGGCTTTCGGCCGGAAGGACTTGTACCACACCGCGATCATCATCCGCGTCAGCGTCACCGCCGTGATGACGGTCGTCAGGATGCCGAGGATGAACACCACGGCGAACCCCTTCACCGGGCCGGAGCCGAGGAAGAACAGGATCAGGGCAGCGATCGCCATGGTCGAGTTCGAGTCGATGATCGTGGCGAACGCCCGGTCGAACCCGGCCTGGAGCGCCGAGACCAGCGAGCGCCCGGCGCGATGTTCTTCCCGCATGCGCTCGTAGATCAGCACGTTGGAATCGACCGCGGTGCCGATGGTGAGCACGATGCCGGCGATGCCCGGCAGCGTCATTGTCGCCTCCAGCACCGACATCAGGCCAAGGATCAGGCCGACATGGACCGCGAGCGCGATGTTGGCGATGAAGCCGAAGGTGCCGTAGGTCAGGAACATGAAGGCGACGACCAGGAGCGCCGCGACGCCGGTGGCGAGCTTGCCGGCCTGGATCGAGTCGCGCCCGAGCCCCGGCCCGACGACGCGGCGCTCGACCACCGTGAACTTGGCCGGCAGCGCGCCGGCGCGCAGCAGCACCGAGAGGTCGTTGGCCTGGGCAACCGAGAAGTTGCCGGTGATCTGGCCCGAGCCGCCGGTGATCGCGGAACGGATGACGGGCGCCGAGACCACCTCGTTGTCGAGCACGATCGCCATGCGCCGGCCGACGTTCTCCGAGGTCGCCTGACCGAACCGTTGGGCGCCCTTGAGATTGAACTTGAAGCTCACCATCGGCTCGTGGCTCTGCTGGTCGAAGGCCGGCTGCGCGTCCGTGAGGTCGCCGCCGTCGGCCATCACCCGGCGCTCGACGGGGACCTTGGCGCCCTTCTCGTCGCGCGAGGGCAGCATGTCGACGTCGCCGCCCGCGTTGTCGGAGGTCATCCGGAACTCGAGCTTGGCGGTCGAGCCGAGGAGCCGCTCCAGGCGCTCCGGATTTTGCTCGCCCGGCACCTGGATCAGGATGCGGTCGGCGCCCTGCTGCTGGATCGACGGCTCCGTGGTGCCGGTGGAATCGAGCCGCCGCCGGATGACCTCGATGCCCTGCGTCACCGCGCGGCGGGTGCGCTCGTTGATGCCGGCATCGGTGAGCGCGAGGCGGACCAGGCCGTCGGGCTGCTCGGTGATGTCCAGCGTCCGCCCGCCCGTCTGGCCGACCAGCGGGTTTGAGATCGGCTGCGCCAGGTCCCGGAGCTTCGGCATCGCCTTGGCGCGCGCCGCCGCATCGGCGATGCGGACCTGGACGCCGCGCTGGAGAATGCCGATGCCGCCGTCGGCCCGCACGCTCTCGCGCTGGAGCACGCCGCGGACCTCGTCGCGCAAGCCCTTGGCCTGGGAGGCGACGAGTTCGTTCTGATCGACCTCCAACAAGAGCTGCGAGCCGCCCTGGAGGTCGAGGCCGAGCACGATCGCCCGGCTCGGCACGATCCAGGCCGGGAACCAGCCCGGCAGCGCGGCCATGAAGCCTTTGCGCTGCTCGGAGGAGAAGAAGCTCGGCACGGCCAGGCTCAGGCCGATCAGGATGACGGCGAGCGTCGCGACGATCTTGGAACGGGAAAAGCGCAACATCCGCCGACTCTGTTTCTGACAGTCCTGCCCGGCGCCAAGTCCTGTAAAGGCTTGGCCCGGCATCTGACCCGGCGGTTCAGGCAGCCTTGACCGGGCCGCCCTTGACGCGGACCTCGGAGATCATGGTGCGCACCACCTTGACTCGGACGTTGGGCGCGATCTCGACCTCGATCTCGCTGGCGTCGTCCATCACCCTGACGACGCGGCCGACGAGACCGCCGTTGGTGACGATCGTGTCGTCGCGGCGGACGTTCTTCACCAGCGCCTGATGATCCTTGACCCGCCTCTGCTGCGGCCGCAGGATCAGGAAATACATGATCACGAAGATGAGGACGAACGGAACCACCTGCAAGGCGATCTCGGCTCCGCCGGCAACGGTGCCGGCCCCTTGCGCGAAGGCGGGGGTGATCAAGCGCGTCTCCTCATGTGGGAACGGGCCCGCACCCGCGTCCTGACGCGTCGCCGGGCCTTGTCAAAAGCGCGCGGACTATAGCCACGGGCGACCCGAAAGCAACGCCGGGCCGGCCCCGGCCTCACACGACGCGGACCAGCAGCAGGATCGCCGCCGCCGCCATGACGAGAAGGGTGGCGATCACGCCGCCGCCCCGGCAGGCGAACTGCCGCGGCGCGTTGGCGGGCGCGAGCATGCCGATCGGGTGCAGGATTCGCGCGACGAGCAGCACCGCGAGGAGGGTCACGACGATCCAAGGACGGCTCCCGCCCGCCTCCAGCAGCGCGATCAGGCCGAGCGTCAGGGGCACGTATTCCGAGAAGTTGGCGTGCGAGCGGATGCGCTTCTGCAGCGCGTCCTGGCCGCCGTCGCCGAGGAGGACGTTGCCGGACACGCGGCCGCCGATCACCCAGGCCGACAGCCCGGCGAAGACCAGGGCGGTAAAGAGCGCGGTCGTGGCGGGAAAGATCAAGGCGGACCTCCGGTGTCGGTTCGTGCCGACAACGCCGGCCGGCCCCGCACGTTGCAGGCCGGGACCTGCGCGCGTAGGGCCGTGCGTTCCGTGCCTCATCCGAAGCGATCGCCATGCCGCAAGCGACGACCCTCGACACGCTGCTCCCCCTGCTCGAGCGCATCGCTGCGGCGCTCGAGCGCGCCGCGCCGCCGGCGCGGCCGGCGACGGACACGGCCGCCGCCGACGCCTTCCTGTGGGGGGCGGAGCGCCGGCTGGTCCCGGTGCCGCGGGTCAGCCGGGTCGAGATCGGCCTGCTCACCGGCATCGACCGGGCGCGCGACATCCTGGCCGAGAACACCGAGCGGTTCAGCCGCGGGCTGCCGGCCAACAACGCGCTGCTCTGGGGTGCCCGCGGCATGGGCAAGTCCTCGCTGGTCAAGGCGGTGCATGCCGCGATCAACGCCCGGCGGCCCGCGGGATCGCTGCCGATGAAGCTCGTGGAGATCCACCGCGAGGACATCGAGGCGCTGCCGGACCTGATGGCCGGCTTGCGCCCCGACCCGCACCGCTGGGTGGTGTTCTGCGACGACCTCTCGTTCGATGCCGACGACACCGCGTACAAGTCGCTCAAGACCGCGCTCGACGGCGGCATCGAGGGGCGGCCCGGGAACGTGCTGTTCTACGCCACCTCCAACCGCCGGCACCTCTTGGCCCGCGAGATGGTCGAGAACGAACGCTCGACCGCGATCAACCCCGGCGAGGCGGTGGAGGAGAAGGTCTCGCTGTCGGATCGCTTCGGCCTCTGGCTCGGCTTCCACACGTGCAGCCAGGACGAGTACCTCGCGATGATCCGCGCCTATGCCGGGCGGTACGCGCTGCCGGTCGAGCCGGAGGCACTCCGCGCCGAGGCGCTGGAATGGGCCACCACCCGCGGCTCGCGCTCGGGCCGCACCGCGTTCCAGTTCATCCAGGATCTTGCCGGGCGGCTCGGCAGGACGCTCGACTGACAAGGACGCGCGACCGGGCGCCCGGATCGGGCCGCTTCGCCGCAGGCGCTTGCCGATACTCCCCGCCGCCCGACTTCCCGCCGGCTGGTGCCCCGGTCGGCGGGCGGCCGAGCGGGAGGGATGCGACATCATGGGGCTGTTCGACGTGTTTGGGAGTGCGCTCGCCCGGGCGGAGGCGAGCATCGACCGGATCGGCGGCGGCGCCCTGCCGATGGCCTTCGCCAAGATCTTCCGGGGTGGGCTGCCCGGCTTCCTCGACGCCCTGCGCGATGCCGGCCACGACGCGGCGGTCGCGTCCTGGCTCGGGTCCGGCCCGAACGCCGCCCTGGGACCCGAGGTCTACGCGGCCCTGCTCTCGCCGGAGGCGACCGCGCGCTTCGCCGCCGAACTCGGCATCCCGGCCGGGCGCGTGGCGACGACGCTCGCCGAATTCCTGCCCGGCGCGGTCGATCGCCAGAGCCCGGACGGCATGCTCGCGCCGCAGATGCAGTTCTCGACGCAGGTGGCGTGAGCTTGTGGCCTGGGGCGCCCCTGACGGTAGACTGCCGGCACGATTCCGGCGAGGACCCACGCGATGAGTCTCTACGACACCCTCAAGAGCGCCCTCGGCGGAAGTCTCGGGCAGGCCGCAATCGAGGCGCTGCCTACGATTATCGAGCGGGTGCTGCCGGGCGGCCTCCAGGGCCTGCTGAACCAGCTCCAGAACTCCGGCTACGCCGCGCAGGTGAATTCCTGGCTCGGGCGCGGCCCCAACGAGCCGATCACCACCGAGGACCTGCGCACCGTGATGAACAGCGAGCAGGCGCGGCAGATCGCTGAGAAACTCGGCATCCCGGCCGATCAGGTGCTCGCGGTGCTGGCCAAGGTGCTCCCGGCGACCGTCGATCACCACAGCCCCGACGGGACCTTGCAGGTGCCGCAGGGCTAAGCCCTGCGCGGGCCGTATCGCGAAGACCATCCCCCCTTCCCCACAACGGAAGAAGACCCGTGCCCGAAACGCGAGGCGACGGCCTACCGGGCCGCCGTTCGAGCGCCGGAGCCGGGCGCGGTCAGTTGCTCGCGAGCTGCGACATCGGGTCGATCGGGGCGCCGCTCTTGCGGATCTCGAAGTGGAGCTGGGGCGAGGTGACGTTACCCGACGCGCCGGACTTGGCGATGGTCTGGCCGCGCTTCACCTTCTCGCCCGGTTTCACGTCGAGTTCGCCGTTGTGGGCGTAGGCCGAGACGTAGCCGTTGGAGTGGCGCACCAGAACGAGCTTGCCGTAGCCCTTCACGTCGGAGCCGGCATAGGCGACCGTGCCGTCCTCCGCCGCCTTCACCGCCGTGCCCTCGGGCACCGCGATGTTGATGCCCTCGTTGCCCGACGAGCCGTAGCCGGAGATCACCCGGCCCTTGGCCGGCCAGCGGAAGGTCTGGTCGGGCGCGACCGAGCCGGTGCTGGCGGGTTCCGGCTTCTCCGCGACGGCGACCTTGACGGGTTCCGGCTTGGCGGCGGCGACCTTCTCGGATGCGGCCTTGGCGGCCTTCGCTTCCGCGACCTTCTTCGCCGCTTCCTTCGCGGCGTCTGCCTTGGCGAGCCTGGCCTCGGCTTCGGCCCTGCGCGCCGCATCAGCCTTCCTGTCGGCCTTGGCGTCGACCTTGGCGTCGACCTTGGCCTGCGGCTTCGTCTCGGCCTTGGCGACCTGGCCCGGACGAAGATGACGCTTCTTGGCGTCGGCCTCCTTCAGGGCAGCTTCCTTGCGCGCCTTCTCCTCGGCGCGCCTGTCGGCGAGCTTCTTCGCCTCGGCCTCCTTGGCCGCTTCCTTGGCGTCTTCCTTGGCCGCTTCCTTGGCCGCTTCCTTGCGCTTCGCCTCGGCCTTCGCCTCGTCCTGGTGCTTGGTCTCAGCCGCCTTGACCCGCTCGGACGGCGCGGCCGGGACGGTGCGCGCCGTCATCGGCGCGGCGGCGGGGTTCATGCCCGACGCGTTGTAGACCGGGATGACGATCTGGCGGCCGGGCGTCACTTGGCTCGCGCTGGTCAGCCCGTTGGCCGACAGGATCGCCGAGGCCGGCACGCCGAAGCGGGCCGACATCTGGTTGAGGCTGTCGTTGCGCGACACGGTGATGGTGGTGCCGCCTTGCGCGTTCCAGCCGGCGGCGCCGGTGGAGGCGACGCGGGTGGTCTGCGCCATCGGCTGCGTCGGCGGGCGGGCGGCCATAGGGCCCGGCCGCGGCGCGATCGGCGCGCCGAGCGATTCCGACTGGATGCGGCCGGTGCGGATCGGGGCGGAGGCCGGCATGTCCGGCAGGCTGCCGGTGGCCGATGGCTCGCTCGCGAGGTTCGAGGCGAACGGATTGGTGAAGGGGCTGTCGAGACGCGAGGCGTCCGACGAACACGCCGCGGCACCGCCGCCGATGACGCCGATGAGCGCGAAGCGCGACAGCGTCTTCATCCCCCGACTTGTTCCGCGAACCCGCATCGACGCACCCGTTTGCCTGACGCAACTTGATGACGTCATTCAAGACGGATTCAGGTTAAACAACCGTTCCCGTTCACCACGTTCGGGCCGGCGCGGGAGCCGGTGCGGTGCCGGGGCTACAGTGCCGAGGCCCGCCCCGGCACCAGGCGCGCGAGGCGCAGCGGCGGCCCCGGCTCCGCGCGCAGGCCCGCCGCCGTGCGCGCGGCCACGACGAGGCCGGTCCCCGATCCGGCGACGAGGCGTCCGCCGGGGTTCAGCGCGGCGGCCCAGTGCGGTGGCGGCATGGCCACGGCGCCGTGGACGAGGATGCGGTCGAACCCGCCCTCCCCCGCCTCCGCCAGCCCGTCCCCCTGCACCACCTGGGCGCGGGCGCCGTCGAGGCTTGCCGTCGCGAGGGCGGCCAGCGTCGCGTAGCGTTCCAGGCCGGTGACCGCGTCCGCGCCGAGGTGCAGCAGCAGCGCCGTGACGTAGCCCGAGCCGGTGCCGATCTCGAGGACGCGCATCCCCGCCTCGACCCGCAGCAGGGTCAGCATCGTCGCGACCGTGCTCGGCGCGGCCATCGCCGCGCCGCAGGGCAGCGGCAGGGCGAGGTCGCGGCGGGCGAGGTGGCGGTGGGCCGGCGGCGCGAAGCGGGCGCGGGGCACCTGCTCCATCGCCCGCAGCACGCCCGTGTCGCGGGTGCCGCGCCCGCGCAGCGCCAGCACGAAGGCGGCGTTCTCGACCGCGGCACCGAGGCCGTCGTGCCCGGCGAGCCCCTCGCGCGGACCGGTCATGGCGGCAGGTCGCCGAGCCACGCCAGGATGAACGCCGCCAGCGCGCCGGGCGCCTCGAGCGGTAGCATGTGGCCGGACCCCTCGACGATCTCCAGCCGCGCGCCGGGAATGGCGTCGCGCAGTTCCTCGGATTCCGCGACGCCGCGCAGGGCGTCCTGCCGGCCCGCGATCACCAGCGTCGGGCAGGCGATGGCGGACAGCCGCGCGCCGTCGCCGACGCGATCCAGCCGGGACTGGCGCAGGAAGGCGTCCCGCCCGAGGCGCATCCCCATGGTGCGGATGCGCGCGATCATCGCTTCGTCGCCGGCCCGGTCCGGGTGCAGCGAGGCGGCGACCGCGGCGCGGCTCAGGCCCGCGAAATGCCCAGCCTCGACCCGCTCCACGGCGATGCGCTTGGCGACGATCTGCTCCCGGGTGTCGGGCCGCGACGAGGTCGCGACCAGCACCAGGCCGCGCACCCGCTCCGGCGCCAGCCGCGCCGCCTCGCGAGCGACGTAGCCGCCCATCGAGAACCCGACGAGCACGACGCGCTCCGGCGCCTCCGCGAGCAGGCGGCGCGCCATCGCCGGAATCGAATCGTCGCGGCTCAAGTCGGCATGGACGACCGGTCCAGCGGCGGAGAGCGCACCAGCCATGTCGTCCCACAGGCCGGCATCGGCCATGAAGCCGGGTATGAGGACGAGGCTCACGCGGGCAGGCTCCGTTTCGCAACGCGACCGCACCGAACTTCCCCACCCTCACCCCTCATCCTGAGGTGCCCGCGTCAGCGGGCCTCGAAGGAGCCCTCCAGTACGCTCGCGATCCCTGGAGGGCTCCTTCGAGGCGGCTGACGCGGCACCTCAGGATGAGGGGTGAGGGTGGGGTGAAACCCTGCGGGGGCGCAAGAGACCTCTACTCGGGAAACATAACCCTACTCCGAAAACGCCTGCGCGAAGCGCGTCAGCGTCGGCTCGTCGGTGAGGTCGAGGCGCAGCGGCGTGATCGAGATGCGCTTCTCGGCGATCGCCTTGAGGTCGGAGCCGTTGCCCGGCTCGAACCGCGCCTTGGCGAAGGCCAGCCAGAAATACGGGTTGCCGCGCCCGTCGGTGCGCGCGTCGATGGCGAGCAGCGCCTGGTTGCGCTGGCCTTGCGCGGCCACCGCGATCCCGGCGACCGCCTCCGGCTCGCAATCGGGAAAGTTGACGTTGATCAGGATGCCCGGCTCGATCCCGGTCTCCAGGATCTTCCTGACGACCGCCGGGCCGTGATGGGCGGCGCAGTGCCACTTCAGGCTCCCGCGGCCCCCCGCCCCGTAGGCCTGGCTCATGGCGATCGAGCGGATGTTCAGGATCGTGCCCTCCATCGCCGCGGCGATGGTGCCGGAATAGGTCACGTCCTCGGCCACGTTCTGGCCGCGGTTGACGCCCGACAGCACGAGGTCCGGCCTGTGCTCGGCCAGGATGTGGCGCACGCCCAGGATCACGCAGTCGGACGGCGTGCCCTTCACCGCGAAGCGTTTTTCCGAGATGTGGCGCAGGCGCAAGGGGTCGTTCAAGGACAGCGAATGCGAGACGCCGGACTGGTCGGTCTCGGGCGCCACCACCCAGACGTCGTCGGACAGCGTCCTGGCGATGGCCTCCAGGGTTTCCAGGCCCGGCGCGTGGATGCCGTCGTCGTTGGTGACCAGGATGCGCATCAGTGTCTCGGTCCCTCGATCCGGGTGATCCCGCCCATGTAGGGCGCGAGCGCGGACGGGACCGTCACGCTGCCGTCCGGGTTCTGGTAGTTCTCCAGCACCGCGATCAGCGCGCGGCCGACCGCCACGCCCGAGCCGTTCAGGGTATGGACGAAGGCGGGCTTGCCGTCCTTACGGTACCGGGCGCCCATCCGTCGCGCCTGAAAATCGCCGCAGACCGAGCACGAGGAAATCTCGCGGAAGGTCTTCTGCCCCGGCATCCAGACCTCGATGTCGTAGGTCTTTTGGCTCGCGAAGCCCATGTCGCCGGTGCAGAGCGTCATCGTCCGGAACGGCAGGTCGAGTTTCTTGAGCACCGTTTCGGCGCAGTCGAGCATGCGCTCGTGCTCCTCGGCGGACTTCTCCGGTGTGGTGATCGAGACCAGCTCGACCTTGTTGAACTGGTGCTGCCGCAGCATCCCGCGGGTGTCGCGCCCCGCCGCGCCGGCCTCCGCGCGGAAGCAGGGGGTGAGGGCGGTGACGCGGAGGGGAAGTTCGTCCTCGGCGAGGATCGATTCGCGGACAAGATTGGTGAGGGGGACTTCGGCCGTGGGGATGAGCCAGCGTTGCATCTTGCGAGCTTCTCGCTCAGCAATCTTCATAAGGCTCTGGACAACACGCACGACCTTTTCAGGCGAGTCTTTATCTGCATCAGAAGCAGAAAATACGGTTTTCAGCGACTGAAGGGTTGTTTCCCTCCATTCGGAGGTAAACGTTGAGGTATTTGCTGCGAATTGATCGTCCTCAAACTTCGGCAACTGCGCCGTGCCGAACATCGCCTCGTCACGCACGAGGATCGGCGGCGCCACCTCCAGATACCCGTGCTCCTGCGTATGCAGGTCGAGCATGAACTGCCCCAGCGCCCGCTCCAGCCGGGCGATCTGACCTTTCAGCACCACGAAGCGTGAGCCCGAGATTTTCGTCGCGGCCTCGAAGTCCATCAGGCCCAAAGCCTCGCCGAGCTCGAAGTGCTGGCGGCCCTCGCCGAGCTGCGCCCGCGCGGAGGCGAAGCGGCGGTGCTCGACGTTGCCGTGCTCGTCGGCGCCGTCCGGCACCTCGGCCTTGGGCCGGTTCGGGATCGCGGCGAGGGTGTCGTCGAGGGTCTTGGCGGCCGCACCTTGCGCCGTCTCCAGCCCCGGCGCCGCCGCCTTGAGGCGGGCGACCTCGGCCATCAACTCGGCCGCGCGCGCCTCGTCCTTCGCCTTCCTGGCACCGCCGATCTCCTTCGCCAGCGCGTTGCGGCGCGCCTGGTTCTCCTGCGCCGCCGAGACCGTACCCTTGCGCGCGTCGTCCAGCGCGATCAGGTCGCCCGAGAGCGGCGCGAGGCCGCGGCGCGCGAGGTCGCGGTCGAAGGCGTCCAGGTTCTCTCGGATGGCGCGGATGTCGTGCATGGGGCGGCCCTGTCGATCGGACGGGCACGCTTTGCAGCATCGCCTTGCGCGCGACAAGGTTCGCGCGACAAGGCTGGGGCGTGGGGTGGATCGCTCGAGCCCGCGCAACCGCAGGGCGCGGATTCGCACGACGCGCCCCTCACCCCAACCCCTTCCCGCACGGGAGCGGAGGCCGGACGGCGTCTCCCGGGAAACTGCCGGCTCGGCTTCCCCCGCAGCGGCGGGGCGCGGGCCGTCCGCTGCGCTCAGGCGGCGAGGCGGCCCCGCTCCGGGGTCTCGCGGTAGCGGGCGATGAGCGCGTCGGAGAGCGTGTCGAGCACGGCGTCTGCCGCGGCTGCCGCGGTGAGGCGCAGCCGCTCCTGCTCCTCACGGAAGCTTGCCAGGATCGCGTCCGGCAGGGCGTCGAGGATGACGCCGACGGGGTCGGTGCGGCCCTGCGCCGTGTCGGCTTCGGCCGCCTCCTGCCACCGGTCGCCGATGCGGTCGCGCGGCTCGATCGCGATCCGGTCCGATGCCGTCGGTTCCTGCGCCATCGGTTCCTGTGCATCATGGTCCGGTGCGCGCCTCGCCGCCGCGTCCTGGGCGCTGCGCCACGCCGCCTCGGTCTCCGCCGCCTCGCGGCGGGCGGCCTCGCGACCGAGCGCCTGCTCGGCGATGGCGCGGGCGATGCCGCGCGCCTCGTCGCGGGCGGCCTCGGCCTCGTAGCGCGACAGCAGCGCCATCACGCCCTGCATCTCGGCAAACGGCATGTCCTCGCAGGCGGTGATCGCCCGCTCGATCATCCGCCGCGACAGGCCGGCGCCGCGGAGCGAACCGGCGCCGTCGGCGGCCTCGCGCCACGCCGAGAGCGCGGCGGCGACCGCCGGCAGCAGCGCCTCGGCCAGTCCCGCGCGGCGGTGCAGGTCGGCGATGCCGCGGGGCTCGCGCATCAGCGCGCCGACGCGGGCGTGATCGAGGCCGGTGAGATCGGAAAACGCGGTCTCGGCGAAGGCGACCTGACCGGACAGGATCGCCCGCAGGATCAACCCGGCAGTGAGCTGCCCGGTGGTGCGCAGGTGCTTGACCACGCGCGCGGTCGCAGCCGCGCCGGCGCCGTCACAGAGGTCGAGCACCGTGCGCTCGCCCGCCTCGCGGCTCATCCGGGCGCTGCGGTCGGGCGAGAGCCAGCCGCATCCGACGACGAAGGCCGACAGCGTCCGCGCCAACTGCCCGCCGACCGCGTGGCGCACCTCGATCGGCAGGTCGGCCCGCGCCAGCAACGCCTCGCGCACCTGCGCCGCGCCGCCGTGGCGCTCGACCATGCGCAGCATCCGCCCGGTGGTGATCCGCGCGGTGGGGTTGCGGGCGAGCACCGCCAGCGTGTCGGCCCCGCCGATCTCGGCGATCGCCGCGGCGACGGCGTGCGAGAGGTGATGCCGGGCGGCGATCGTCGCGCGCACCGCCTCGCAGCCCATCGCGGCGGCGTCGACGAGGTCGGCATCGGTGAGGACCGGGGAACTGGCGAGCACGAGGCAGGCCACCTCGGTCTGGTCGGAGGCGAGCGCCACCACGAGCGGGCGCGGGGCGCGGGCCGAGCCGGCGCAGGCCTCGGCCATCGCGCGGCGGACCACCGGCGCGGGGTCGTCCAGCAGCGCCAGGATCGCGGTCTTGGCCTCCCAGGCGGCGTCGGCTTCGAGGTTGCCGTAGAGGAAGGCCCGCGTCAGCGCGGCGGCGGCCTCCGCCCGGCGTCCGGCCGAGCTGGCCTGGGTGCAGGCGAGGAACTGGCGGATGTTCATGGGCCGCTCCGGTTCGCGAACAGGGACGCAGTGCCGGCGGCGGCTGCGCGCGGCGCGAATTCCGGCGGCCGGCGCGGCGGCGGCGGTGGGTCGACCAGCACCCGGCCCGCCCGCGTCGCGAGGGGGACGACCGGAGCCGCGACCGTGGCCGTCGCCTCGGGCTCCGCCGAGGCGACGGCTGCCGCCGGCACGGTCGAATCGAGGCTCGGGTCGGAGCGCGGGAAGTAGCTCGGCGCCGGGCGGACGGTCTCCGTCGCGCGGCCCTGCCAGAGTTTCGCGACGCCGTCCGAGAGCGCGCCCTGGCGCCGGTCGGTCTGGAACAGGGTGCGCAGGTCGCCGCCGGCCGCGGCGTAGGCGCTCGCCGCCGCGGGCGGCGTGGCGATGCCGGCCCCGGTCCCTTGCGTCAGCACGGTGACGTCGCTCGCCGCTGCGCGGCCGGAGGCGGCCGACGACAGGCTCGCGTAGAGCTCGGCCGTGGTGCGCGGCCGGCCGCTGCGGTCGTAGAACAGCCCGCGGTTGGCGGCGGCCGCCTCCGGCATGTCGAGCGCCGCGGCCCGCTCCGGGCTCGCCTGGGCGGCGGCGATCAGCGTCGCGGCACCCCTGGCACCGAGCACGTGGGCGGCGTAGAGGTCGCCGGCGGTGGGCTCGCGCCCGAGCGCCGCGGACAGCGCCTCGCCGTTCTTCTGGGTGAAGGCGCCGGCGAGCGTCGCCGCGATCTTCGGGTCGCGCCGGAGATCGAGGATCGCTTGGCGCTGGGTCGCGTCGGCGACCGCGTAGGTGCCGTCGGGCCGCGCGACGATGGCGTCGGCGTAAGTCTGGAGGCCGAGCTTCGGCCCGGCGCTCTTCATCACCCCGAGCCAGGTCTGCTCGATGAACTGGAACAGCCCGGTCGCCGTCGAGGTGCCGGCCTTGGCGGACGGGTCGAGGGCGGATTCCCGCTGCGCGGTGGCCAGCAGGTAGTCGAAGCCGACGCCGCTGCTCTGCGCCCCATCGCGGATCGCATCGACCACGGGACCCTGCGCACCCGCGGCCCGCGGGGGCGCCGCGGCCGGCTGAGGGTTCGAGGGCGTGGTGAACAGGAACATCGATCGCCGCTTCGAGACCCGCGCCGCCGGGCAGGCGATGCGTGAGGCGCCGCACCCGCGTGCCTCCGATGCCCGATCCTGTTGCGGTCATGGTAAAGAAAGCCTGAAGCCCTCCTTGTCCGGCCCGTGCCATGCGCGTCCTGCTGATCGCGTCGCCCGAGGGCGGCGCGCCCGACACCGCCCACGCCGACGTGCTGGTGCTGGCCCACCCGCCTGCAACGGCACCGGACTGGCTCGACGGCCTGCGCCGGCGCCCCGGCGCGCCGGCGCTCTACGTCCGGGTCGCCCCCGGCGCGACGGACTTTGAGGCGGCGCTGGCGCTTCGCCCAGACGGCATCGTGCTGCCGCGCGTCGCCGACGGCATCGAGATCGCGCGCCTCGCGGTGGGCCTTGCCGTCCACGAGGCGGAGGCGGGCCTGCCCGACGGCGCCACCCGAATCCTCGCCGGCTTCGGTACCGCCCGCGGCCTGATGCGGCTCGCTACCGTCGCCGGTCCGCGCCTTGCCGGCCTGTTCTGGGAGCCTTCGGACCTCGCCCGCGACCTCGGTCTCGATGCCGTCGATCCCGAGCCGTGGCCCGCGCCGCTCGCGCAGGCCCGCGGCCTCCTCGTGCTGGCCGCCGCCGCCACCGGCGTGCCGGCGCTCGACGCGCCCTGCGCGTCGGCCGGCCCCGACGCGACCCTGCGGGCGGCGCGCGCCGCTCGCCGCGACGGGTTCCGCGGCGGCTTCGCCGAGGACGCCGCCGCGGCGGCGACCCTGGCCCGGGTGTTCGCGCCCGGCCGGGACGAGCCCCGCCCCGCCCCCGCTTTCCCGGACGACCGGAGCGGCGGCGGGAGGACCCGTGACCCGGCCTGAGCGGGACCCCGGGGAAACGGGGCAGGCCCCTCAGTGGCTTCCGCCGCATGGCCCTCGGGCTCGGCCGCGCATAGGGTGACCTCGCCCACCCTCGGACCCGAGATCGTTTCCCCGCATGCCGCCCCATCGACGAACGGAAACGCCGATCGCCCGCGCTGCCCTCGTCCCGGCGCTCCTCGCCTTGGCGCTCCTCGCCGGGCTCGGCGGCCGGGCCTGGGCGCGGCCCTTCACGGACGCCGCCGGCCGCACCGTCGAGCTGCCGGACCGCGTGGCCAGGGTGGTCGCCGCCGGCCCGCCGGCCTCGGTGCTGCTCTACACCCTGGCGCCCGAGAAGATGGCCGGATGGGTGCGGTCCCCCTCTCCCGAGGAGCGGCCGTTCCTCGCACGCGCCACCTGGAATCTCCCCGCCACCGGGCGTCTCACCGGGCGCGGCGGCACCGCCGACGTCGAGGCGGTGCTGGCGCTGAAGCCCGACCTGATCGTCGATGTCGGTGCGACGGGACCGACCTACGCCTCGCTCGCCGACCGGGTGCAGGCCCAGACCGGCATCCCCTACATCCTGCTCGACGGCACCTTCGGCCGGACCGCGGACACCTATCGGCAGCTCGGCGCGCTGCTCGGCGAGGCGGAGGCGGCGACCGCGCTCGCGGCCTACGCCGAGCGCGTCGTGGACGAGGTCGCCGAGCGCATCGGCAAGGTCCCGGAGGCGGAGCGTCCACGGGTGTACTACGCCCGCGGCCCCCGCGGCCTCGAGACCGGGTTCTCGGGCTCGATCAACACCGAGATCCTCGACGTGGTCGGCGCGCGCAACGTCGCCACCGGCGGCAACGGCCTGTCGAACGTCTCGGCCGAGCAGGTGCTGGCCTGGAACCCGGACGTGATCGTCGCCCTCGATCCGGCCTTCCGCCCCGCCCCTTCCGACCCGCTCTGGGGCGCGGTGAAGGCGGTGCGCGACGGCCGGGTCCACCACACGCCGGCGCTGCCGTTCGCGTGGTTCGACGCCCCGCCGGGCGTCAACCGCCTGATCGGCGTGCGCTGGCTGGCGCGCCTGCTCTACCCGGCGCTGTTCCCGGAGCCGCTGCCGACGGTCGTCGCCGACTTCTACGCGCGCTTCTACCACGTCGCCCTCGACCCGGCGCAGGTCGAGGCGCTGCTCGCCGGCGCGGTGCCGGCCCGGCGATGACGCCCGCCGCCGCGGGCCTGCGCGCGCCGCGCCGTCGGGCCCTGGCGGTCTCGCGCGCGCTCGCCGCGGTCGCGGGCCTCGCCGTCCTCGTGCTGGTGGCGCTGGCCTCGGGCAAGTTCCCGGTGCCGGTGGCCGACGTGTTCGCGATCCTGGTCGCAAGATTGTTGGGGACCGCTCATTTTGAGACCACTCCCGGCGATGCGACCGCGCAGGTCGTGGTGCTCCAGGTCCGGCTGCCGCGGGTGGCCGCCGCCCTCGTCGTCGGCGCGGCGCTGTCCTCGGCCGGCGCGACCTACCAGGGCCTGTTCCGCAACCCCCTGGTCTCACCCGACATCCTGGGCGTCTCGGCCGGCGCCGGCCTCGGGGCGGTCCTGGGGATCTACCTCGCGCTGCCGGTTCCGGCGATCCAGGCGATGGCTTTTGCCGGCGGGCTCGGCGCGGTGGCGGCCGTCTACGCGGTCGGCGCGCTGGTGCGGCGGCACGATCCGGTGCTGACGCTGGTGCTCGCCGGCGTCGCCGTCGGCGCGGTGCTCGGCTCGGCGATCTCGCTCCTGAAGGTGCTGGCCGACCCCTACAATCAGCTGCCCGCCATCACCTACTGGCTGCTCGGCAGCCTGGCCTCCGTCACGGCCGGCGACGTGCTGGCGATCCTGCCGGCCGTCCTGCTCGGGCTGCTGCCGCTGGTGCTCCTGCGCTGGCGCATGAACCTGATGAGCCTGGGCGAGGAGGAGGCCCGCGCGCTCGGCGTCGAGACGCGCTGGCTGCGCCCGCTCTTCATCGCGGCGGCGACGCTCGTCACCGCGGCGGCCGTCTCGGTGACGGGGGTGATCGGCTGGATCGGCCTGATCGTGCCCCACGTCGCCCGTGGCCTCGTCGGGCCGGACTTCCGCCGCCTGCTGCCGGCCTCGGCGCTGCTCGGCGCCGGCTACCTCGTGGCGGTCGATCTGGCCGCGCGCACGATCGCGCCGATCGAGGTGCCGCTCGGCATCCTCACGGCGCTGGTGGGCGCGCCGTTCTTCCTGTGGCTGCTCGCGGCGGGCAGGCGGGGCTGGGCGTGATGCTCGCGGTCGAGGACCTCGCCTTCGGCTACGGCGCGCGGACCGTCGGCGCCGAGGTGAGTTTTTCGTTGCAAGCGGGCGAGGTGCTGTGCCTGCTCGGGCCGAACGGCGGCGGCAAGACCACCCTGTTCAAGACCCTGCTCGGCCTGCTGCCCGCGAAAGCCGGCCGCATCCGGCTCGACGGCGCGGACCTTTCGCGCTGGCCGCGCGCGCGGGTCGCCCGCGCCATCGCCTACGTGCCGCAGGCGCACGCGGCGTTCTTCCCGTTCACCGTGCGCGAGGTGGTGCTGATGGGCCGCGCCGCCCGGCTCAAACCCTTCGCCGGGCCCGGCCGCGCCGACGCCGAGGCCGCGGAAGCCGCGCTCGCGACGCTCGGCATCGGGCATCTGGCGGAGCGCATCTACACCGAGATCAGCGGCGGCGAGCGGCAGATGGCGCTGATCGCCCGCGCGCTCGCCGGGGAACCTCGCATCCTGGTGATGGACGAGCCGACCGCCAGCCTCGATTTCGGCAACCAGACCCGCGTGCTCGAACAGGTCCGCCGCCTCTCGGCCACCGGCATCGCGGTGGTGCTCTCCACGCACGACCCCGGCCACGCCTTCCTCTGCGCCGACCGCGTCGCGCTGCTGCACGGCGGCCGCCTCGTGGCGCTAGGGCGCCCCGAGGACACGATCACCCCGGCCATCCTCGCCCGCGTCTACGGCGTCGCCGTGGCCGTGGTGCCGCTACCCGGCCACGGGCGCTCGGTGTGCACGCCGATCCTCGCCTGACGCGCCGCGAACGCGGCGTGGTCGGCGCGCCGCGACGGCGACGGCGGGGCTGGAGACGCGGCGCCGAACGGCGTATCCTCGGCCTGCCCGGACGCGGGGCATGGAGATCGCCGGATGCGGCCGTCGCTGGATGACCTGATCACGTCGGACCCGGATGTGCTGGGCGGCCGGCGCGTGTTCCGCGGGACCCGTGTCCCCGTAGAGGTGCTCTTCGAGAACCTAGCCGACGGCCTGTCGCTGGAGGACGTGCTCGACGCCTATCGCACCCTCGACCGGGACGATGTCATTCGGGTCCTCGAACTTGCCTCGACCAGACTTGCCGTGCCGCTCAAGGCGTGATCGCCGCCGAAGATCGGCCCCGACAGGTGCGGAAACAATCAATCGACGGCGATCATCACGTCGGAGGCCTTGACCACGGCGTAGGCTTCGCCGCCGACCGTCAGCTTGAGGCTGTCGACGGCCTCGTTGGTGATCGCCGCGGTGACGATCTGGCCGGCTGCGATCTCGATCTTGACGTGGGCGGTGGTCGCGCCCTTCTCCACCGACATGACCTTACCCTTGATGACGTTGCGCGCTGAGATCTTCATCGGATTGCCTTCGTTGCTGGACGGGGGCCGGCGTCACCGGCCGGCCGGGATCACGGAAAAGCCCTGCGCCTCGAAGAACGCCCTGCCCGCCGGTCCCTTCAGGAAGTCGAGGAAGCGCGCCGCACCCTCGCCCCGGGCCTCAGCCGTGACGGCGAACGGGTACACCACCGGCGGGTGGCTGTCCTCCGGGAAGACGCCGACCACCTTCACGCCCGGATCGGATTTCGCGTCGCTGGCATAGACGACGCCGAGCGGCGCCTCCCCGCGGGAGACCAGCGCCAGCGCCGCGCGGACGTTGTCGGATTGCGCCAGCCGCGGCTGGATCGTGGCCCACAAGCCCAGCTTTTCGAAGGCCGCCTTGGCGTACTTGCCGACGGGCACCGAATTCACCTCGCCGGTGGCGAGCCGCCCGTCGGCGCCGAGCACCTTGGAAAAGCCCTCGACGGTGAACGGAACCTCGCTCTCCCTGGCGTCCTTGGGCGCCACCACCACGAGGCGGTTGTTGAGCAGGTTCACGCGGGTCTCGGGCCGGATGAGCTTCTTCCTGTCGAGGTAGTCCATCCATTCGAGGTCGGCCGAAGCGAAGAGGTCGGCCGGCGCCCCCGACTCGATCTGGCGGGCAAGCGCGGACGAGGCCGCGTAGCTCGCCCTGATCGCGATCCCGCTCTGCGCGGTGAACGCCTTCCCGGCCTCGTCGAGGGCGTTCTTGAGGCTCGCCGCCCCGAACACCGTCGCGGTCTCGGCGGCCTGGGCCACCGTTCCGAGGAGCAGGCCGGCGACGAGGAGCACACGGGTGAGCTTGACCAAGGAGACCTCCGGATCGATCGACCCGCGCAGGCTCGCCGGTCCGAGACGCTGTATATCAACGTGCATACCGATGGCCAGAGGGATGGGCAGCCGTGGGCGCCCGAAAGCCGGGCGGCGCGTCGGCCTCATCGGCGTCGAAGCATTTTTTAGCGAGTGGCGACCAGCTCGCGTGAAGACAATGCGACCGCGTAGGACGGTAGAGCATTTTTCGTGATCCTGGGATCATGGAAAATGCCTTAGACGGGCCGCGCCGGACGAGGAGACCCGATGGCCACCCTGAGCATCCGCATCGACCTCGGACCCGACAACCGGCTCGGTCCCGGCAAGGTGCAGCTTCTGGAGATGATCGCCGAGCACGGCTCGATCTCGGCTGCCGGCCGGGCGCTCGGCATGTCGTATCGCCGCGCCTGGATGCTGGTCGAGGCGATCAACACCGGCTTCGGCCAGCCGGTGGTCGAGGCGCAGATCGGCGGCCGGAGCGGCGGCGGCGCGCGGCTCTCCGCCTTCGGTATCGAAGTGGTCGCGCAGTACCGGGGCATCGAGCGTGCCGCCGCCGCCGCCGCGGCCCCCTTCCTCGCCCGGCTGGCGGCTGGCATCGCCGAGGGCTGAGCTTTTCCGGGGCTTCCCGGCGCGCCGGCCCCCAACCAGGGGGGCGTCCACGACCCGCCGGCCCGGCGCAAGGGTCGCGGACCGCGCACGCGAACCCGGCCGGGGCTCCGGCGTTCCGGACGGTGCGCCCCGGCGGATCGGGCGCCGTCACGGTGAGGCAGCGATGACCGAATTGCCCGATTGGCCGCCCGAGGCTTTTGCTGCCGCCGATCCGGCGCCCGACCGGCTGTTCTATGCACAGGCCCGCCTCGTCACGCATATCGACGCCGCCGCCGTCGCCGCCGTGACGGCCCTGTACCGGACGCTGCTGCCCGCGGGGGGCACGATCCTCGACCTGATGTCGAGCTGGGTCAGCCACCTGCCCGGAGAGGTCGCCTACGCGGGCGTGATCGGGCTCGGGATGAACGCGCGGGAGCTTGCCGCCAACCCGCGCCTGACCCGCGCCCTGGTGCAGGATCTCAACGCCGACCCGGTCCTGCCGCTCGACGGCGCGAGCATCGACGCGGCGACGATCTGCGTCTCGGTGCAGTACCTGCGCCGGCCCGTGGCCGTCCTGCGCGAGGTCGCCCGCGTGCTGCGGCCGGGGGCGCCTCTCATCGTCACCTTCTCGAACCGCTGCTTCCCGACCAAGGCGGTGGCGATCTGGCAGGCGCTTCCGCCGGACGACCACGCCCGGCTCGTGGGGCTGTACCTGGATCGCGCAGGGTTCTCCCGCGTCGAGACCCGCGCGCCGGTCCCGCACGGCGGTCCGGGCGATCCGCTGACGGCGGTGATCGGCTGGAACGCCGCCTGATGCGTCACGTACCGGCTCAGCAGGTGCCGGCTCAGCGGCGTGCGAGGAGCGCCGTAGCGATTGCGTCCCGCTCCGCCGCGAGGTCGCCCGCGGCGGCCGTTCGTCCGGCACGGTCGTACCAGTAGGCCGCGTTAGCGCGGTCGCCTTCGACCCGATGGAGATGGGCGTGGACCCAGGCCGCGTCCGCCCCGGCCTCGTCCTGCACCAGCGCGTGCGCGCGCTCCCATCCGGCAGGCCCCTGCGCCGCCCACCAGAGAGACGCGAGCGGTGCGGTCAGGTCGACCGGGGGCTCCGTGGCCTCAAAAGACGTTCGGAACGCGTCGAGGCTCATCATCGCCGGCTCCGGCCGGATCTCATCCGGTCAGGCCCGCGCACGTTGCCGAATCGCTGCGCGACCGGCGTAGCGGCCCTGCGCGCCAAGGCCCTCCTCAATGCGGATGAGCTGGTTGTACTTGGCCAGCCGGTCGGAGCGGGCGAGCGAGCCGGTCTTGATCTGCCCACAATTCGTGGCGACCGCGAGATCGGCGATGGTCGCGTCCTCGGTCTCGCCCGAGCGGTGCGACATCACCGCGGTGTAGCCGGCGCGCTGGGCCATGTCGACGGCGGCCAGTGTCTCGGTGAGCGAGCCGATCTGGTTGACCTTGATCAGGATGGAATTGGCCGAGCCGTCCGCGATGCCGCGGGCGAGCCGCTCGACGTTGGTCACGAACAGGTCGTCGCCCACGAGCTGGCAGCGGTCGCCGATGCGCTGGTTCAGGAGGCGCCAGCCGTCCCAGTCGTCCTCGGCCATGCCGTCCTCGATCGAGAGGATCGGGTAGGCGTCCACGAGCTTTTCGAGGTAGTCGACCTGTTGCTCGATCGAGCGCACCGTGCCCTCGCCGGCGTAATGGTAGGCGCCGTCCCTGAACCAGTCGGTCACCGCGCAGTCGAGCGCCAGCACCATGTCGGTGCCGGGCTTGAAGCCCGCCGCCGCGATCGATTCCATCACGAAGTCGAGCCCGGCTTCCGCCGTGGGGAGATTCGGCGCGAAGCCGCCCTCGTCGCCGACATTGGTGTTGTGCCCGGCCTTCTTCAGCGCGCCCTTGAGCGTGTGAAACACCTCCGCGCCCATGCGTACGGCCTCGGCGAGGGAGCTTGCCCCCACCGGCATGATCATGAACTCCTGGAAGTCGATCGGGTTGTCGGCATGCGCCCCGCCGTTGATGATGTTCATCATCGGCACCGGCAGCACCCGCCCCTGCACGCCGCCGACGTAGCGGTAGAGCGGCAGGCCGGCGGTCTCGGCGGCGGCCTTGGCCACCGCCAGCGACACGCCGAGGATGGCGTTGGCGCCGAGCCGCGCCTTGTTCGGGGTGCCGTCGAGCTCGATCATCGTCTCGTCGACGGCGACCTGATCCTCGGCGTCCATGCCGCCGACCGCATCGAGGATCTCGGTCTGCACCGCGTGGACCGCGTTGCGCACGCCCTTGCCGCCGTAGCGCGCCTTGTCGCCGTCGCGCAGTTCCATCGCCTCGTGCGCGCCGGTCGAGGCGCCCGACGGCACCGCGGCCCGGCCGAAGGAGCCGTCCTCCAGCAGCACGTCGACCTCGACGGTGGGGTTGCCGCGGCTGTCGAGGATCTCGCGGGCGGCGATGTTGGTGATCGCGGTCATGGATGCTCCTCGCCGAGGGCGCACGCGATCGCGGCGGGCTCGGATTCGGTCTCGTCGCCGCGGCTTATCCGCCAAGGCGCGGTCTCGGGCAAGGCGCGGCTTAGGCAAGGCGCGGTCTCAGGCAAGCCGGCGCACGGAGCGCGGGCGCATCGTGACGCGGAGGCGCCGCCCGGAGCCCTCACGGGTCTTCCCAGGCCCGCAGCCGGTCCGCGAGCCGATGTGCCGCATTGGCGTCACGGTTCCCTGCGGGTGCACCGCCGCGTCGCCTGCGATAAAGGAGGGCCCATGACGGACGAATCCCTCCAGCTCGGGCGGCCGACGCCCCTGCCCGCCTCGCCGGAGGCGGCGCGCCTCGACCGGGTGCCGAATCCGCATCCGGACACGGATTACCTCGCACGCTTCACGGCGCCCGAGTTCACCTCGCTCTGCCCGGTGACCGGCCAGCCCGACTTCGCGATTCTGGTGATCGACTACGTGCCGGATCGCTGGCTCGTGGAGTCGAAGTCGCTGAAGCTCTACCTCGGCGCGTTCCGCAACCACGGCGCGTTCCACGAGGACTGCACGGTGGGGATCGGCAAGGCGCTGACCGCCTTGCTGGCGCCGCGCTACCTGCGGATCGCCGGGTTCTGGTATCCGCGCGGCGGCATCCCGATCGACGTGTTCTGGCAGACCGGCGAGCCACCGCGATCGGTGTGGCTGCCCGACCCCGGCGTGCCGCCCTATCGGGGGCGTTGAAGCGTTTTTCGTGATCTTCGGATCACGGAAACCGCGCCAACGCCTTGTGTGGTCGCGTTGTCTTCACGCGAGCCGGCATCCACGTCGCTGGAAAATGCTCCAGACGCCATGCGGCAAACGAAAGGGGCGACCGGCATGGCCGGTCGCCCCTCTCCTCAGTCCGCGTTGGGCCCCTCAGTAGGGGGAGCCGTAGTATCCGCCGTAGGCCGGAGCACCGTAACCACCGTAGACCGGGGCACCGTAGGCACCGTAGCTGCGGTTGTAGCCGTAGCCGTCGTAACCGTACGCGTCGCGGGCGGCGCCGGCGGCGATCGCGCCGGCTGCGAGGCCCGCGATGCCGAGGCCGACGGCGGCACCGGTGCCGATGCCGCGGCCGCCGCGATAGCCGCCGTAGCCGCGGCCATAGCCGCCACCGTATCCGCGGCCATAGCCGCCGCCGTATCCGCGGCCATAGCCGCCGCCGTATCCGTGACCGCCGCGGTAGCCGGGACGGGCATCGGCCGTCGTGGCGGAGAGGACACCGGCCGAGACGATGGCGGCGGTGAGGAGGGCGAACTTGCGCATGATGTTCCTTTCTCGATCGGTTGCCGATTTCACAAGCTCAACGTTGGGCTGCCGCGATCGTTCCGGAGCGGCCGGACGCCGCCACCGATGCCTGTGCGAAACCACACTTGAAGCCGCCCGCGACGAAGGCTCGCGAAGGTCGGCGCCCCCGTCGATCCGGGCCGCGATGGCCCTACCGGCCGGGGAGGCCGGTCGCACCGAGCAGGGCCGGGCTTCCCGTCGCGAGCGTCGCGTCGCCCCCTTGCGGGCCGATCACGCCGCTCACGGTCGGCGGAGCCCCCGGCGGGCCGACCGAAGGCGGGCAGATCCGGTCGCAGATCGCCGGCGGGTCGAGTTGACCCGAGCATTGCGGGCGCGTGCGCCCGGCGACGCAGTCGCAGCGGCAGACGGCCGATGCCGGGCCGTTCGCCAGCGCGAGCAGCGTCAAACCTAGCCGGAACGCGCGCATGCGTCGTCTCCCGTCAGCGCGGCCTGAAATCGCCGCCGCCCTCCGGGCGCCGCATCTGGAATTTCGCGTCCGGGCCGACGGTGAAGTAGTCGAAGTAGCCGCCGCGCATGATCGGGCGCATCGCGACCGTGTCGACGAGGCCGTCCACGACGAAGCGGTCGTCGATGTAGATCGATACCACCTGCCCGATCACCAGGAAGTTGCCGGGCTCGGCCCCGTCGAGCGGCACCAGCGGGACGGTCTGCAGCCAGCGGCATTCCAGCGCCGCGGCGGCCTCGGCCACCCGCGGCGCGCGCACCTTGCGCGAGGCCGCCGCCGTCAGGCCGCAAAAGTCGAACTCGCTCTCGCCCCGCGGCAACGGCGCCGAGGAGGCGTTCATCGGCTCGCGCAGGTCGTAGGTCGCGAGGTTGCAGACGAAGTCGCCGCCCTCCTCGGCAAACGTCATCGCGTCCTTGCGGCCGGTGGAGGAGAACGCGACCATGTCGTCGGCGACTGCGTTGAAGAACGAGTAGGGCGCCAGGTTGAGCTGGCCCGCACGGCTCATGGCGCTGATCCAGCCGATCGGCCGCGGCGCGACGATCGCCTTCAGCGGGTTGTGGGGCAGGGTGCGGTCGTCGGGAGCGTAATGCATGGGCGCCAGCCTACAGGTGGGTGACGATCTCGGCGAGGTCCGGCCGCGGCCGGTCCGCGGGTACCTCCTCGGGCCGGCCGATATGGATGAACCCCGCGAGCCTTTCGCGGCAATCCAGGCCCAGGGCCTCCAGAACCCGGCGGTCGTAGCCGAACCACTCGGTCAGCCACGCGGTGGCGAAGCCGTGGGCGTTGGCCGCCACGACCAGGTTCATGCACGCCGCACCGGCCGACAGCACCTGCTCCCATTCGGGAATCTTCACGTGCGGGCCGGCGCGGGAGACCACCGCGACCACCACCGGGGCGTGGGCGAGGCGCTTGGCCTCGAGGCCGAGCCGGGCGGCGTCGGCTGCCGGGTTGTCGGCGGCGTAGGCCGTTGCGATCACCGCGCCGACCCGCGCGCGCGCCTCGCCCGCGATCACGACGAAGCGCCACGGCGCGAGCTTGCCGTGATCGGGCACCCGCGCGGCGAGCGTCAGGATCGCGTCGAGGACGTCCGGCGCCGGCCCCGGCTCCGCGAGGCGCGGCGGCGGGACGGAGCGGCGGGTGCGCAGCAGGTCGAGGGTGGCGTTCATGGGGGAGTCGAGGCTTTGATCGGTGGCGGTGATCCGCCGCTCCCCGAGGGTTTGTCACGGGATGCAGGCGATGGACAAGGCATAGGAACAAGGCATGCGGCCTTGCGGCCGCCACGGTCCGGCGTCAGACGGCGTGTCCCGGCGGCATCCGCCGCGTCGGGGGCCGAGCACGCGGAAGGGTCGAGGACCATGCACGGAATGCGGCTCCGGCCCCGACTGGCGTTGCTGGCCGCCTTCGTGCCCGCGGCGGCCTGCGGCCAGTCGCCTGACCCGTTCGGCACCCGCCTCGGCGGCGGTATGCCCTCCCCCTCGATCACCACGCCGAACCTGCCGCCGAGCCAGCCCGAGCGCGAGGCGAGCCTGTCGCTGTCGGCACTGCTGTCGGGCATCGGGCAGCCGCTGCGCTCCGGCTTGGTCTGGCGGATCTACGAGGACCGCAGCGACGGCGTCCGGCCCGGCATCGTCGCGCGCTCCACCGACCCCGCGCCGAGCTTCAGGCTCGCGCCGGGTCCCTACGTCGCCACCGTTACCTACGGCTTCGCCAGCGCCTCGAAGCGGGTGACGATGTCCGGCCAGCCCGCCACCGACACGCTCCGGGTCGGTGCCGGCGCCCTCAAGCTGTCCGGCGCCATCGGCGACACGCGGATCGCCCCGGCCCAGATCGCGTTCTCGGTCTTCGTGCCGATCGGCACCAATTCCGAGGGGCGGCTGGTGCGCAGCGGCGTCAAGGCCGGTGAATTGCTGCGCCTGCCCGAGGGCACCTACCACGTGGTCTCGACCTACGGGGAATCCAACGCGATCCAGCGCGCCGACCTCAAGGTCGATAACGGCAAGGTCACCGACGCGACGCTCAACCACCGCGCCGCTACCGTGACCCTCAAGCTCGTGACCAACCCCGGCGCCGAGGCGTTCGCCGGCACCGCCTTCTCGGTGCTGACGCCCGGCGGCGACACCATCCGCGAGGCGATCGGCGCCTTCCCGCAGGTGACGCTGGCCGAGGGCGACTACGTCCTGATCGCCCGCCACGACGGGCAGGTCTACACCCGCGAGTTCAGGGTCGAGAGCGGGATGGACCGGGACATCGAGGTCCTGGCGAAGGCGGGCTGAAGGCTGGGTTGCAGGCAGGACGCGTCCGCCTCGGGTTCACGACGCAGGCGATCCGGCGCATCCGGACCGATCGCAAGATCACCGGCGGACGGCACCGACCAGGCTGCCGACGCCGCCGAGGAAGCTGCCCATCTCGCCGAGCGAGGGGCCGCCGCCCCGTTGCGGCTGGGCCTGAGCCTGGGCGGGGGCCGGGCGCGGCTGGGCCGGGCGCTGGACCGTGACCGCACGGGCCTTCGGCTCGGGCGGCCGCACCGCGGCGAGCTTGCGGTAATCCGCCTCGCTCTGCTCCCACAGCGCCTTGCGCTGGCCCGGGTC
This sequence comes from uncultured Methylobacterium sp., assembly GCF_964244095.1. Taxonomy (GTDB): domain Bacteria; phylum Pseudomonadota; class Alphaproteobacteria; order Rhizobiales; family Beijerinckiaceae; genus Methylobacterium. The sequence goes on along the minus strand of NZ_CAXTHR010000028.1, from coordinate 11,505 downwards.
GAGGAAGCCCGAGGCCGGCAACCCCTGCGCCGTCTGCCACGCGGTCAGCGCCCGGCGCGTTCCCGGCCCGAAATTGCCCGAGGCGCCGCCGGGATCGAAGCCCACGGCCCTGAGGCGCACCTGCGCCTCGATCCGGTCCTTCTGCGAGAGCAGGAGGCCGGCCTCGTCGGACTGCGTCGCGGCGACCTTCGCTTCCCCCTTGACCTCGCCTTTGGCATCCGCGTCGGACCTGCGGGTGGCCAAGGCGCGGGCGAGGCGGTTGCGGGCGATCTGCGCGAAGTAGCCGTTGGGGTGGGATTCGAGATACGCCTGGTAATCCTCGGACTGGCCGGAGCGCTCGGCCGCCTCCCACAGCTTCACCTCCAGCATCTGCGGCGTCTGGAGCGCCGCCGGCGTGGCGGCCGGCAGCGGCGCGGCGGCGTCCGCGCTCGCGACCGTCACCGGGGCGGCGGCCGGGTTGAGGTAGAACTCGCCGATGATCGAGGTGTTGACCCAGGGGCGCTGCTTCTCGTTGGTCGTGCGCCACACGTCCTGGCGCACCCGGTCCATCACCGCGCTGATCGAGATGCCCGGCGTCTCGATGTGCTTGAGCAGGGCCGCCGTGAACGGGCTGTTGCCGCCCCCGGTGCCGTCGAGCGCGGTGCGTCCCGGATCGGTGGCGAAGGCGATCATCGTGCCCGCGGCCGCGTTGGTCGCGATCTCGGAGAGCCCGGTGCCGACGACGGCCGAGCGCGTCCGGACCGAGCGGGCCAGCTCCTTGGCGAAGGGGTTGTCGCGGCAGGCGTCGAGGATCAGGACGTTGACGCGATCCTCGCGCTGCATCTGCCGCATCACGAGGTTGATGTTCATGGTGCGGAAGTCGAGATCGGTCTCGTTCCGCAGCACGGTGTCGGTGGGCAGCAGGTAGTTCTCGCCCGCCACGGAGACGCCGTGGCCGGCGTAGTAGACCAGCGCCACCTTCGCACCGTCGAGCTTGCCCGCGAAGGCGCCGACCAGCGTCCGCATCGCATCGAGGCGCAGGTCGTAGCCCTCGACCACGTCGAAGCCCATCCGCTTGAGCGAGGCGGCGACCGCCTTCGAATCGGGCAGCGGATTGTCGAGCATCGGCACGTTCTGGTAGGCGCCGTTGCCGATCACCAGGGCGACCCGGCGCTCGGCCGCGGCCTGCGCCGCCGCCGCGAGCGCGAGACCGAACCCGGCCGCGAGCGCGAGCCGCAAGACGGCGCCTCGCGCATGCAAGACCGTGTCCCCCGCGCGGCGGAGGATCGATGCACGCCACATGTGCCTGCCCCTTCGGTCTTGGCGCGGGTCCGAGACGATCCTCGCGCACCAGTTTCCTCCGGAACGATCCACCAAGACCGCGCGAAGCTCAATCGCTCGCGGGTCCGTGAACGCCGGACGCCGCACGATTCCCGACGATTGTGGCAGGACTGCAAACGGGCCGCGCCGTTCGCGCTACGCCCTCAAGGCGCCGCGGTCGCCCCGTGATGGCCGTCGAGCACCGCGTCGGCGCTCGGCACGGTCCCGGCCACGGCCTGCGCCCGGCGGATGTCCGGCGAGGCCGCCTCCGCGACGAGACCCGCCACGGCCTCGGCGAGCGGCACGGTCTTCGTCTGCTGGCTGCCGAGGCGGCGGATCGAGACCGTGCCCTCCTCCGCCTCGCGCCGGCCGAGCGCCAGGATCGCCGGCACCTTCGCGAGCGAGTGCTCGCGGACCTTGTAGTTGATCTTCTCGTTGCGCAGATCGGCCTCGACGCGCAGCCCCGCCCGCTCCAGGCCGTCGACGACCGTGCGGGCATAGGCGTCCGCCTCCCCCGTGATCGTGGCGACCACCACCTGCACCGGCGCCAGCCAGAGCGGGAAATGCCCGGCGAAGTGCTCGATCAGGATGCCAGTGAACCGTTCCATCGAGCCGCAGATCGCCCGGTGCACCATCACCGGCGGCACCTTCTGGCTCTCGGCGTCGACGTAGAAGGCGCCGAAGCGCTCCGGCAGGTTGAAATCGACCTGCGTGGTGCCGCACTGCCAGTCGCGGCCGATCGCGTCGCGCAGCACGTACTCGAACTTCGGCCCATAGAACGCGCCCTCGCCCGGGTTGACCTCGGTGCGGATGCGGCCGCCCGACTGCGCTTCGATCTGCGCCAGCACCCGGGTCATCACGTCCTCGGCGTGGTCCCAGAGCGCGTCCGAGCCGACGCGTTTTTCCGGCCGCGTGGAGAGCTTGACCACGATCTCGTCGAAGCCGAAATCCGCGTAGGTCGACAGGATCAGGTCGTTGATCTTGAGGCACTCGTCGGCGAGCTGTGCTTCCGTGCAGAAGATGTGCGCGTCGTCCTGGGTGAAGCCGCGCACGCGCATCAGCCCGTGCATCGCGCCCGAGGGCTCGTAGCGGTGCACCACGCCGAATTCCGCCATGCGCAGAGGCAGATCGCGGTAGGACTTCAGGCCGTGCTTGAAGATCATCACGTGGCCGGGGCAGTTCATCGGCTTCAGGGCGAACCAGCGCTTGTCCTCGGCCTCGTCGCCGGCGCTCTGGGCCGCGAACATGTTCTCGCGGTACCAGCCCCAGTGGCCGGAGGTCTCCCACAGCGACTTGTCGAGGATCTGCGGCGCGTTCACCTCGGCGTAGTCGCCCTTCAGGCGCCGGCGCATGTAGGCGATCAGTTCCTGGAAGATCGTCCAGCCCTTGGCGTGCCAGAACACGACGCCGGGGCCCTCCTCCTGGAAGTGGAACAGGTCCATCTCCCGCCCCAGGCGCCGGTGGTCGCGGCGCTCGGCCTCCTCCAGGCGGTGCAGGTAGGCGTCGAGGTCCGCTTGGGCGGCCCAGGCCGTGCCGTAGATGCGCGTCAGCATCGGGTTGTCGGACTTGCCGCGCCAATAGGCGCCGGCGACCTTCATCAGCTTGAACGCGGTGCCGACCTTGCCCGTCGAGGTCATGTGCGGGCCGCGGCAGAGGTCGAACCACGCGCCCTGGCGGTAGACCTTGAGGTCCTCGCCGGGCGGGATCGCGTCGACCAGCTCGACCTTGTAGGCCTCGCCCCTGTCGGCGAAGACTTTGCGGATGTCCTCGCGCGTCCAAACCTCCTTGGTGAAGGGGGCGTCGCGCGCCACGATCTCGCGCATCTTCGCCTCGATCCGCGGAAAATCCTCGGGCGTGAACGGCGTGTCGCGCGAGAAGTCGTAGTAGAACCCGTTCTCGATCACCGGGCCGATGGTGACCTGCGTGTCGGGCCACAGCGCCTGCACGGCCTCCGCCAGCACGTGGGCGCAGTCGTGGCGGATCAGTTCGAGGGCGCGCGGGTCGTCCCGGCCCAGGAACTCGATGGCGGCGTCGCGCGCGATCACGTCGCCGAGGTCGGTGACGATCCCGTCGAGCGCCATCGCCACGGTGCGCTTGGCCAGCGACTTTGCGATGCCCTCCACCACGCTCCGTCCGGTCACCGCCTCGTCGTAGGCGCGGGTGTTGCCGTCGGGGAAGGTCAGGACGGGCATGATCGGTCTCCGGGCTCACTCCTGCGAACGCAGCAGGTAAGCGGTGTTCTGGGGGCTCCCGCGCAGCGCGCGGGAGCGGCCGTTTAGACCGAATCGCGCGACGAGGAAACGCTCCCGCGCCGCGCTCGAAGCCGGCCCCGCCCGCCGGGCAAAGAAAGACCCCGCGCGGCCCTTCGGCCGCGCGGGGTTGACGACGCGTCTCGGGGAAAGCCCCGACCGGGACTACTCGGCGGCGATCTGGTGGGCCTGGGTGCCGTCCGTGTAGGTCTCGGCCTGGAGGCGGCGCCCCGGCGCGGCGCGGCCCGGAAGCGGCGGCAGGGCGAGCGCCTTGGCGAGGTCGATCCCTGCGCCTTCCGCGACGCGGCGGCCGTAATCGGCGTCGGCATGCGAGAAGTGCCAGACCATCCGGAGCTGGATCGCCTCGGGGCACTGCTTCATGTCGCCGACGAGGTTGGCGATCAGGTCGTCGCGCTCCCAATCCTGGAACGAGCGGTAGCGCACGCCCGCCTGGACGTAGTCGTCCTCGGTGCGCGAGGTCTGGTAGCGGCCGAGTTGGCCCACCACCGGCTGGCGGTACTCCTGCGCGGGCTTCGGCGCCTCGACGAGACCGCCCTGGATGGTCGAGGGCTCGTAGTTGATGTGCTTGTTCGCGCCGACCCCGTCGACGTAGTGGGTCATCTGCCCGTCGCGCTGGTTGGAATAGACCTTCACGCCGGGCTGCGGCGCGTTGATCGGCAGTTGCAGGTAGTTCGGGCCGACGCGGTAGCGCTGCGTGTCCGAGTACGACAGCGTGCGCCCCTGGAGCATCTTGTCGTCCGAGAAGTCGATGCCGTCGACGAGCACGCCCGTGCCGAAGGCCGACTGCTCGACGTCGGCGAAGAAGTTGTCCGGCACCCGGTCGAGCACCATGCGGCCCACCGGCAGGAGCGGGAAGTCCTCCACCGGCCACAGCTTGGTGTCGTCGAGCGGGTCGAACGACAGGTGGTCGTTCGGGCCGTCCGGCATGATCTGCACGCAGAACTCCCACTCGGGGAAGTTGCCGGCGTTGATGTTGTCGTAGAGGTCACGGGTGGCGTGGCCGACGTCCTTGGCCTGGATCTCCGAAGCCTGCGCCGAGGTCAGGTTGCGGATGCCCTGCTTCGGCTCCCAGTGGAACTTGCACAGAACCGCCTCGCCCCGGTCGTTGACGAGCTTGTAGGTGTTGACGCCCGAGCCCTCCATCTCGCGATAGTTCGCCGGGATGCCCCAGGGCGACTTCAGGTGCGTGACCATGTGGATCGACTCGGGGTGGGCCGCCACGAAGTCGAAGAAGCGCCACGCCTCCTGACGGTTGGTCACCGGGTCGGGCTTGAACGCGTGGATCATGTCCGGGAACTTGATCGCGTCGCGGATGAAGAAGACCTTGAGGTTGTTGCCGACCAGATCCCAGTTGCCGTCGACCGTCTTGAACTTCACGGCGAAGCCGCGCGGGTCGCGCTCGGTCTCCGGGCTCTCCTTGGCGCCGGCCACGGTGGAGAAGCGCACGAACATCGGCGTCCTGACGCCGGTCTCGGTGAGCACGCGGGCGCGGGTGTACTTGGAGGCCGGCTCGTTGCCGATCTTCCCGTAGGCCTCGAAGTAGCCGTGCGCCCCGGCGCCGCGGGCATGCACCACCCGCTCCGGGATGCGCTCGCGGTCGAAATGCGTGATCTTCTCGATCAACTGGTAGTTCTCGAGCGTCGCCGGCCCCCGCTCGCCCACCGTGCGCGTGCTCTGGTTGTCGCGGACCGGGTGGCCCTGGCGGGTGGTCAGGATCGGGGGTTGATCGCTCATGCCAAAAGTCTCTTCCGTGGTGGACGACGGTTCCGGCGCAGGCGTCCCCGCCCAGCCTGGAATCGTTCCGGAGATGTCGGCATACACGCTTTGCGGCCCATTGGCCAATGCATCGTCGCAAACACTCTGATAGACACCGTCTATGAATGTCGCCGGTCTGTCGCTCCGCGACCTCGAATACGTCGTCGCCATCGCCGACGAGGGCCATTTCGGCCGAGCGGCCGAGCGGTGCAACATCAGTCAGCCGACGCTGAGCGTCCAGGTGCGCAAGCTCGAAGGCGTGCTCGGCCTCGTGCTGTTCGAGCGGTCGAACCGGCGCGTCCTGATGACCGTGCCGGGCCGGATCATCGTGCGGCAGGCCCGCGCCGTGCTGGCGGAAGCCCAGCGCCTCCTGGCGCTGGCGAGCGAGGGCCGCGGCGCGCCGCTCACCGGCCGCCTCGTGCTCGCGGCGATCCAGACGCTCGGGCCCTACTTCTTCCCGCTTGTGCTGCGCACGATGCGCCGGGACTTCCCAATGCTGGCGCTGGCGCTGAGCGAGGGGCGCACCGCCGAGATCCTCGAATCGCTGCGCGACGGGCGCGTCGACGCGGCTCTGGTCTCGCTACCGCTGCCGGCCTCCGGGCTGACGGTGTCGCCGCTCTTCGTCGAGCCGTTCCGCCTCGCCTGCCCCGCCGACCATCCCCTGGCCCGGGGCGGCGCGCTGCGTGCGGCCGACCTCGCCGGGCCGGACCTGCTGCTGCTGGACGAGGGCAACTGCCTGCGCGACCAGGCGATCGCCGCCTGCGGCGCGGGCGGCGCGGCGGGCCGCCACGCCACCAGCCTGGAGACGCTGCGCTCGATGGTGGCGGCGGGCGCCGGCTACACCCTGCTGCCGGCGCTGGCCGTCCCCGTCGGCCCCGACCCGAGCGGCCTCACGGTGATCCGCGGCTTCGACCCCGACGGGCCGGGCCGGACCGTCGCGCTCGCGTGGCGGGCGAGCGACCCGCGGGCGCCGGGGCTGGCGCATCTAGCCGCCTTCTTCCGCGCGCAGGCGCCGGCCGGGACCGCGCCGTGCCGGGACGGGGCGGTCCCGGCCTGACGACGGACGCGGGCGGGCAGACCAGGACTGCGCGGGGGCGGCGGTGACAGACGCGGCGGCAGGGTGTAGCGCGGCGCGACGATCGCCGACGCGGACAGCAGCGCGCACGCAGTGCGAGCGATCCCGGACCCGCCCTCACGTGACCTCGTTGAACACGATCGCCCTCTGGGCCGCGCTGGTCGCCGCCTCGGCCGTCCTCGGCTTCGGCCTCAAGCTGGCGCAGTTCCCCGCCGGATTCCTGCTCGGCCCGATGATCGCGGCGATCGTCTTCGGCGTGCGGGGGGCGTCCCTGCGGATGCCGAAGCCCGCCTTCCAGGCCGCGCAGGCGGTGATCGGCTGCATGGTCGCCCACGCGGTCACCGGCGAGATCATCGGGACCCTGCTCGACGACGGCCCGCTGATGCTGCTCGTGGTCGGCGTCACCGTGGTCGCGGGCGCCGTCGTCGGCCTTGTGCTCACCCGCCTGCGGGTGCTGCCGGGCACCACCGCCGCCTGGGGCTCCGCGCCGGGGGGGGCCGCCGCGATGGTGGCGATGGCCGAGGAATACGGCTCCGACCCGCGCCTCGTGGCGTTCATGCAGTACGTGCGCGTTGCCGCCGTGGTGCTCTCGGCCTCGGTGGTGGCGCGCCTGCTCACCGACGGCGCGGCAGGCGGACCGCCGCCGGCGGCGGCCGAGGATACCGGCGTGCTGCCGGTTCTCGTCACGCTCACTGTTGCCGCGGTCGGCGCCGGCCTCGCGCGGCGGCTGCGCCTGCCCGCCGGCGCGCTGATCGGGCCGATGCTGCTCGGCGCCGCACTGCACGCCACCGGCATCGCCAGCATCGCCCTGCCGCTGCCGCTGCTCGAACTCGCCTACGCGACGATCGGCTGGTACGTCGGCCTGCGCTTCACCCGCGAGACCCTGCGCGCGACGTTCCATGCCCTGCCGGGCATCCTCGCCGCGACGCTCGCGGTGATCCTGCTCTGCGCGCTGTGGGCGCTCGGGCTGACGCATCTGCTCGCCATCGACTTCCTCACCGCCTTCCTGGCCACCAGCCCCGGCGGCCTCGATTCGGTGGCGATCATCGCCGTCGGCTCGAAGGTCGACGTCTCGTTCATCCTGGCGGTGCAGACGCTGCGCCTGTTCGTGGTGCTGATCACCGGCCCGCCGCTCGCCAGGTGGATCGCCCGCGCGGTGCCTCCCGAGGCGGCGTGAATGCGCGCCCTCTGGCTCGCCTTCCTCAATTCCCGGCGCGGCCTCGTCCACGGCGCCCGCACCGAGCGCGCCGTGCGCCTCGAACTGGTCCTGCTCGTCGTCGGCGTGCCCGCGGCCCTGGTGCTGGGCTCCACCCTGTGGGTCCGCGTCGGCCTGATCGCGACGCTGCTGACGATGCTGGCCGCCGAGTTCCTCAACACGGCCATCGAGAAGCTCTGCGACCACCTCCATCCCGGCCGGCACCCGAAGGTCGGGACGGTGAAGGACCTCGCCTCGGCCGGGACGTTCTGCGCGCAGGCGCTGGCGGTGCTGGTGTGGGCCGCGGCGGTGATCGAGCGGGCGGGGTGAGACGCCCCGCCGCTCGCATCTTGCCCGCCGAGCGTCTATCTGCGGCGGCATGTCAGACACCGTGAAACCCGCAAGCCCCCTGCCCGAGCCGGCCCCCGACTACATCCGGAAGATCCTCACCGCGCGTGTCTACGACGTGGCGATCGAGAGCCCGCTCGATCCGATGCCGCGGATGACCGCGCGGCTGAACCGGCCGGTGCTGCTGAAGCGCGAGGACCTGCAGCCGGTCTTCTCGTTCAAGCTGCGCGGCGCCTACAACAAGATGTCGGGGCTGACGCCCGAGCAGCTCGCCCGCGGCGTCGTCTGCGCCTCGGCCGGCAACCACGCGCAAGGGGTGGCGCTCGCGGCCGCGCGGCTGAAGGTGCGCGCGGTGATCGTGATGCCGCGCACGACGCCCGCGATCAAGGTCGATGCCTGCCGGGCGCGCGGCGCCGAGGTGATCCTGCACGGCGACGCCTTCGACGAGGCGCTGGCCCAGGCCAGGCGCATCGAGGCGGAGCAGGACCTCACGTTCCTCCATCCCTTCGACGACCCCGACGTGATCGCCGGCCAGGGCACGATCGGCATGGAGATCCTGCAGCAGCACACCGGCCCGATCGAGGCGATCTTCGTGCCCGTCGGCGGCGGGGGGCTGGCCGCCGGCGTCGCGACCTTCGTCAAGTACCTGCGGCCCCAGACAAAAGTGATCGGCGTCGAGCCGGACGACGCCGCCTGCATGGCCGCGGCGCTGGAGGCGGGCGAACTCGTGATGCTGCCGACCGTCGGCCTGTTCGCCGACGGCGTCGCCGTGCGCCAGGCCGGCGCGGAGACGTTCCGCCTGTGCCGCGAGCACCTTGACGAGGTCATCACCGTCGACACCGATGCCATGTGCGCGGCGGTCAAGGACGTGTTCGACGACACCCGCGCGGTCTCGGAGCCGTCCGGCGCGCTGAGTCTCGCCGGCGCCAAGGTCTACGCCGCGCGCGAGGGCGGCACGGGGACCCTGGTCGCGGTCTCGTCGGGCGCCAACCTCAACTTCGATCGCCTGCGCCACATCGCCGAGCGCGCCGAGATCGGCGAGGAGCGGGAGGTCCTGCTCGGCGTCGCCATCCCCGAGAAGGCCGGCGCCTACCGCGCTTTCATCAAGGCGCTCGGGCCCCGCGCGATCACCGAGTTCAACTACCGCTACGCGGCGGGCGCGCAGGCGCGGATCTTCGTGGGCGTCAACCTGCCCGGCGGCCGGCCCGAGAAGCGCGACCTGATCGCGACGCTCGCCGCGGACGGCTACGACGTCCACGACATGAGCGACAACGAGATGGCCAAGGTCCACGTCCGCTACATGGTCGGCGGGCGCGCCTCGGGCCTCGCGCACGAGCGGCTCTACCGCTTCCAGTTCCCCGAGCGGCCCGGCGCGCTGATGAAGTTCCTCGACGCGCTCGGCGAGGCCTTCAACATCACCCTGTTCCACTACCGCAACCACGGCGCCGATTACGGCCGGGTGCTGGCCGGCATCACCGTGCCGCCGGGCGCGCGCGCGCGCTTCGACGCGGCGGTGGCGGCCCTGGGCTTCCCCTGCTTCGACGAGACCGGCAACCCGGCCTACCGGATGTTCCTCGACGGCGAGCCGCGAGCGAAGGCCGGGATGATGGGATGGTTCGGGCGGAGCAGAGGGCCCGCATGACCGGAGCCTGATCGCGCCCCCGGCCGCCGGGGCGCCCCCTATCCCTTTGCGGAGTACCGGACGTCAAACGACCCCGAGCGCCGCCTTCTCGGCCTCGTAGGCGGCGCGCACGGTGGGCTGGCCGTAGGCGCGCTCCAGGCGGCGGACGGTGAAGTGGGCGCGGGCCATGGACTGGAAGTGGTTCATGAACGCGGTGTTGACCGCCGCGCCCCCGAACGTGCCGAGGATCGGCACCGCCTGCGCGGCGACCTTCTGCGAGACCACGAGGCCGAAGCGCGCCGCGATCTGCGCGGTGAAGCGGATCAGCGCCGGGGCCGACTGGTCGAGCAGCGTCTTGCTGCCGGCGTAACGGGCTGCCTCCGCCATGGTCTTGGCGAGTGCGGCGCGCACCGCGAAGTAGCCGCTCTCGGCAAGCCCTGTGTTCTCGCTTACCCCGGTGTTCCGGCCGCCGAGCGCGAAAACCTGGACGCAGGCGAGCGCGCCCTCCGGGTCCTCCAGATCCTCGCCCTCCTCCCGCGCGATCTCGGCGATCGAGCGCAGCATCAGCGTGGTGGAGACCGGCAGTTCGACCGCGAGTGTCGCAAGCCCGAAGGCGCCCCCGACCGCACCCGAGAGCGCGGCGAGCGCCTTGTGATGGAAGGCGCCCGACCCGAACAGGCGGCCGACGCGGCCCCCGGCCCCGGCGGCGACCGCCTCGACCGCCGTGCCGGGGGCCGGCGCGACCTCGACCTTCGGCAGGGTCGCCAGCGCGACGCGGAGCGCCCCGCGCATCGCCGCCTCGGTGGAGCGTGCGACGACCTCGGTCACCGGCGCCGGCAGCGAGCGGCCGATGATGTCCAGCGGCGCACCCACCGCCGCCGAGAGCCGCGCGGCGAGGCCCGGCCGCTCCAGGGCGCGCACCGCCTTGCGCAGGGCGGCAAGGTCCGCCTCGCTCAAGCGGCGCTCGACCGCTTCGGTGACGGCCGGCAGGGTCCCTCCGGTCAGGGCAATGTCGCTCATGCTCTCGTCCTCACGCGCGGGTTTTCAGCGGCAGGCCCGGCGAATCCTGGGCAAGCGGGACGGAGCCGGCACGGTTCCCGTCCTCGCCCGGCGCCGCCTTGCGGGCGGGCGTCCGGCCCACCGCGAGGCAGAGCAGCACCACCGGGATGCCGACGACGGAGGTCAGCACGAAGAAGGTCGGGTAGCCGAAGGCGGAGACGATGAAGCCGGACATCCCGGCCACGAGCTTGCCCGGCAGCGCGTAGAGCGAGGAGAACAGCGCGTATTGCGTGGCCGCGTAGCCGGGCGTGGTCAGGCTCGACATGTAGGCGATCAGCGCGATGCCGGCAAACGAGCCGCAGAAGTTCTCGATCGAGATCGCGAGCGCGAGGCGCCAGACCTCCGGGCCGCCCGTCGAGAGCCACGCGAAGGACAGGTGCGAACTCGCCGCCAGGAACGCGCCCGCGAGCAGCGTCGGGAACATCCCGAAGCGCGCCATCGCCCAGCCGCCCGCGAAGCCGCCGGCGATGCCGACCCAGATCCCGTAGAGCTTGGTGACGGTGGCGATCTCCTTCAGGTCGAAGCCGAGCGTCTTGTAGAGCGGGCTCGCCATCACGCCGGAGACGAAGTCGGGCATCCGGTAGAGCGCCACCAGGATGAGCACGCCCCAGAGCGCCGGCCCCATCCGGCCGTGGAGTTCCACCAGCGGTTCGAGCACGGCGCGGCGTGCCGACCACAGGCGGGGTCTCCCCACGGCGTTCGCCGGCTCGGGCGCGGGCCGGGCGGTGTCGAAGGCGGGCGCGAACAGGGCCGCGACCAGGCCGACCAGCATCAGCGCGGCCATGGCGAGGTAGGCCGTCGTCCAGTTGCTGGCCGAGGCGATGAACAGCGCGCCGGCGCCGGCCGTGATCAGGCCGAGGCGGTAGCCGAGGTTCGAGGTCGC
>NZ_CAXTHR010000027.1:26606-37725 GCF_964244095.1 uncultured Methylobacterium sp. | reverse complement strand
AAGGTCGCGGGCAAGTCCGGCACCACCAACGCCTACCGCGACGCGTGGTTCGTGGCCTACACCGGCAACTACGTCGCCGCGGTGTGGTTCGGCAACGACGACCACACCTCGACCAACAAGATGACCGGCGGCTCGCTGCCCGCCTCGACCTGGCACGACGTGATGGAGGTCGCCCACCAGGGCATCGAACTGAAGCCGCTGCCGGGCCTCAAAGCCCCGACCGGCGCGGCGGCGCAGGCGGCCGCGGCCCCGGCCGACCCGGCCGCGACCAGCTACGGCAAGCTCTCGCGCCGCTCCTTCGAGGTGATCGGCGGCCTCAACGGCCTGTTCCGCACCGTCGAGCGGGCCAAGCCCGCGGCCGGCGAAGCGAAGCCCGCGGCAGGCGAGATCAAGCCCGCGGCCGGCGAAGCGAAGCCCGCGGCCGGTGCGGTGAAGCCCGCGGCCGGCGAGATCAGGCCGGGCGCCCGCCTCGCCGCCCCGACCCGCGACGTGGCCGAGGGCAGCCGCTCCGTCGGCGGCCGCTTCGAGCCCCGGTGAGGCCCGGCATGGCGGCGGGCGAGGCCGGGCCCGGCACGGCGAAGGCCGCGCCCGCCATCCATCCGGCAGACCGGCGCCGCCGCCTGGGCCGCCTGGGCCGCCTCGCCGCCACGGCCTCGCCCGCCGCGCTGGCGCTCTACGCGCTGGCTTTGGGCGCCGGCCTCGGGCTTGCCAGCGCCGACTGGGCGACGCGGGGCGGCTACGCGTTCGGGGGCATCCCGGTCGGCGCCTGGACCGCGTGGCCGCGCTCCGGCTCGACCGCGGCCGACCCCTACACCCGCGCGGTCAACGCCCGCCGCGGCGAGGTGCCGCTCGCGGTGGGCGAGGGGCTGCTGCTCACCGCCGCGGCGGACGATTCCGGCCGCCTGCTCGACGCCGCCTGCACCTACCGCATCGCCGGCGTGACCCCGCCGGCCCGCGCCTGGACGCTGACGGTGGCCGGCCGCGGCGCGCCGGAGCCCGGCCGCACGCTCCTGCGCGAGGGCTTCACCGCCACCGAGATCCTCCGCCGGGACGACGGGCGCTTCGTGATCGTGCTCGGGCCCGAGGTCGCGGCCGGCAACTGGCTGCCGAGCCCGCGCGTCAGCGGCCCGCTCCGCCTGGCGCTGCGCCTCTACGACACCCCCGTGGCGGCGAGCGCCGGCAGCCTCGACCGCGAGGCAGTGCCCGCGGTCACCCGGCTGGGCTGCGCGTCGTGAACCTGCGCCTGCCCTACGCCACCGCCTGCGGGCTGGCGCTCGCCGGCATCGTCCACGTCGCGACGGTGCTGGCGATCCCTCTCCTGTCGGAATCGGACGCGCTCACCCGCGCTCGGACCAGCGAGAGCCTCGATCACCCGCAGCAGATCTACACGCTGGCGACCGGGGCCGAGCCGGCCCCGGCCGAGGCGTGGCTGCCGATTCCCGACCCCGCGGTGGCGGTCGGCGTCTGCGCCTACGACCTCGACGACGGCCCGATGCGGGTCTCGGCGCGCACGGGCCCGATGATGCTGTCGCTCGCCGTCCACGGCCGGCGCGGCGCGTTCTACGCGGTGACCGACCAGGCGGCGGTGCGCGGCGCGCTCGACCTCGTGGTGCTGACCCGCGCCCAGTACGACGCCGCGCTCGCCGGCGACGACGAGAACGAGCCGAGCCGCGACGTGCGCATCGTCGCCCCCGGCAGCCAGGGCTTCGTGGTGATCCGCGTCATCGCCGGCCTGCCGAGCGAGCGCGCGGCGGCCAACGCCGCCGTCCAGGCGGTCTCCTGCACGACCGACAGCCCGGACGAGCCGGAGAAGGGCGGCGGGTAGGGCTCCCCGCTAATCCTTCGTCACGATCGCCCGTGCCGGAGCGAAATCGGCACCGCGGTCCGCGCCCGCGACGAGGCCGCAGCGCGCGGCGGCCTCCGGCGGCAGCAGCGTGTCGAGGAGGGCGCGGCGGGCGTCCAGCAGCGCGACGGCGCGCTCCGCGCCGACGGCCTCGGGGCCCGGCAGCGCCACGACGAGATGCTCCAGGGCGTAGCGGTAGCCCGCCGTGCGCGCGTCCAGTTCCAGGCGCACCCGGGCGATCAGGCAGCGGTTCTCGGCGACCCGCATCGCGGCCTCGCGCACGGCGTCGTCGTCCAGCGTGCGGGCGAAGGGGAGGCTGCGCAGGCGCAGGCCGTCGGCCTCGTTCACCCGCGCGGCGAGGGCCGCGAAGGGCGCGACCAGCCGGGCATCCGCGGTCGCGTCCTCCGCGAGCCGCCGGTAGCGCGAGACCGGCGAGCGGGCCTCCTCCGCGACCAGCCCGTCGTGATAGGCGGCGACCGCGCCGGGGTGCCAGGATGCCGGCAGCACCCGGGCGTGGGTGAGGTTGGCGAGCGCGTCGTCCAGGACATCGCTCGCCTGCGCCGGCATCAGGAGGCGCCACGCCCGCGCGCGCAGGGTGCGCTCGTCGTCGGTGAGCGGAAAGGCCGAGGCCGGCTCGTCGCGCGCGTCGGCGGCGCGCGTCCCCGTGGCCGCGACGAGGCCGTTCCAGGCGCCGGCCGCCGGGCGCCCGAAATCGCCCGTCTGCGCGCAGGCGCCGAGGATCGCCGCCAGCGCGCAGGCGGCGGCCGGCCGCGCGAGCCGCCGGGCGCCGCGGCCGAAGGCGGCCTCGGTGGCCGGAACCGGCCGGGGCCGGCTCGGCATGGATTTCGGCATGAACCTCGGCATCGACTGCCTCATGGACCGCCTCGCTCGCGTGTCGCCGGACGGGTCCGGCCGTGCCGGCAAGGCCGCGGTCAGGAGGCGCGGCGCTCGTAACGCACGCCGAGGAACAGCAGGATCTCGCCGCGGGCCTCGCCGGGCTCGGGCCTGCGGCGGGGGCTGGCGGCCGGCGCGAAGGGCAGCACGAAGCCGCTCCGCGCGGCGGCCGGCGCGGCCTCGGCGGCCGGCGCGGGTAGGAGGGCGGGGGAGGGGCGGGAAACGGTCATGGCAGGCACCTGTCGGCGGTCCGGGCATCGCGCCCGGGCCCCGTCCGGGGCGGTGGCGGAGGCGGCGTGTCGATGGCCGGCAGATCAGCACGGCATGGTTAACGAGGCGTTTCCGGAGCCGACGCCCGATGGCGGCGCGCTTGGCCCACGCCTTGCTTGGATGGTTCCGCCCATGGCGGGCGTTTCCTCCCAACGACTGGGCCCTGCTCACATCCCGAGCGGGGCCCTTCTTCCGTCAGGGGCCGCCTCGCGCCCGAGGCGGGCCGGCGATGGTGCGTTGCGGCCGCATCCGGCCGGGATCGGAACCGGCGCGCGGCCCCGACGCTTGCCTAGCGATGGTCGCGCCCGCTATGCCGGGACGATCGCGAGCCCCGGCCTCGCGCGGACGCCGCGCCACCCGGGACCCCAGGGCCGACATGCAAGGACCACGCTGGATGCGATTGGACACGTTTCGACCGAACACGCCTCGACCTGCACACGTATCGCCGCTTCCCCAGATGCCGGCCGCAGGGCCAGCCCGGATGCGCCGCCCGGCGGCGCTTCTCCTGACCCTGCCGGTGTTTGCCCTCGCCCTGCTGGCGCTCGCCGGCAGCCCGGCGCAGGCCCAGCGCGACGACCAGGGGTTGCAACTCGGTTGCGCCAACGACTACTTCCGCCTCTGCGTCGGCGTCGATCCCAACAGCCCGGACGCGGAGAAATGCATGACGCGCAACCGCAAGCGCCTCTCGCCCGAGTGCCGCGCCGCCATCGGCGACTACGACAAGCGCAGCGGCAGCAAGTCGATGCCCGACGACTGAGCCTCATCGTGCGAACCGGACCGCGGTTCGCGCAGAACGCCGGCTCTGCGCGGGTTCGCACCCGTGGAGGCCGGCCGGGCCTTGAGCGGAGCGAGACGACATGGCGTTGACCGTCGCGGTCCAGATGGACCCGATCCAGGCGATCCGCATCGCCGGGGACACCACCTTCGCGCTTCTGCTCGAAGCGCAGGCGCGCGGCCACCGGCTGGTCTACTACACCCCAGACCGGCTCTCGCTGCAGGGCCGGCGCGTCACCGCGCGCGTGCAGGCGCTGACCGTGCAGGACGTCGAGGGCGCCCACGCGACGCTGGGGGCGATCGAGCGGATCGACCTCTCCGAGGCCGACGTGGTGCTGATGCGCCAGGACCCGCCTTTCGACATGGCCTACATCACCGCCACGCACATGCTGGAGAAGATCCACCCGAAGACGCTGGTGGTGAACGACCCTGCGGAAGTCCGCAACGCGCCCGAAAAGCTGTTCGTCCTCGACTTCCCCGACCTGATGCCGCCGACGCTGATCACCCGCGACAGGGCGGAGATCGAGGCGTTCCGCGCCGAGCACGGCACCGTGGCGATGAAGCCGCTGCACGGCCACGGCGGTGCGGCGGTGTTCCGCGTCGCGCAGACCGACCCGAACTTCGGCTCGATGTTCGACCTGTTCTCCGTGACCTTCCGCGAGCCGTGGGTGGTGCAGCGGTTCCTGGAGAAGATCACCGAGGGCGACAAGCGCATCATCCTCATCGACGGCGAGCCGATGGGCGCGATCAACCGGGTGCCTGCGGAGAACGACATCCGCTCCAACATGGTCCGCGGCGGCGCGGCGGCGCCCTCCGACCTCACCGCGCGCGAACGCGAGATCTGCGCTGCGATCGGCCCGGAGTTGCGCCGCCGTGGCCTGATCCTCGTCGGCATCGACGTGATCGACGGGCATCTCACCGAGATCAACGTGACCTCGCCCACCGGCCTCCGCGCGATCAGGCGGCTCGGCGGGCCGGATCTGGCGGTCGGCGTGTGGGACGCGATCGAGGCGCGGGTGGCGGCGGGCTGAGGCGCCGCCTCACGGCATCCGGCGCTGGCCGACCAAGCTCGGGGCCCCCTGGAACTGGCCGACGAAGGCGGTGCCGGCGCGGCCGGACTGGACGATCGACAGGCGCGCGTCCGGCGCAACCTGCACGATGCCCGCCATGTTGGCCTGTCCGGTCTGGCTGACGACGAGGGGACCGCGCCCCCCGACCTCGACGAGGCCGAACACGTTGGCGCGGCCGCTCTGGGCGATGATCCGCGTCTGCGCCGCCGCCGGCACGAGCGCGGCGAGGAGCGTTGCGGCGGCGAGCATCGCCTTCATGGCATGGACGTTCGGCATCGGGTTTTCCGGTGATGGCGGCGCGTCGCCCGCCGTGGCCTCCCTCGAGAGAGGACCGTGCCTCAACCTTAGCACGAAGGTCGGCACGGTCCTCGCTGGCAGGCTCAGGGCATCTGCAAGACGGTGCCGCTGTTGAAGCGGCCGGACTGGCCGATGGCGGCGTCGTTGAAGCGGCCGCGCTGCACGGCGACCGCGCTGTTGACGGTCCCGAACTGCACCGTGGTCGAGGTGTTCGCGAAGCCGCGCTGCGCCGTGAACGCTTCGTTGAAGCGGCCGGACTGGACGATGGTGGCGGTGTTGCCGGCGAGCACGGCGGACGAACCGACGAGCGTGACGATGCCGGCGAGAAGAACGGTGCGCAAAGACATGGTTGCAGCCTTACCTGAGACGATGAGGGTTTGTTCTTTCCGCTTCGAGCGGCAACACCTCCTTAATGTTTCGCTGCTAGACGGGCAAACGGCGGCCCGAGCCTGATTTTCGTGTCGGATACCGCACGCTGCAAATCATTTTTCGATATTCGATTCCTCGACTCCGGTATGCGATCGTATTCGTGCCGCGCCTGAAGTGACGGCGAGGCTCGTCGATCCGGATGCCGGCGATCTCCGCCGTCCTTCGGACGCGCGGCGCCCTTCGATATCTCGGCCTCGCCATCCCGGATCTGTCTGACGTTCGCTCTCCACGCGCGCCGTCTTCCCAGATATCGCTCCTGCGACGCCGAATACGCATCCGCGTCACGAGAACACGGGACGTTCTGCGCGGCGTTTGCCGCGGATCGGTCGACGCCTCAGTATTCGGACACGTGGATCGCGATGCCGGCAGGACGCCGTTGCGTCGGTAGCCGGGATCGGCGCGCGCGATCCCGGCTCCGGCGCGGGTCGCGCCGCGCGGTCCGCCGCCGCGGCGGCGTATCCGAAGCCTTCATCCCGATGGCGGAGACTGCCCGCGTCCGTCCGGAGACGCCGATGACCCGCGTGATCGCCAGTACCTGCCTCGTCCTCCTCGTGGCCCTCCCGGCCCAGGCCGGCGGGGTCATCGCGGTCCAGCAGACCAGCGCGCGCAACTACGTCAGCGTGATCCAGGCGCGGAACCCGTTCCTGACCCGCAGCCGCACCGTCACCGCGACCACCGGCAACACCACCGTGACCGAGATCGTCGCGATCGGCCCGGACCCGGCGGCGCTCAGCATCCGGCAGGCCGGCCTGATCAACCGCATCTCCAGTTACCAGCGCGGCCCCGGCCCGAACCTCGACGTGCGCCAGGACGGGCTGGTCAACCGCGTCAGGGGCATCCAGGTCGCGATGCCGTGATGCTTGGGGCCGATTCAGCGCCCCGCCGTCGGCGTCTTGGCCGGCAGCGAGCCCGTCGCCTCGGGGTGGGGCCCGAGGGGCGGGCGGCGCAGGGTCCAGATGCCCGTCGCGTCGCCCTGGCGCACGAGTTCGTAGACGCCGACCTCGATCGCCTCGCGCACGGCCGTCTGCGTCGCCTCCTGGATGCCGATCGAGGCGCCGACATCGAGGATGCTGCGGCCGAGCACGCGCGTGGCATTGCCGGTGCCCGTCGTCGTCAGGATCGGCCGCGAGGCGTTGATCGACTTCAGCACCACCCCGTCGCGGACGCGCACGAGGCGGATGTTGATCGTCACGAGATCGCGGCTGTGGGCGAGGCTGCCGCCGTAATTGCCGAGCTGGACGCTGGCGCCGGCGCTCAGGATCGGCGAATCGTAGGACACGACGCCGCCGGTGACGATGTAGTCGGCAAAGACCAGCGGATCGATGAGGTTCTTGGGGCTCTTCTTGAGGAAGGCGTAGGTGTCCTGGATCAGCTTGCGCTCGCGCAGCAGGCTGTCGAGGTAGCCGCGCTCCACCACGTTGAAGCGCGTGCCGCTGCCGGCGGTCTTCAGGGCGTCGACGAGGATCACCGAGGCGCCCTGCGTGATGGCGCGCGAGAATTCCGGGAAGCCGTTCTTGAGCGAGGACTTGTTCTGGCCGGTAAGGTCCTGGAAATCGTACACCGCGACGTTGAGCGGCCTCACCGGCGGGGGCAGCGCCGCGAGCGCGGCGGCGGGCTGGGTCAGCAGGCCGGTGGCCGGCCGCACGCCGAGCGAGCCGGTATAGTCGTAGCGCGAGCAGGCGGCCAAGCCGATGATCGAGAGCCCCGCCAGCACGGAACGAAACAGGCGCATCGCGACGTTGCCTCCCTTCGCCCGACCGGTTCGCGTCAAGCCAATAGCGCGATGAAGCTTCGATCATGCTTAACATCTTCTAAAGCGCGGCCGTTTAAGCCGGCGATGGCGGCAACGCGCCCCAGCCATGCCCTCGAACGGCGCCGTGCGTGCGTTCGGCAAACCGCCACGTCCGGGATGTCCTCATGCGCCGAACCCTCGCCGCCCTCGCGCTCGCGCTCCTGGGCCACCCGGCCGCGGCCCAGGCGCCGGCGACCAACGCGCTCTCGAACTGCGCGCTGATCGCCGATCCCACGGCGCAGCGCCTGTGCCTCCAGAGCGCGCAGCAGGCCCGGCCGGCCGCGGCCTTCGACCCGACCGCCCAGAAGCTCAGGACGGAGCGCAACCCCGTCGGGCTCCGCCGCGACGCGCTGAGCCCGCCCGCCCCTGGCCCGGGCAAGCCCGCCGAGGCCAAGCCCGCCGAGACCAAGACGAAGGACTGGCGGCTGCAGATCCCGTAGGGCCGTTGCCGGTCCGGCGAAGCGTTCGGGCGGACGCCCCGTGCGGGCTCACGTCTCCGCCCGCGGCGTCGCGTTCAGCTCCGCCCAGTCGAACTCCTCCTCCAGCAGGAAGTAGGCGTCGTCGCCGATCGCGCCCTCGCGGCGCAGGCGCATGACCGTGTCGCGGGCGGCGGTGATCGCGTGGCGGCGGGGGGCGTCGGAGGGCAGCGATTCCGGGGCGCGGCCCTCGTGGTGGTCGTCGGCTTCGGCGAGCGCGGCGCGGAACTCCTCGCGCAGCGCCTCGGCGGCGGCGTGGTCCTCCACCGCGTCGAGGCTGGCGAGCGCGGCGGCGTAGGCCTCGGCCCGCGCCCGGCCCGCCTCGCGGCCGACGGGGTCGTCGTCCTCCAGGCCGAGCCGCGCCAACAGCGGCCGCAGGGTCAGGCCCTGCACCACGAGGGTGCCGAGCACCGTGCAGAAGGCGGTGAAGACGATGAGGTCGCGCTGCGGGAAGCCCTGCGGCAGCGCGAGCGCCGTGGCGATGGTGAGGATGCCGCGCATGCCCGCCCAGGACACCGCGACCGCACTCTTGAGCCCGTCGTGCCCGGTCTCGGCGAAGGCGAGGCGCCGGATGCCGGAGGCCGGCAGCACCCAGGCGATCCGCACCAGCACCACGGTCGCGAACACCGCGCCCCCGAGCACCACGGCGCCGACCCGGTCGGTGCCGGTGAGCCGCTCCAAGATCGGGCCGATCTGGAGGCCGATCAGCACGAAGGCGAGCACGTTGAGCACGAACACCGCCGTGTCCCAGACCGCGGAGGCGATGATCCGGGTGCGCGGCGCCGTGATCTCGGGGTTGAACCGCGCCACGGTGATCGCGAAGCTCACCAGCGTCAGCACGCCGGAGAGTTCCAGCCGCTCGGCGGCGATCCACAGGCCGAAGGCGGCCACGAACTGCAGCACGATCGTGCTCGGCGCATCCGCGACCCGCCGCATGCCTGCGACGAAGGCGAGGCCGGCGAGCGGCCCGGCCACGAGGCTCGCGACCACGCCGACCAGGAAGGCCGGGCCGACCTCGGAGAGGTGGAAGGCGCCGGCCGCGGCCGCCGCGACGCCGAGCCGATAGATCAGCAGCGAGCCGGCGTCGTTGAGCAGGCTCTCGCCGCGCAGGATCGTGGTGAGCCGGTGCGGCAGCGAGACGTGGCGCAGCACCGAGAGCGCGGCGACCGCGTCGGGCGGCGCGACGACGGCGCCGAGCACGATGCAGGCGGCGAGCGGCATGTCCGGCACGAGCAGCTTGGCCACGACCGCGACCGCGACCGTGGTCGCCACCACCGCCCCGAGGGCGAGGCCGGCGATCGGGCGCCAGTTCACCTTGAGGTCGCGCAGAGAGGTGGCGTAGCCGGCATCCAGCAGCACGGGGGCGAGGAACAGCGCCAGCGCGAGTTCGGGGTCGAGGGCGAGGCTCGGCACGCCGGGCACGAAGGCCAGCGCGACGCCGCCGAGCGCCAGGAAGGCCGGATAGGGCGCGCCGACGCGCCGCGCCGCGGCCGCCAGCAGCACCGCGCCGAACAGCACGCCGACGATCCACTCGAAAATCACCATGTATGCGGAGATAGGGCGCCGCCGCCTCAATACTGCACTGTCGCGCGCACCCCGAGCACGGTGGAGTTGCGCAACCGCCGCCCGTCCGCGGCGGCGATGCCGCCGCCGGGGCGGATCACGTACTGCACGTCCGGCTGCACGGTGAAGCCCGGCACCACGAGCGCCTGGTAGGTCGCCTCGATCACCGTCTCGGCCCGCCGCCGCGGCATCGCCGTGCCGGTGTAGAGGATGGTGTCGCGGTCGGCGCGCCGCGCGTCGTCGGACAGCCGGGCATAGGCCACGCCCACGCCGACCGTGTCGTCCTCGCGGCCCGGAAACAGACCCTTGTAGGCGAGGCCGGCATCGCCGTAGGCCGCGACCAGGCTGGAGCGCGTCGGCGAGACCGAGGCGCGCAGGAACACCGACAGGCCCTCGTCGTCCTTGTCCGGCTCGACCAGCAGGGTCTGGTCGAGGATGGCGTAGAGCCCGGCATTGCCGCGGCGGGGCCGCGGCAGGCCGTTCGAGGCCGGGTCGGCGAGCGAGAGGCCGAGCGTGTCGCGGCGCAGGTCGTCGAAGCGGCCGAAATGCTGCCAGCCGCCGAGCGTCACCGTGCCGGGGAGCGCCACCGCGCCTTTCTCCGTGTTGTAGGCGTAGGCCGCCTCGGCGACGACCAGCGCGGGGTCGTGCACGCGAAAGTTCGTGCCGGTGCGGTCGAGGCGCTGCGCCTCCGGGTCGGCGCCGGGGCGGGCGGCGCCGGCTGGGTCGCCGTCGTAGAGGCCGGCCTGGAGCGACAACCCGCCGCCGGCCTCGTATTTCGCCCGGAGCGCCGGCGTCGCGAGCGGGTAGGCCGGGCCGCCGCCCGGCAGGTTGAGCCCGGTGATCGTCGGCCAGCCGAAGGTGGAATTCACGAACAGCGTCGCGGTCTGGCTGACGAAGAACTCGCTGTCGGCGGCCTGCTGGCCGATGCGCAGGCCGAGCTTGCCGTCGAAGAGCTGCTGGTCGAACCACAGCACGTAGAGCCGGGTCGCCGGCAGCGCCTCGATCACGCTGGTGGTCGCGAGGTTGCCGACATCATAGCGCGACAGGCCGGTGCCGTGGATGAAGTAGGCGTTGGCGTGGAGCGTCGCGCCCTGCCAGCCGGCGATCCGGTCGAAGTCGAGGTAGAGCCGCAGGTTCAGCCGGTCCTCGACCACCGCGCCCTGCCGCCTGCCGCCGGTCGGGTTGCCGAGCACGTCGGCGATGTAGGTGAGGCTGTAGGAGACGCCCCGCTGCTTCAGGACGGGGCGCAGCCCCAGCGGGTCGCCGAACGGCCCGAGATAGGGCTCGACCGAGCGGGCGTAGCCGCCCGAGGTCTGGCTCGAGGTCTCGGGCTGCGCGACCGAGGTCCGCACGTCCCCGCCCGCGCCCTCGCGCAGAGCGGGGATCGCCGGCGGCGCCTGAGCCGCGACGGGGGCGGCCGCCGGGATCGCTGCGGCAAGCATCGCTGCGGCAAGAATCGCGGCGGCAAGCACCGGAGCGAGGCGGCGGCCGGTGCGCGGACGGTGGGGACGGCCTGGAGTGGTCACGAAGGGCCCCGAAGCGTTTGCCGGCCACGATAGACCAGCCGCGCCGGCGTGTCCCTTGCAAGCCGACCGCGCCGGCACGTCTTCGTCGGCACGTCTTCGTCGGAGCGCACGACTTCCCCGTCCGCGGGCCAACAGATCGCCGTGACGGGCGTCCGCGCCGCGCGCCGCTCCCTCCCCCCTCTGCG
>NZ_CAXTHR010000027.1:0-26506 GCF_964244095.1 uncultured Methylobacterium sp. | reverse complement strand
AACAGATCGCCGTGACGGGCGTCCGCGCCGCGCGCCGCTCCCTCCCCCCTCTGCGCGGGAGGGTGGCCCCTGCGTCGGCAGGGGTCGGGAGAGGGGAGCGCCGGCTCCGGACACGTCGCGCCGCCCGCTGCATCCGCAACCGTCGCGCTGCCCCTCTCCCGACCCCCCTCACGGGGGCCACCCTCGCCCGCAGAGGGGGGGAGGGGAGGGAAGACGCGCGCGGCGATGCGGGCGGGTCTCCCGCGAGCCCGAAGCCTTTGCGCGGCGGCTCAGGTCCCGTAAGCCTCGTGCCACCCGCCCCCGCGAGCGCGAAGATCCATGCCCGAGACCCCCGTCTTCTCCCACGGCGCGTGCGCCGCCCCGCACCACCTCGCGGCGCAGGCCGGGCAGGGCGTGCTGGCGCAGGGCGGCAACGCCATCGAGGCGATGACGGCGATGGCCGCCTGCATCGCGGTCGTCTACCCGCACATGAACGGCATCGGCGGCGACGGCGTCTGGCTGGTGCGCGAGCGGGGGGGCCGCGTGCGCGGCATCGAGGCCTGCGGCCCGGCAGGGTCGCTCGCCACCATCGCGCGCTACCGCGAGCGAGAATTCGAGACGATCCCCGCCCGCGGCCCCGACGCGTGCGTGACGGTGGCCGGCGCCATCGGCGGCTGGCGGCTGGCGCTCGAACTGTCGAGGGCGCTCGGCGGCCGGCTGCCGCTCGAAACCCTGCTGGCGGACGCGATCCGCCACGCCCGCGCGGGCTGCCCGGTCTCGCCCTCGGAGGGGCGCTACGTCCCCAAGGAACTCGACACCCTCCACGACGCCCCGAATTTTTCCGCGACCTTCCTCAAGGACGGCAAACCCTGGCCGGTGGGCGAGACGCGCCCGTTGCCGGCGCTGGCCGCGACCCTGGAGCAGTTGGCCCATGCCGGGCTCGACGACTTCTACCGCGGCGACATCGGCCGCGAGGTCGCCGCGGATCTCGAGCGCCTCGGCGCGCCGGTGACGCGGGCCGACCTCAAGGCCTACCAGCCCCGGGAGCGGCAGGCGCTCTCGATCCGCCGGCGCGGCGCGACGCTCTACAACGCCCCGCCGCCGACGCAGGGGCTCGCGGCGCTGCTGATCCTCGGCATCCTCGAGCGGCTGGACATCCGCCGGCCCGAGACCACCGCGCATTACCACGGGCTGATCGAGGCGACGAAGCGCGCCTTCGCGATCCGCGACCGGGTGGTGACCGACTATGACCGCCTGACCTCGGACCCGGCCTCCTACCTCACCCCCGAGCGGCTCGGCCGCGAGGCGGCGCAGGTGGACATGGCGCGCGCGGCGACCCTCCCGCTGAAGAACCCCGACGCGGGCGACACGGTGTGGATGGGAGCGATCGACGACGACGGGCTGACCGTCTCCTACATCCAGTCGATCTACTGGGAATACGGCTCGGGCTGCGTGCTGCCGGCGACCGGCATCCACTGGCAGAACCGCGGCACCGCGTTCTCCCTCGACAGACACGCCGTGAACCCGCTGGAGCCGGGCCGGCGCCCGTTCCACACCCTGATCCCGGCGCTGGCCTGCTTCGACGACAGCCGGGTGATGGCCTACGGCGCGATGGGCGGCGACGGCCAGCCGCAGTTCCAGGCCCAGATCTTTTCCCGCTACGCCGATTACGGCATGAGCCCCGCCGAGGCCGTCGACGCGCCGCGCCTGCTCTACGGCCGCACCTGGGGCGCGGAATCGCTGACCGTGAAGGTCGAGGACCGCTTCGACCCCGCCTGCCTCCGGGCGCTCGCCGGCATGGGCCACGCGATCGAGGAACTCGGCGGGGCGTACAGCGACTCGCTCGGCCATGCCGGGATGCTGGTGCGGCATCCGCGGAACGGGCGGATCGAGGCGGTGCACGATCCGCGGTCGGATGGTGGGGCGTGGGGGTTGTGACAGGGTTTCGGGTTGATCGATTCGGGGGGCGGCGCGCCCCGTCACTCGCGCGTCCTTCGGAGGGTGGCCCGCGAGCGAAGTCGGGAGAGAGGGGAGCGACGATTCCGGATACGGCGCTCCCCTTAGGATTGTAAATTTTGGGATTGTAAATTTTGCCCACAGGTAACGGCTACCCCCCGAACCGCCCCCGCAGCACCCCCTTGAAAACCTTCCCCGAATCCTCCCGCGGCATGTTCGCGATCACCTCCACCCGCAGCCGCCCTGCTGCCGGCACCGCCGCCCGGATGCGGGCGGCGAGCGCCGCGGGGTCGAGGGTCCGGCCCGGCACCGGCTCGACGCAGGCGCAGACCGTCTCGCCCGCGGCGTCGGGCAGGCCGAAGGCGGCGCAGTCCTGCACCGCGGGGTCGGTGAGCGCGGCGGCCTCGATGTCGGCGGGGTAGAGCGTGGCGCCGTTCGAGACGATCACGTCGCGGGCGCGACCGCGGAGGTAGAGGTAGCCGTCCGCGTCGAGGACGCCGATGTCGCCGGCGGTGACGAGGGTGTCGCGGGCGATCGCCGCGCGCTCGGCGTCGCGGCCCACATAGGTGAAGCGGTGCAGGCTCTCGGAGCCGGCATAGATCCGGCCGGGCGTACCGGGCGGCAGCGGGCAGCCGTCGTCGTCGAGGACGTGGAGCGAAATCCCAGGCAGCGCCCGGCCGACCGTTCCGGGCCGGGCCAGCGCCTCGGCCGAATCACTGAGCGTGAGCAGGCCGGTCTCGGTCGCGCCGTAGTATTCGTGGACGATCGGTCCCCACCACGCGATCATCGCCGCCTTGACCGCCGGCGGGCACGGTGCGGCGCCGTGGACGACATGGCGGAGCGAGGCGAGGTCGTAGCGGGCACGCACGGCGTCCGGCAGCCGCAGCAGCCGCGAAAACATCGCCGGCACCGCGTGGAGCGCGGTGACGCGGTGGTGCGCGATCAGGGCGAGGGTCCGTTCCGGATCGAAGCGCGGTTGCAGCACGAGGGTCGCGCCGGCCTGAAAGGCGACGCGCGCGTTCGCGTTCGGGACGGAATGGTACAGCGGCCCGGTGATCAGCACCGTGGCGGGCTCTTCGCCGTCGAGGCCGTAGACCGCGCGCGCCCGGGCCGAGGGCGTGCCGTCGGTGGACACCGCGCGGCGCACGCCCTTGGGGCGGCCGGTGGAGCCCGAGGTGTAGATCACCGCCGGGCGCAGGGCCGTCACCGGCGCGGCGATCGGGGGATGGCGCGCCACCCATTCATCCCAGTCGGCCGAGCCGGCGGCCTGCGGCGCGGCTGCGGTCTCGGGGTAGGCGGCGCGCAGGTCCTCCGGCGTCTCGACGACGAGGACCGCGAGACCGGGCGGCAGGCCGGCGGCGATCCGCGGCAGCAGATCGGAATGGACGACGAGCGCCCTGGCCGCGCAGTCGCGCAGGATGGCGCCGACGCCGTCCGCATCCATGTGCCAGTTGATCGGCACCGCGTAGGCGCCCGCGAGGGAAGCGCCCTGCGCGGCCTCGAACGGCGCGAAATCGTTGCGCAGCACCAGCGCGACCGCGTCGTCCGCGCCGATGCCGAGGCGGCGGAAGCCTTCCGCCGCGCGGTGCGCGGTGTCGCGGACGGCCTCGTGCGTCCGCCGGCGCGCGCCCGAGACGATCGCCGGCGCCGCGTGCGCGCCCTGCGGGTCGTCTCCCTCCGCCGCTGGGCTCACGCATCGTCTCCGCCGGCTTCGAGGGCGCGGGACCGGGCGGCGTGCGCTGTTGAGACCGGGCCGCCCGGCCCCTGTCGAAGGGTCTGCCCTGGGAAGGATGAAGACGCTTCGACGGGTGCGAGGCGAGCAAGTTCGGTGCCCAAGCTCGGTGCCCAAGTTCGGCGCCCAAGTTCGGCGCCGACGCGACGCGCACGATCCCGTCGCGGGCCACCTGTCGGCGGGGCTCGCGCAGGGACGCGGCGTCGCGCCGGGCGGCCGGTGCCTCAGCGCGCCTTCGTGCGGCCGGCTCCCGTCAACTGCTTCGCCCGCCGGTCGCGCGGTCTAGCCTGGCGGGATAGGGCCGGATCAGGCCGGGTCGATCGGCGCGGGCGGCACGCCGCCGGCCTCGATCGCCGCGCCGGCCAGGAGGCAGAGGTCCTCGCGGAAGCGCGCGGCGACCACCTGCACGCCGACCGGCGCGGTGCCGCACAGGCCCGTCGCGACGGTGAGCGCCGGCATGCCGATCAGCGGCAGGCCGCTTTGCAGGAGTTGCGCCTCCCACACCGCGGCCAGCGCCGCGTCGCCCTGAAGGTCGCGCCCGTCGGCGAAGGGCAGCGTGGCTGAGACCGGCACCAGCAGCACCGGCGTGTGGGCGAGGAAGATCTGCCAGGCGCGCACCAGCGTGGCGCGGCGGGTGAGCGCCGCCGGAATCGCGTCCGGGGCCAACGCCTCGGCGCGGGGACGGAAGGCGCGCATCAGCGCGAGCGCGCCCGGATCGCCCTCGCGCTCGGCGGCGCCGGCGAGCGCGGAGAAGCCGTCGCCGAGCCAGAGCCGGAGCTGAAGCTCGGCCGCCTCGCGGATCGGCGGGGTGTCGGCGATCTCCGCCACCGCCCAGCCGGCGGCTTCGAGCCGGCGCGCGGCGTCGCGCAGCGCCGCCTCGACCTCCGGGACGATGGCGAGGCCGCCGGGGCGCAGGCACAGGGCCGCCCGGCGCGGTACGTCCGGCCCCGCGAGCGGCGCCGGCACCCACCACGGGTCGCGCGGATCGCCCGCCGCCATCGCGTGCAGGCCGAGGCCGAGGTCGGCGATGGTGCGGGCGATCGGGCCGGACACCGCCATCAGTTGCGGGCCGATGCCGCGCTCTGGCGAGGAGGCGTTCCAGGCCGGGACGCGGCCGAGGCTCGGGCGCAGGCCGTGCACGCCGCAGGCATAGGCCGGGTAGCGCACCGAGCCGGCGATGTCGGTGCCGTGCGCGAGCGCGCCGATGCCGGAAGCGACCGCGGCCGCCGCGCCGCCCGACGAGCCGCCGGGCGTGAGCGCCGGATCACGCGGGTTCGACGTGCGCCCGTGCAGCCGGTTGTCGGTGAACCAGCGCAGCGAGAAGGCCGGCGCGTTGGTGCGCCCGAGCAGCACCGCGCCGGCCCTGCGGAGGTTTGCCACCACCGGGCTGTCGTCCTTCGCGATCAGGTCGCGCTGGAGCGTGACGCCGTTGGTGGTCGCGAACCCCGCCTGGTCGGCGTTGATCTTGATCGTCACCGGCACGCCGGCGAGCGGCCCCGGATTCTCGCCCTGCGCGAGCGCGGCGTCGATCGCTGCGGCCTGGGCGAGCACGTCGTCGGGCCGGTGCTCGACCACCGCGCTGATCCGGCCGTTGACCGCATCGAGCCGGGCGAGCGCGTCCTGCGCGACCTCGCGGGCGGAGACGGCGCGGGTTCGGACCATCCGCGCGATCTCGGTCGCGGGCAGGCGCCACAG
This sequence comes from uncultured Methylobacterium sp., assembly GCF_964244095.1. Lineage (GTDB taxonomy): Bacteria > Pseudomonadota > Alphaproteobacteria > Rhizobiales > Beijerinckiaceae > Methylobacterium. The sequence continues at coordinate 21,144 of NZ_CAXTHR010000027.1, read as the reverse complement.
GGTCACGGTGCGGTCCTCCTCACACGATCGCTCAGGCCGCGCAGCTCTCGCCGATCAGCCGGCGCACGAAGGCGGCGCAGGCCGCGAGTTCGGCGGCCTCGACGTACTCGTCGGCCTTGTGCGCGCGGGCGATCGCGCCGGGGCCGATCACCACGCATGGCACGCCGCCGAGAGCCTGGAACAGCCCGGCCTCGGTGCCGAACGAGACCTTGGCGTGGCCGTTGCGGCCGGCCAGCCGCTTGGCCAGCGTCACGAGGGCGGAATCCGGCTCGGTCTCGAGGCCGGGATAGTCGATCAGCGGCGTGACCGTGACGCCGCACGCCGCATCCTTGCCCGCCATCTCGGCGGCCAGGGTGTCGGTGGCGAAGGCGATGACCCGGGCGGCGAGCGCGCCGGCATCGTCCGCCGCGACGGCGCGGAACTCGAAGTCGACGTGGCAGACGTCCGGCACGATGTTCAGCGCCGTACCGCCGTGGACGATGCTGGAGAGGCCCGTGCTGTGGGGCACGTCGTAGAGCGGATCGCGGGCGCCCGACCGCGCCAGTTCGTCGGCTAAGAGTCTGACGTGGTCGATGAAGCGGGCGGCGTACTCGACGGCGTTGATGCCGGCCGGCGCCAGCGCCGAGTGGCAGGCCCTGCCGCGGAAGGTGACGCGCGCGGCGTGCTTGCCCTTGTGCCCGGTGACGACCGCCATGCCGGTCGGTTCGCCGACGAAGCATCCCAGCGGCCGGACGCCCATCGCCCGCATCCGCGCGATCAGCGGGCGCACGCCGAGGCACCCGATCTCCTCGTCGTAGGAGATCGCGATGTGGAAGGGCCGCACGAGCGGCGCCGCCGCCATCGCCGGCAGGAGCGCGAGGCAGACCGCGAGGAACCCCTTCATGTCCGAGGTGCCGCGGCCGTAGAGCCGGCCGTCGACCTCCGTCAGCCGGAACGGCGCGTGCGACCAGGCCTGCCCCGCCACCGGCACCACGTCGCTGTGGCCCGATAGCACGTAGCCCGGCACCTCAGCCGGCCCGACCGTGAGCCACAGCGCGGCCTTCTCGCCCGTCCCGTCGGCCACCCGCTCGACGCCGGCGCCGTACCGCCGGGCGAAACCCTCGACCCAGTCGATCAGCGGCAGGTTCGAGCGCGCGCTCGTGGTGTCGAAGCCGACGAGCGTTTCGAGGATGTGCTTCGTGTCCAGGATGTCCTGCGTGTCCGGCATGTCCCTGGGCGTCTCGGTGCGGGAGGCGGGCATTCTAAGCATCATTGCGCGAAGTGGCCGCCGGTTCGCGCGAAGAAAATGATGCGGCACCAAAGCGATCGAAGCAGGCCTTCGTGGGGTGGCCCACGAAGGCCTGCTTCGTCCTTCGACATCGCTTCGGCGGCCCGGCGCGCCTCGCGGCCAGCGTACCGGGTCGCCGTCCCACCCGGCAATGCCGCCTCGGACGCGGATCGCGACCGGCTCGCAGGGTGCGTGCCGCGACGGCGCGCACGCAGGTTTGAACAAGACGGCGGGTGCGCGGGTTGATCTCCGCCATCGCGAACACGGAGAAAGCCCGATGCCCGTCAAAACCCTCATCCTCGCCACCTGCCTGATCGCGCCGCTCGGCGGCACCGCCTTCGCCCAGACCGGTACCACCGGCAGCCCCGGCGCGGGGCCGACCGCGGGCGGGACGATCAATTCCGGCAGCCCCGCGGGCACCGGCACCGCCGGCAGCCGGATGAGTGCTCCGGCCGGTTCGATGGCCCCGGCCGGCTCGCCTCCGCCCGGCGCGAGCGGCGGGCCCTCGACCAGCACCCCCGGCGCGCCTGCCGGCAGCGGCAGCGGCAACGGCACGACCGGTAGCGGCGCGGCCCCGAGCGGGAAGTAAGCGCGCTCCGCACCATTCAGGGGCGGGATGCAGGGGCGGGGAACGGGCCTTCCGGATTCGTTCCCCGCCCCTGGGGCGAAGCTTATCGGGATCGTGTCCGGTCGCGCTTGCCCTGCGCGCGCCCCTCCGTGGGTCGGCGCGGCTCGACCCGCGAGCGGCGATCCACCCCGACAGGCCGCGCGGCATCGCGCCGCCTTCGGCGGCCGGCGGCAGGACAAGGTGCAGACCCCCGCTTCCTAACGTGACAGGAGGCCCGACGATCCCTTGCGCGAACACGATCGCGATGCCGGGCGGCCTACGGGGCGCGGACCGGGCCGCGTCGATCGGCGTCCGGAAACCCGAGGGCGCAGGTTGCGGCGGGGACGCCTTGAGGATCTCGGATCGCCGGCACCCTCGGGGAGGCCCAGCGATCCCCGGCGGCCGTCACCCGCCCTGCAGGCTCTCCGCGAAATCCTCCGGCACCTCGCCGAAGCGCCCCAGGATCGTCGCGCTCTCCAGTTCGCCGGTCTCGTCGTCGGCCACCACCTTCAGCGCCGCGGTGCCCGGCATCCGGCCGGCCATGGCCGCGGCCTTCTTAAGGGCACCGCTCTCGGTCGGCGCCACCTCGCGGTCGCCGGGGACGAGGCGCTTGCGCTTCACCACGAAGGTCTGGACCACGAACGTCGTCTTCATACTCATGCGGGTTCCCCGTCGGCTCTCGTGGATGAACGGTTGGCACGATGGACGCGGAGCATCTTCCGGCGCGGTGAATGCCGGCCCGCGTGAGGACAGTGCTCGCAATCGACGACGAGGAGATCGCGCGGGCCGTGGCGCAGATGTGGAGCCGCATCGGCGTGAGGACCGATCTCGACGCGACCACCGCCGCGACCTGCCCGGCGCAACGCCTTCGCGTTCTCGGCCTAACGCGCCGGGGCTGCCCGGTCCACCCGCGCCGTCCCGCGGCGGTTCCGGTCCGCCCGCGACCCTGCCGCTGCCGCGCCCGGTCGGGCCGGACTAAGCAGGCATTCGTGGCCTCGCCCACGAATGCCTGCTTCGATCTCTTTGGTGCCGCATCATTTTTTTCGCGCGAACCGGCGGCCACTTCGCGCAATGATGTTTAGGCGTTCGCCTGCCATCGTGCCGCGTTCGGCTGAGGCGCGCCGTGCCCGCCCGCGATCCGCGCCCTATTTCCTGCCATGCCCCGCGCGCCCGGAGACCGGCCGATGTCCCTCGTCTGCCCCGTGATCCTCGGCTCGGTCCGCGCCGACCGGCAGGGCCTGCGCGTCGCCCGGTTCCTGATCGCGCAACTGGAGGCGCGCGGCTGCGAGGCGCCGCTGGTCGATCCGATGGTGCTCCAACTCCCGCTGCTCGACCGGATGTACAAGGAGTACCCGAAGGGCGAGGCGCCCCCGGTGCTGGAGGGGCTCGCGACGCTCTACGCCCGCGCGGACGCCTTCGTCGTGGTCTCGGCCGAGTACAACCACGCGATCCCGCCGGCACTATCGAACACCCTCGACCACTTCCTCGAAGAGTATTTCTGGCGCCCCTCGGCGATCTGCTGCTACGCGGCCGGGCCGTTCGGCGGCGTCCGCGCCGCGATGCAGCTCCGGGCGATGCTCGGCGAACTCGGGATGCCGAGCATCCCCGCGCTGCTGCCGGTGCCGCGGGTCGGCGAGGCGCTGGACGAGGCCGGCACCCCCACTGAGGACCGGCTGGCCAAGGCCGCGGAACGGTTCCTCGATGAGCTGGCGTGGTACGCCGAGGCGCTGAAGGCGCAGCGGCGGAAGGGCACGCCGTATTGATCCGGGTCTGGCACCCGGATTGCCACGGGGTCGGCGACGCGGATCGGCGGACGCGGATCGAGTTGGGGAATGCATGAACGCGAGCGTGGAGCGGGTCAGGGACGCCCTGGCCGAGCTGATCAAGGCGGCCCTGATCTCCGACGACGGGAAGAGCCTCGCGTGCCGCGACGCGGCGCGGGACAGGCTCGGCGCGCTCAAAGCCGCGCCGCCGGAGGCGGAGGCGCTGCGGATCGACGGCGCCTGGACCCTGGCGATCCAGGCGGCGGAGGCGCCCGCGTTCCGCGACGACGAAGGGCAGGTCAACCTGACCCTGCCGCGCCGATCGCCGTTCACCCTCGACGCGCTGCTGAGCCCCGCCTTCGACGTCGACCGCGCCGTCGAGACCATCCGCAAGTCGGCCTCCACGGGCTGAGGCCCGCCGCCATTCCTGCCTTCCCGGATGCCGGGGGGCGGTGATCCCGAACGGTCGCGGACCTGCGGCGAGGACGGCGCCGAGCCGCCGAGCCGAGCGACAGGAGCCGCCTCGGACGAACCCCTCACGTCCCGCGGCAGCGCCCCTTGATCGCGGCGGAGAATTCCTTCTCCGAATCCTGGACCTGGCCGAGCCGGGCGACGCGCTCGGGCCCCGTGAGGCAGCGGCCGTAGACGCCGGCGACCCGGCGCATGGTGTCGACGTGGCGGCGCCAGACCCGGCAGGTCTGGGCGTCGTCGCCGTCGGCCTGCTCGAGCTGCTCGAGCGCCTGCCGCTGCATCGACTGGGCGACGAGGAGGTCGCGGGCGCAGGTGCCGTCCGCCGCGCCCGGCTGGGCGCGGGCGGCCACCGGCATCAGCCCGATGACGATCGCCGCGAAGGCGCGGCGCCAGGGTCGCGGAGCGATCATGCCGCCTGGGACGCCGAGGTGTGGGTGAGGAGGGCGTAGAGCGCAAGCCCGTCGCGGGCCGCGCGAATCCGGTCGAGGATGCCGGGCTCACGCAGGATGCGCGCGACCTGGGCCAGGGCCTTGAGGTGGTCGGCGCCCGCACCTTCGGGGGCGAGCAGCAGGAAGGCGAAGTCCACCGGGCGGCCGTCGAGGGCGTCGAACTCCACCGGCCGGTCGAGGCGGGCGACGAGGCCGAACAGCCGGTCGAGGCCCGGCAGCTTGCCGTGCGGGATCGCGACGCCGTCGCCGATGCCGGTGGAGCCGAGGCGCTCGCGCTGGAGCAGGGTCTCGTAGACCTCGCGCGCATCGAGCGCCGGCAGGCGGCGCACCGCCTGGGCGCTCAGGTCCTGCAGCACCTGCTTCTTAACGCGGGCGCGGAGCGCGGGCACCACGGAATCCGGATCGAGGAAGTCCAGCACTGGCATCGAAGGACCGCTTGTCCCGTCCGATCGGAATCCGCGGGGACGGGGGGCCCCGTGAAAAGGGGGCGGCCGGGTGTCGGCCCGACGCGCGCGCCCAAACGTCCGTCACCCGCGTCAATCCTCCGCCCGGCGGGCGGTTCCGGCCTGCGCCGGCGCCGGTTCAGGACGGCGCGCCCGGTGGATCGACCCAGCCGATCGCGCCGTCACTGCGCCGGTATACGACGTTGATGCGGCCGGTGCCAGCGTGCACGAACACGATCACCGGGGCGCCGGTGAGGTCGAGCGCGGTCACCGCCTCGCTCACCGAATGGCGCTTCAGGGTCCTGGTGCTCTCGGCGACGATCGGCGGATGGGTCGCCCCGTCGTCGGGCTCGGCCTCGCCGTCGTCCTCGGGGGCGGCGAAGACCGCGTAGGCCGCCTCGATCGCGGCGCCGTCGGCGCCCGTGGGGTGCGCCTTGAGCCGGTGCTTGTAGCGGCGCAGGCGCTTCTCCAGCCGGTCGGCGGTCTGCTCGAAGCTCGCGCGGGGGTCGTGGGCGGTGGCCGAGGCCTCGATCGTCAGGCCGGAGACGAGGTGCAGCACGCAGTCGGTGCGGTAGGCGCTGCCGTCGCGCCGGAGCGTGACGTGGCCGGTGCTGCTGTCGTTCATGTGCCCGTCGAGGTACTTTCCGAGGGTCGCCGCCATCCGCTCGTCGACGCGGCCGCGCAAGGCTTCGCCGAGGTCCAGGCCGTGGCCCGTGACGCGCAATGACCCCATGTATCCTCCGGTCGGCTGTCTTTGGTTCCGCGAGTTAAGGAGCCGGCGCGGGGTTAAGTCAACGGAGGCGCTGGAGCCGTACTCGATCCCGTTGGATCGGGCACGGCTCTCAGGTCTTGTTTTGACGTGCTTGCCTGCGACGAACCGCTGTCCACTTCGTCGGGAAGCACTCTACCGCGCCATCACCGCCCCTGGATGCAGCCCGCCCTGCGCGCACCGCTCGCGGCGGCGCTCGATCGAGGAGGGGATGCGCAGGCTCTCCCGGTACTTGGCGACCGTGCGCCGGGCGATGTCGACGCCCTCGCCGCGGAGCCTCTGCACCAGGGCGTCGTCGGAGAGCACGTCGTCGGGGGTCTCGCCGTCGACGAGCTGCCGGATGCGGTGGCGCACGGCCTCCGAGGAGTGCGAGGCGGCGCCCGCCGCGCCGGGGATCGCCGCGGTGAAGAAGTACTTCATCTCGAGCGTGCCGCGGCTCGTGCCGATCGCCTTGTTCGAGGTGACCCGCGAGACCGTGGATTCGTGCATGCCGATCGCCTCGGCCACGGTCTTGAGGTTGAGCGGGCGCAGGTGCGCGACCCCGTGGACGAAGAACCCGTCCTGCTGGCGCACGATCTCGGTGGCGACCTTGAGGATGGTGCGCGCCCGCTGCTCCAGGCTGCGGGTCAGCCAGTTGGCGGTCTGCAACGCCTCCGACAGGAACGCCTTGTCGCCCTCCGCCTTCGCGCCGCGCACCACGCGGGCGTAGTAGCTCTGGTTGACCAGCACCCGCGGCAGCGCCTCGCCGTTCAGCTCCACCAGCCACGAGCCGTCGGGAGCGGCGCGCACGAACACGTCGGGGATCAGGACCTCGACGGCGCCGGCGCCGAACGCCCGGCCGGGCTTCGGGTCGAGGCGGCGGATCTCGGAGAGCATCTCGACGAGGTCGTCGTCGTCGACGCCGCATAGGCGCCGGAGCGCGGAAAAATCGCGCTTGGCCACGAGGTCGAGGCGCGAGACCAGCGCCCGCATCGCCGGATCGAACCGGTCCTTCTCGCGCAGTTGCAGGCCGAGGCACTCGGCGAGGTCGCGGGCGGCGATGCCGGGCGGGTCGAAGCTCTGCACCAGATCGAGCACCCCCGCGACGCGGTCGAGGCCGGCCCCCAGGCGCTCGGCGACCGCGTCGATCGATTCGCGCAGGTACCCGGCCTCGTCGACCGCATCGATCAGGAAGCCGCCGATCAGCCGGTCGGCCGGATCGCGGGTGGCGAGCTCGAGCTGGCGGCCGAGATGCTCGCGCAGGGACGTCTCGACGGTGAGCGTCGCCTCGAAGTCCGGCGCCTCCGCATCGAAGCTGCCGCCGGTGTTGCCGTAGGGCGCGGGCGTCAGCGAGAGCATGTCGCCCGACGCGGCCTCGCGGGCCTGGCTCGGGACGTCGTCGGGGAAGACGTTGTCGAGGCGGGCGTCGAAGTCGCCGTCGATCTCGCCGCGGCCCGGATCGACCTCGGCGGCCGACCACGGCACCTCTGCGCCATCGAAGGTCTCGGCCCCGTCCAAGGTCTCGGCCCCGTCCGAGGTCCGGCCCGCGTCGAAGGGTTCGGGCCGGACCTCCGCCCCTTCGGCCGCGGGACCCTCGGACGGATCGGCCTCGGCCCGCTCCAAGAGCGGATTGCGCTCCAGCTCGGCATCGACGTAGGCCGCGAGGTCGAGATGGGAGAGTTGGAGGAGCTTGATCGCTTGCAGGAGCTGCGGCGTCATCACCAGGGCCTGGCCCTGGCGCATTTCCAGCCGTTGCAGCAGACTCATCGCGTCGCCCCGATCCTCTTCGGTGAACAGGCCGGCCGCAGCGTTTCCACGCCGTAGGCACGGTTCTTGCTTGATCCCTGATCAAAGCTGTAGACCCATCCCGGCCGCGCGTCAAAGCGTGATCGCCGGTTTTCCCCGTCCGCCGTCCCCGCGTGGCCGGGCCGCCACAGGGCCGGCGGCCGCGCCTTACGCGCCGGGCGCCCGCGCTCGTCGGAGCGGCGCGTTTCGCGATCACGCACGGGAAAAGTCTTCGTGGCCGGGCGTCGCCACGAAGACTGGAGGATTCCTTGGCCCGCGCAGGTCCGGTGACGGCACGGGGCTCGCGCGGCCCCGGCGCGACGATTGCGCGCAACGAAGCACAGCACGACGCGCCGCGGTCTCCGCGGAGCGACTGTGCAACGGCAGGCTTGCAACGGACGGCCCCGGCATTCGCGCAGGGTGGAGCCCGTCTCCGGGCCGTTTCAGTCGTCGTAACAGTCTCGCGCCATAGCGAAATCCGGCATTCGGCAGAACCGTTGGCGTCGCAGGGGTGTTTGCGAAGCATTTCCACCGGCGTCCGGTCGGTTGCGCCGTGATCGATCAAGCTCGGCGCGCAAAACCGGCGGCGGCGGCGCATTCGAGCATGGATGACGTGATCGAGATCCTTGCCTTCTTTGGGTTGCCTCATAACTTCGGTCGCGGGGGAGCTTCTTCAAGGAAACCGAGCAAGGATCGCGAGTATGTCTGAAACTGCACCGACGGCGCAGATGAACTATATCGAGCGGACCGTCGACGTCGTCGCGGCCTACGTATCCAACAACTCCATTCCGACCGCGGAACTGCCGGCGCTGATCGCGAGCATTCACGAGGCGCTGAACACCGTCGGCACCGGTCCGGTTCAGGCTGCGGCGGAATCCGTCGAGAAGCCCACGCCCGCCCAGATCCGCAAGTCGATCCGCCCGGACGGACTGGTCAGCTTCATCGACGGCAAGTCCTATAAGACGTTGAAGCGCCACCTGACCAAGCACGGCCTCGATCCGCACAGCTACCGCGACCGTTACGGCCTGCCCCCTGACTATCCGACCACCTCGGCAAACTATTCCGCCCAGCGGTCGGCGCTCGCCAAGAGCCTCGGCCTCGGGCAGCCGGGCCGCGCCGCGCCCGCCGAAGCGCCCGAAGCGCCCGAGGCGGCGGAAGAGGCCGCGCCGCCGGCCCGCCGCGGGCGCAAGGCCGCCACCGCCCCGGTCAAGGGCAGCCAGAGCCGCAAGGCCGAAGCCGCCTGAGAGGGCCGGTCGGACGGATCGCCGGCGCCGCGTCCGATCGCATCGGATAGAGGTTTCCGGCGCTTCGCCCCTCCAGGACCGTGATCGTCCCGGAACCGGGCCCCGCCGAAACGGCGGGCCCGCGCCGTCTCCCTGGGTTCATCCGCCTCGGGTTCATCCGCCCTTGCTTCACAAGGCGGCGCGGCGCCCAAGCAATCTGTTCTTGGCCCGCGCGACCAGGGCGGAGCGGGCCTGCGCCGCGTCGTCGGCATCGAGCAGGGGCGAGGCGGCGAGCGCCGCGAGGTAGGCGGATTGTGCGTCCCGGCAGGCGCTGAGCGCCGCGTCGGCGGCGGTCAGGCGGCTGCCGATCGCGGCGCGCAAGCCGAAATGGCGGTCGAGGCATCCGTGCCAGGAGGCGTATCGGTCTCCCGCCTCGCCGGCCTGCGCACCGGTCACGACGACTGCTAGGGCGACGGCCGCGAGCAACGGCAGCGATGCGGGGGGGCGGGTCGTCATGCGGGCGCGGCTCCGATCCGTGAGCCTCGCGCCGACGCGGTGAAGGTTTCGTCAAGACACGGCGCCGGCGCCGTCCCGATCCGGGACGGCGCGCCTTATCGGTTGGCGGTGGTTGCGGGCGATGTGACGCCGCCGAGCGAGACCCAGGCGACGGCGTCCTGGCTCTCGCGCTTGATGAAGGTGTAGCCGGTCCGGTGCCAGGGCAGGATCTGGCTGGTCTTGTTGTCGAGCACGAGGTCGCCGTGGTCGGTGATCAGGGTGAGGACGGCGTGGCCCTCGCCCTTCTCGTCGATGACGACGGTCATGCGCATGGCGCGGCGCGGCAGGCCGGCCTGGGCGAGCAGGCTGCGCTTGAGCAACTGGAAGTCCTCGCAGTCGCCGGCGCCGTCCTCGGCGAGGTCCCAGCGGTCGGGCACGCCGAGATGGTCCATGTCGGTGATGGCGGTGACCGAGGCGTTGACCCGGCGGTTGACGGCCACGATCCGGGTCCAGATCGCCGGCGTCAGCACGATGCGGGCGGGCTCGGCGCGGTCGAGCGCGCATTCGGCGGCGTAGCTCTGGCAGAACACCACCCACGCCGCGATCGGCTTGGCCGCGCCCGCGGTCACCGCGCTGCTCGGCACGCTCGGCAGGGAAGCGAAGGTCTGGGCGGCGGCCGGCGCCGCGGCGAAGGCCGCCAAGCCGGCGGCGAGCGCCGGTCCGGCCAGGGCGCCGCGCAAGCGCGGGACGCCGTGAAGGGAGCCCAGGAGCGAGCGGAGGGCCTTGGCCGACACCGCCCGAACCGTCGAAATCGCCAACCGCATCGCCGTGGCCCAACCCGTTAAGCTCTCGTTAACGAAAGCTCTCACGGCCGGGCCCCTACGGCAATCGGCTCGTTAACAAAAGGTTAATCCTGTGCGCAACGCGGACAGCGGACGGATGCCCCGGCGCGGCGTCCGGATCGCGATGCGTCGGGCGCATCGCGATCCGGCCTCACGAGATCCGATTCTACTTGCTGCTGCCGCCGCCGCCGCCGCCCTGGGGCGCCACGCGCGAGGGCTGGTTGGCGTTGCCGGCCGCGGCCGAGTCGTTAGAGATGGTGTCGGCGGGCTGGCCGGTCGGCGAGTACGTCACGGCGCCTTCGCTGCCGACCGCGCCCGGCTGCCGCGTGAGCACGCCGGGTGCGCCGGCCGTGCCGGGTTCGGCCGTGCCCGGGACGGCAGGGGTCACGACGGCCGGGGACTGCGCGAAGGCGGTTCCCGCCAGGATCAGGGCGAGCGGCGCGGAGAAGACGAGTGGGCGAAAACGCATGAGAACCTCTGGTTGATCGGTGTGTGGGCGAAACGCTTGCGCGCAATCGGAGTTCGCGGCCGGGCGATCACCGTTTCGTCATCGCGCGGCGGACCGCGCTGTTCAATGGGGGGCTCGGCGGTCTTCGACAAGGGGCTAGGCCCGCCTGACCCCGCCAGGGCGTGGCCGCCGAGGCCGGCGGAGCCCTCCAACCTCGTCCCGTCACGGCATCCGTCGCCTTCGGCATTGCCGGCGGCCGGTCGGCTCGCCATGCCGCGCCTGCCTTATGCCGCGCCTGCTCCTTGCCGCGCCCGCCTCGGGGATCGCCACCCACCCGCGCGAACCACCGGTTGCCGATCGGCGTGGGCGACCCATCTTGGGCGGCGGAGGGGCCTCTCCGAACAGGATCGACCGTGAACGCTTCCACCCTCGTCCGGCTCCGGACCCGCATCCTCGCCTGTGCCCTGGCGGCCACCGTCACCGTCCTCCCGCCGGTCGCCGCGTTCGCGCAGGAAATCCCGCGGATCGACGCCAGGCGCGGCGCCTTCCTGATCCACGGCAATTTCTGCGGGCCGGGTAACCGCGGGCCGGGACATCCGCCGATCGACGCCCTCGACCTCGCCTGCGCCCGTCACGACGCCTGCACCCCCGACCGGGCCTCGGGCCGGCTGCCGCACTGCGCCTGCAACGATCGCCTGCGCGTGGAGGCCGGCCGCGTCGCCCGCGATCCAGGCACGCCGCGATCCGTGCGCGAGACGGCGCGGTTCATCGCCGACGGCGCCGACGCGCTGCCCTGCGCCGACTGACAGGCCGCATCCCGCGAAGATACCGCGTCGCCGCGCGGAGCGGTGGTCGCGCGCCGACCTGCGATCACCACACCGCGGCCTGCCCGTCGCGGCGGGGATCGCTCGCCGCGACGTAGCCCTCGACCGCGGGGTCGCCCATCCGCCAGATGAACTGGCCGGCGCCGAAATCCTGGTAGCTGTCGTCGATCACCTCGACGGCGTGGCCCAGGGCGACCAGCGCCGCCAGCGTGTCGGCCGGCATCGCGGCCTCGGCGTTGATCGCGAGGCCCTGGTTGAAGCGCCAGCGCGGGGCGTCGCAGGCGGCTTGCGGGTTCTGGCCGTGGTCGATCATCCGCACCAGCGTCTGCACGTGCCCCTGCGGCTGCATGTTGCCGCCCATCACGCCGAAGCTCATCACCGGCGCGCCGTCCTGCGTCAGGAAGCCGGGGATGATGGTGTGAAACGGGCGCTTGCCCGGCGCGACGCAGTTCGGGCTCGCCGGATCGAGCACGAAGCCGTAGCCGCGGTTCTGCAGCGATACGCCCCATTCGGGCACCACCACGCCGGAGCCGAAGCCCATGAAGTTCGACTGGATGAAGCTGACCATCATCCCCGATTCGTCGGCGGCCGTGAGGTAGATCGTGCCGCCGTGCACCGGGTTGCCGGCGCCGAAATCCTGCGCGCGGCGCGGGTCGATCAGCCTGGCCCGCCGGCCGAGATAGCCGTCGTCGAGCATCTGCTCAGGGGTGAGCGTCATCGCGAACCCGTCGGCGACGTAGCGGTAGGTATCGGCGAACGCGAGCTTCATCGCCTCGATCTGCAGGTGCTGCGCTTCGGCGCCGTCCGGGGGGAGGCTCGCAAGGTCGAAGTGTTCGAGGATGCCGAGCGCGATCTGCGCGGCGATGCCCTGCCCGTTCGGCGGGATCTCGTGCAGCGTGTAGCCGCGATAGTCCTTGCGCGTCGGCGTCACCCATTCCGGACGGTAGGCGGAGAGGTCGGCCACCGTCATCGCGCCGCCGTTCGCGGCCGCGTGCCGCGCCATCGCTTGGGCGATCTCGCCCTCGTAGAACGCGCGGCCCCCGGTCGCGCCGATGGCGCGCAGGGTCCGCGCCGCGGCCTTCAGCGCGACCCGTTCGCCGACCTCCGGCGCCCGCCCGCGCGGGAGGAAGAAGTCCGCGAAGCCCGGCTGGCGCACGAGGTCGGCGACCTGCGCCGCCGCCGCCCATTTCCGCTGCACCACGATCGGCACGAGGGTGCCGCGCTCGGCGATCTCGATCGCCGGCTCCATCAGGTCGGCAAACGGCAGTTTCCCGAACCGCTCGGAGAGCGCCGCCCAGGCGCCGACCGCGCCCGGCACCGTCACGGAATCCCAGCCGCGCATCGGCGGGCGGGCGGCCTGCCCGTACTTCCGGGCGAAGTAATCCGGCGTCCAGGCCGCCGGCGCGCCGCCGGAGGCGTTCAGGCCGTGCAGCGCCTTGCCGTCCCAGAGGATGCAGAACGCATCCGACCCGAGCCCGTTGCTGCACGGCTCGGTCAGCGTCTTGGCCGCGGCGGTGGCGATCGCGGCATCGACCGCGTTGCCGCCCCGCCACAGCATCCGCAGGCCGGCCTGGGCTGCGAGCGCGTGCGAGGTCGCGACCACGTTGCGGCCAAACATCGGCATGCGGATCGAGGGATAGGCGGATTTCCAGTCGAAGTTCCGTGACATCTCGGGACCGTTCACGCCGGGCCGGCGTGCCGCGTGAGGCAGGATTCGTGCGCGATGCCGGCTACCGCGCCTGCATGCGCAACGCACCGTCGAGGCGGATGGTCTCGCCGTTGAGCATCGGATTTCCGACGATGGCCATCACGAGGTCGGCGAATTCCTCCGGCCGGCCGAGGCGGGCGGGGAACGGCACCGCGGCGCCGAGGCCCTCCTGCACCGCCTCGGGCAGGCCGCGCAGCATCGGCGTCGCGAACAGGCCGGGCGCGATGGCGCAGACGCGGATGCCGAGGGCGGCGAACTCGCGCGCGGCCGGCAGCGTCAGCCCGACGATGCCGGCCTTCGAGGCAGCGTAGGCGGCCTGGCCGACCTGGCCCTCGTAGGCGGCGATCGAGGCGGTCGAGACGATCACGCCGCGCTCGCCCTCCTCCAGCGGATCGAGGCCGGCGGCGGCGCTGGCCACCAGCCGCATCAGGTTGAACGAGCCGATCAGGTTGACCTGGATCACCCGCGCGAAGGCGGCCAGCGACGCCGGCCCGTCGCGCCCGACGATGCGCGCCGCCGGCGCGATCCCGGCGCAGTTGACCAGGATGCGCGCGGGGCCGTGCGCGGCGGCGGCGCGCGCCACGGCCGCTTCCGCGCTCTCGGCATCCGCCACGTCGCAGGCGAGCCCGAGCCCGCCGATCGCCGCCGCCGCGGCGTCCGCCGCCGCGCCGTCGAGGTCGAGCAGCGCCACCCGCGCCCCGGCGGCCGCCAGCGCGCGGCCCGTCGCCGCCCCGAGGCCCGAGGCCCCGCCCGTCACGATCGCCGCCTGCCCCCGGACCTTCATCGCCTTCCCCCCTCGCCGGCGGCGGGCCGCCGGATCGCGATGCCTCCCTATAGCGGATCGGGCGGGCCGCGGAATGAGCGAGGGCTGCCGGCGGCCGGAGCGGCTCAGGGTGAGGCGCGCTTCCCCTCTCCCCGCTTGCGGGGAGAGGCCCGGCTGCACCCCGTCGTGCAGCTCCCCGCAGGCGGGGCGAGGGGATGCGCGGCCACCGACACGCCGAACGCCGGGATGTGTGAATTCGCAAGCCCGCACGGGAGAGGGAGGCCGCCGGCGCATCCCGCCAGCCGTGACGGAGCGCCTCAGCGCGCCGGCGGCTCGTTGTAGATCGGCACGTTGTCGTTGCGCGGCAGGTAGGCGCGCACGATGTCCCGCCCGTAGCCGGGCGGGGCGTGATGATCGGGCCCGCGGATGTCGCGGCCGGCCGCCTGCGGCGGCCGGAGGGAGCGCGGCGCGAAGCGCGGCGGGGCGTCGTCCGGCCCCGGGGCGTCGGCCGCGGCGGGCCCTGCGAGGACGAGCATCGCGGAGAGGCCGGCGAGCGCCGCGATGAGGGTCGGCATCGGTGCGGGCATGGCGGGCTTCCGGCGCGAGGGCGGGGAACGGACGGGTTCGGCCGATCAGAACTTGACGGCCGCGCCGCCGCGGACGGTGTTGACGTTGGCCTTGTGCCCGTCGAAGTCGTTGAAGAGCACGTATTGATACTCGGCCCGTAGAAGGATGCTCGGTGTGATCGCGTATTCGATGCCGGCACCGAGGGCGATGCCACCGACCGTCTTGGTCTTCGCGTTCCCGTATCGCACCGGCGCGGCGAGGGTCGACTTGGCTTCCTTGGGATCAGCGGGAGGGCTGCTCGGGTCGGGATATTTGGGATTGAAGTTGGTGTATCCGTTATGCTGTACGGCCACGGCTTGGCTCGGATCGGTGAGGGCAGCGTTGGCCCGGTAAGCCGCTTGGTCGTATTCGTACGTCCGGATATCGACCGTATCGGAGATCTGGGCACGACCGATCGCCAAGCCACCCGTCACGAAGGGCAGGAAATTGCCCATGGCATAGCCCCCGCGCGCGCGGATGGTCCCGTAATCCTCGATCTTGGTCGAGGATAACCCCTTGAGGCTGATGCTATGAAAGAGTCCATCGGTGCTGACGTTGAACCGCGATATGTTGTTCTCGCTCGATCCGATCGTCGCGAAACGCGTGTAGTCGACCTCGACGCCGAGGACGGTCTCGTCGAGTTGATAGTTCCATCCGGCATACACGCCATAGCTCGGCCCTTCGACGCGTTGCGGCCGGGTGATGAGAAGACCCGAGGCGTTCATCGAGGACTCGAAGTAGGTTTCACGAAGCGCGGTCGTCACGATGGGCTGGAAGACGTTGTTGAACCCGAGCGCCGCCGAGCTGTACCCCCCATGCCCGCCGAGATAAATCCCGCTCCAGTCAACCGCGACGACCGCCACCGGCGGCTCGTAATCCGTTCCCCGAAGGACATCATAGTCGAGGTCGGCCGCGGAGGCCGAGGACGAGCCGACGATGCTCAGGGCTGCAAGAAGTGCGAAGGGAAGCTTACGCATCGCGGTCGTCCTCGGCGCGGCGTCGCCGCCGCTCTACGAAACTCATCATTCTGTTGTAGGCGGGTAACCTTAATGGCGGGTTTCTCAGGGCTCCGCGCTGCTGTGCCAATGCGGCGGCGTGAGCGGCCGAATCCTTCCGGCAGGTTGGCCGTCGGCCGGGCGCGGAGATCGCGCGCGGGAGCGCGTCAGTTCCCGTAGGCGCTGCCGCCGACGCCGACGAGGCTCGGCAGGCTGCCGAACCGGTCGCCGAGGTCGTAGCGCAGGCCGAGGCGGAACTCGTTGGCGGTGAGATCCTTCAGGCGGGTGCCGGCGTTGTAGGCGTCGAGCTCGCTCTTGGCGTTGCCGAGGTCGACGTAGCGGTAGGCCGCATCCAGGCTGAAGCCGCCGCCCAGCGCGTAGGACGCGCCGGCGGTGAGCGCCCAGGCGAGCGAGGCGAGCGAGCGGTTCGGGCGCCGCACGGCGGTGCGCGCGCCGATGCCGTCGGCGCCGTCGCACGCCTCGACGAGGCAGGTGGTCCGGGTGTGGGCGCGGGCGAGCCCCACGTCGGCGAACCCGACGCCGCCGCCGACATAGGGCGTCAGCCCCCACCACGTGCCGAGGTCGGCGTAGACGTTGACGAGGCCGGTGAGCGCGGAGACCTGCGCCGCCTCGACGTTGTAGCCGGCGGCGAAGTTCGAGCGGGAGGAGAGGGCGCGGTAGCGGCCGGGCTCGCGCTGGTCGATCGTCGCGTCGAGGCGCAGCCATGGGGTGACCCGGTAGCCGACGCCGCCGCCGTAGCCGACCGCGTCGCCGAGGCGCAGCCCGACGAGGGGCGGCAGGCCGGGGTCGTTCGCGTCGGGGCGGGTGTCGTCGGCCGGACGGCCGTAGGCCGCCTCGGTGAGGTCGGCGCGCAGGTACCATCCCGAGCCCACCGCGACGGGCGCCGGCTCGGGCGGCGGCGGCGGCAGCAGGTCGGCGGCACGGGCCCCGCCGGCGCCGAGGAGGAGCAGCGCGGCGGCCGTGAGGCGGGGTTTGAACGCGACCATGGTGACCGTCCTGACGCGATGGCGGTGGCCGCACCTCGGCGGGTGCGCCGTTCAGAACCGTAAACCACAAATCTTTTGAACGGCTTAACCGTGCCCCTCGATCGATGTTCGTTTGAAACGACGAAACGGCGCGGATGCGATCCGCGCCGTTTCTTCGTCTTGAAGCGAAGTGTGGATCAGTACTTGCGCACGATCGGGCCGGGGGCCGGCTGGTAGTCGGGCATCAGCGGCGGTAGTGGCGCGGCGACGTAGCCGCCCATCATGTAGCGAAGGCCGATCTTGATGTCGTGCGCCTCGATGTCCTTGACCTTGACCGCTGGCATCACCGTGCCGCAGCACGATTCGCTGCCGGTGCCGGTCTTCACGCTGCCGAGGTTGAGGTAGCGGTAGGCGAGCTCGACCTTGAACGCGTCGGTGACGTTGTAGGCGAGGCCGGCGTGCAGCGCCCAGGCGAAGCTGGCGCCGGTGTTGGCCTTATAGGTCTTCGAATACGACTGGGACTGGTAGACCGGGTTGCCGTGGGCGTCGTAGACCGGCGCGTAGTTGTAGCTCGGCTGGCAGTGGCAGTCGTCGCCCTCGGCGTAGCTCGGGTGGCCGTAATCGTAGGCGTAGCTCGGGCTGGTGAAGGTCGAGTTGGTACCGTAGCCCGAGACGTGGTTGAAGGCCACGCCGGCGCCGCCGCCGATGAACGGCGTGATGCCGTACCACGTGCCGAGATCGAAGTAGGCGTTGGCGAGCACCACGGCCGAGTCGAAGTGGCCGCTGGATTTGTTGTTGCCGTAGGAGCCGAGCCCGTCGTCGTAGTCGGGGCCCTTGTAGTACTCGCTGCCGCGCAGGCCGGTGGCGTAGCGGTACTCGCCGGTCACGTCGCCGCGCAGGAACGGGGTGAACTGGTAGCCGACGCCGACGCCGGCAAAGCCGCCGCTGCCGAGGCCGTTGCCGTAGGCGTAGTTGGATTCGTGATAGCCGGTGTAGTCGTAGGCGGGGCTGTAGCTCGTCTTGTCGTAGATGCTGGCGCCGACGTCGCCGCGCAGGTACCAGCCGCCGCCGACCTCGATGGGGTGGGCCATCGGCGGCGGCGGCGGGGGCGGCAGCAGGTCGGCAGCTGCGGCGAGAGAGGGCGCGCCGACGCTCGCTGCGAGCGTCAGGGTGCGCGCCAAGGCGACGAGCTTGGAGCGGGCCATAAGAATTCCTTCACGCCTTGATGTGCCGGAAGCTTGCGGTGCCGGCTGTGTTGACGCTTCGGAGGATGGCCGGAAGGTCTTAAATCAGGCTTAACGTTAAATCTTAGCGTTACGGTCTTCTCGCGGCATCCGCGATGCTAGAGCATTTTCCAGCGAGGTGGATGCCGGCTCGCATGAAGAAAATGCGACCATACAAGGAGTTAAAGCGTTTTCCGTGATCCGAAGATCATAGGAAACGCTCTAAAGCAGGCGTGCGGCGGCAAGGACACGATCGGCCCCGGCCCGCGTTGCTGGAGCGACGCCTGCGATCCGTAAAAACCCGCCGGAGCCTCCATGACGCACCCGCCCGTCGCCCCTGTCCGCACCGCGTCCGGGCCGCGCCCTCCGGCCGCGGTGCGGACAGCCCCGCGGGCCGCCCCCGCCGGCCAGGCCTGACGATGCTGCCGGAGGACGTGCGGGCGCTCGCGCTGATGCTCCCGGAGGCGGTGGCGGGCGTCCACAAGGGCAACCCGGACTTCCGCGTCGGCGGGCGCATCTTCGCGACGCTCTGGGTCGAGGAGGCCCGCACCGTGCTGCGGCTGCCGCCCTCGGATCAGCGGCGGCTGGTCGAGGCCGGGCCGGACCTGTTCTCGGCCCTGCCCGGCGCCTGGGGCCGCCGCGGCTGGACCAGCCTCGACCTCGACCCTTGCGACGAGGCCAGCCTTCGCGACGCCCTGCTCACGGCATGGCGCGCGACGGCGCCGGCCGGGCTGGTCTCGGCCTACGATCCGGCGTGAGGGCGGCTCCCGTCAGGCCGCGGCGCGGGTCACCGCGTCGACGACCTCGTCGACGACCGCGTTGACGAGGCCGCGGTCGTCGCCCTCGGCCATCACCCGGATCACCGGCTCGGTGCCGGACGGGCGGATCACCAGGCGGCCGGCATTGCCGAGGCGCTCGCGGGCGTGCGCGATCGCGGTGACGACGGTCTCCTGGCGCAACGGCTCGCCGGAGCGGTAGCGCACGTTCTTGAGGACCTGCGGCAGCGGCTCGAAGCAGCGGCAGACCTCGCTCACGGCCCGCGCGCTGCGCTGGACCACGCTGAGCACCTGGAGCGCGGCGACCAGCCCGTCGCCGGTGGTGGCGTAGTCGGACATGATGATGTGGCCGGACTGCTCGCCGCCGAGGTTGTACCCGTGCTGGCGCATATGCTCGAGCACGTAGCGGTCGCCGACCGCGGTGCGGGCGAGCGAGAGGCCGATGCCGGCGAGGTACCGCTCCAGGCCGAGATTCGACATGATCGTCGCGACGATGCCGGCCTGCGTCAGGCGGTCGTCCTCCTTCCACGAGCGCGCGACGACCGCCATGAGCTGGTCGCCGTCGACCACCTGCCCCTTCTCGTCGACGATCAGCACCCGGTCGGCGTCGCCGTCGAGCGCGATGCCGATGTCGGCGCGCCGTTCGCGCACCTTGGCTACCAGCGCGCCCGGGGCGGTGGAGCCGACGTCGCGGTTGATGTTGAAGCCGTCCGGCTCCACGCCGATGGCGATCACCTCGGCCCCGAGTTCCCAAAGGGTCTCGGGGGCGACGCGGTAGGCCGCACCGTTGGCGCAGTCGACCACTACGCGCAGGCCGTCGAGCGTCACGTTGCGCGGCAGCGTGCGCTTGGCGAACTCGATGTAGCGGGCATGCACGCTCTCGATGCGCTTGGCCCGGCCGAGCGCCGAGGAAGCCGAGAGCTTGGTGTGCAGTTCGCCGTCGATCAGCGCCTCGATCTCGTGCTCGATGGCGTCGTTGAGCTTGAACCCGTCCGGCCCGAACAGCTTGATGCCGTTGTCCTCGTAGGGGTTGTGCGAGGCCGAGATCATCACGCCGATGTCGGCGCGCATGGAGCGGGTGAGCATCGCCACCGCCGGCGTCGGCATCGGCCCGAGCTGCAGCACGTCCATGCCGACCGACGTGAAGCCGGCGATGAGCGCGGTCTCGATCATGTAGCCCGAGAGCCGGGTGTCCTTGCCGATGACGACGCGGTGGCGGTGCTCGCCGCGCTGGAACACGAGGCCCGCCGCTTGGCCGACCTTCAGCGCCAGCTCCGGCGTGATCACGCCGTTGGCGCGGCCGCGGATGCCGTCGGTCCCGAAATATTTTCTCACGAGTCTCTCCGTTCGATCGGGAGCGCGATGCGGCCGACACGCTATCATCGATCGCAGACCGGCCGCAGATCGGTTCCCGTCACAGTGAATCGCCGGTGTCGTCGTCAGACGCGATAGGCCACATGCACCGCGTTACCGAGGCAATCCGGCGGTTGCTTCGAAAGGCGCGTCGCTCTCCCTCTCCCCGTTGCGGGAGAGGGTGGCCCGCGAGCTAAGTCGGGAGAGGGGGGCGACGCTTCCGGATGCGGCGCTCCCCTCTCCCGACCCTCGCGTGAGCCGAGGGCCACCCTCCCCCGCAGAGAGGGAGGGAAGACGCGCGTGCATCCCGTCGAGCCCAGATACCTTCCACGTAGGAAGTGCGCCAAAGAAAAGGGCGCCGAAGCGGCGCCCTTTTCGTCGTTCGATGATCTGAAGCTTCACCCCTGCGGCTGCGGCTCCAAACCGCCGTCGCTCTCCTTCGGGCGGCCGCGGCCAGCCGAGGGGACCGAGGAGCCGCGGGCCGGCGCGGGCGGCACGTCGCCGCCGTCGCGGACCGGCGGGCGGCCCTTGAGCAGGTTCTTGATCTCGTCGCCGGACAGGGTCTCGTATTCGAGCAGGCCCTGCGCCAGGGCTTCGAGGTCGTCCTTGCGCTCGGCGAGGATGCGGCGCGCCTCTTCGAGCCCGGTCTCGACGAGGCGGCGGACCTCCGCGTCGATCTTCTGCGCCGTCGATTCGGACACCGTCTGCTGGCGGCCCATCGACATGCCGAGGAACACCTCGTCGTTGTTCTCGCCGTAGGCAACGGTGCCGAGCTCGGGCGAGAAGCCCCAGCGGGTCACCATCATCTTGGCGAGCCGCGTCGCCTGCTCGATGTCGGACTGGGCGCCCGACGTGACCTTGTCGGGGCCGAAGGTCATCTCCTCGGCGATGCGGCCGCCCATCATGATCGCGAGCCGCGAGGTCATCTGCTCGTAGGACATCGAGAGCTTGTCGCGCTCAGGGAGTTGCATGACCATGCCGAGCGCCCGGCCGCGCGGGATGATCGTCGCCTTATGGACGGGATCGGTCGCCGGCACGTTGAAGGCGACGATGGCGTGGCCGCCCTCATGGTAGGCGGTCAACCGCTTCTCGTCCTCGGTCATGACCAGGGTGCGCCGCTCGGCACCCATCATCACCTTGTCCTTGGCGTCCTCGAACTCGTGCATCGTCACGATGCGCTTTCCGCGGCGCGCGGCGAGCAGGGCCGATTCGTTGACGAGGTTCATGAGATCCGCGCCCGAGAAGCCGGGAGTGCCCCGCGCGATGACCTTGAGGTCGACGTCCGGCGCCAGCGGCACCTTGCGGACGTGGACGCGCAGGATGCGCTCGCGGCCGGTGACGTCCGGGTTCGGCACCATGATCTGGCGGT
>NZ_CAXTHR010000026.1:0-38136 GCF_964244095.1 uncultured Methylobacterium sp. | reverse complement strand
TCAGGATGTTGCGCATGATGTAGACGTTGACGCCGAACACCGTCACCTCGACGGGATTGAGCGCGATCAGCGTCCACAGTCCGAAGCAGATCCCGGGGATCACGCCGTCCCAGGCGCGGTTCATCAGCTCGTCGAGAGGGTGGACGCGGTCCTTGGTGATGCCGACCATCACTTCCGCCGAATGGTGGACCTTGTGCAGTTCCCACAGGAACGGGAAGCGGTGCTGCGCCGTGTGATAGAGGTAGTACGAGATGTCGTAGGCCAGCAGCATCGTCGCCGTGAACACGATGACGGTGATCGGTCCGGGCGGTCCTTCGAGCAGCGGCGCGTTGATGCGGAACAGCGCCCCGAACGCCTTGTTCGTCGCGTAGCCGACGGCCACGACGAAGGTGACACCCGCGGGGATCAGCAGGAACGGCATGATCGCCTTGCGGGTGATGTAGAACAGCAGATCCGCGCGCGCGGACGGGTGGGTGATCACTTCGTGCGGCAGCAGGAACTCGAAGAACTCGGCGAAGGATTTCTCCTCCACGGTGCGCCAGTAGGCGATGACCGCGCAAGCCAGCGCGGTCGCGAGGAGAAGCCCCGCCGCGAGCAGGTTGGCGGCCGAGATCCGATCGAGGATCTGCTCGATGACGCTGCTGATCATGTCCTCATCTTCCGTTCCTGCGCAGGACGGTCGGTGGCGGGTCGAAGCGGTGAACCCCTCGTGTACGCCCGATCCGGCGGGATCGTGAGACGGCGCGAACTGCCGACGCATCCCGCACGCGTTCGATCGAAGGACCCGCCGCTTCGCCCATAGCTATGAAACGAGGCCCGCCGCTACGATCGCGCGAGACTGCTTACGATCGTGGTCGTCGGACATGGGTCCGACCCTATCGGGACGCGCTCGATCCGCGCGCGGTTCCGGCGGGCGCCGGCAGCCGTGCCGCTTCCACGCGGCTTGGATAACGGGTCCTTGCCACGCTCCGAGCGCGCGAAGCGGATGCGAGGATCACGGCGCCGTGTCCGGCCGGCTCGGATCGGACACGGCTTTCGGCCTTGTTTCGATCCGCTCGCCAGCGGCGAACCAATGCCTGCGGCTTCAGGAAACGCTCTGCACGAGCAGGCGCCGCGTTCCCGCGCGCGTCCCACCCTCAGCCGGCCGGATTCGAGGGGGCGTTCACCGGTGCGCGGACTTCGCACGGGCCGGCCTGCTCCCGCTGGAAGGTCAGGCGCAGCATGCCCGTGATCCCTTCGGCCGCGAGCGATGCGTCGAAGACCCGCTCGTAGCGCGCGCGCGCGGCGGCCGGGTAGCCGGCCCAGGTGTCCGGCCGCGTCACGATCTCCGCCAGCGTCCGCGACAGCGCCTCGGCGCTGCCGGGCGGGACGACCCATCCGGTCGCCCCGTCCTCGACGATCTCGGTGAGGCCGCCGATCCCGGAGACCAGCGGCGGGATGCCGTAGGCCAGCGCCTCGATGGCGACGCGCCCGAGCGATTCGGGGCGTTGCGAGGGAACCGCGACCACGTCGGCCCAGCGGTAGAGCGGATCGGGATCGGCGACGAAGGGCGAGCAGGTGACCTGTGCCGAGAGGCCGGCCTGCGCGATCTGCGCGACGAGCGCCGCCTCCCGCGCGTCGTCCTCGAAGGCGCCGCCGACGATCCTGAGTTCGATGCGCGCGCGCGCCGCCGGCGGCAGCCGGCGGATCGCCTCGACGAGGACCTCCTGGCCCTTGATGCGGCTGATCCGCCCGAGCATCAGCAGGCGCAAGGGACGGCTGCCGTCGTAGCGCGCGGGGTTCGGCTGCGCCGGCCCGCTGATCCCGTTATAGACCACCCGCGCGGTCGCATCCTGCGGCATCGCGAAGGCGGCCTGCGTCGCGCGCGAGTTGAAGATGATGTGGGCGCGGCTCCAGCGGATCAGGCCGCGCAGCACCTTGAGCGCGGCGCCCTCCGGGATCTCGTGAACGTGGACCACGGTGCGCCCCGGAAGCAGCCGCGACGCCAGCAGGTAGTCCGCCACGACCGTCGTGTTGACGTAGACGAGGTCGCTGGCGCGGATGCGCCGGAGCGCGCGGGCGACGGCCATCGGCAGGGCGGCCAGGCCGATCGTCGCCAGCCGCGCGAGGTTGCGCCGGCGCAGCACCCAGACCGGCTCGATGACGATGCGCGATGCGGCCTCCTCCAGCATCGCGACGATCGGCCCCGCCTTGGGCAGCACGACGTCGATCCACGCCGTCGGATAGGCCGCGCGGATCGTCCGCACCGTCTCGCAGAAGCTGCGGTCGGACCCGTAGAGTTCGCAGCCCTGATGCACGCAGGTGATGCGCTTCACCGCATGGCCGTCCCGCACCGCGGGAAACCGCGCCGGCGTCTGGACGTCGTCGTAGGCAATGGTGAACCCGGATCGCAGTATAGGTTCTACGCTCATAAGTTGATTAAATCCAATAATAAACAACCATAGGTTGTATTATTCGAGAAATGCCTTGGCCGTGCTTTCGACATACAATAAGTGGGCCGACATCGGAAGGGGATGCTCATGCGGAGTCTTGCGCCGGCGATCCTAATTCTTGGAACGCGCGGCATCCCGGCGGCGCATGGCGGCTTCGAGACGTTCGCGGAGCGGCTCGCACTCCACCTCGCCGCCCGCGGCTGGCGCGTCGGCGTCTATTGCCAGCGCGAGGTCGGGCGGGTCGGGCGGGGGGTCTCCACCCGGGTCTGGCGCGGGATCGACCTGATCACCGTGGAGGTGGCGGCCAACGGGCCCGTGGCGACGCTGGCCTTCGACGCGCTCTGCGCGCACGACGCGGCCTCGCGCGGCGGCGTCTGCCTCGTGCTCGGCTACAACGGGGCGGTGTTCCTGCCGTATCTCCGCCTGCGCGGCGCGAAGATCCTGACCAACATGGACGGGATCGAGTGGAAGCGGCCGAAATGGCCGCTCCCCGTGCGGGTGTTCTTCTGGATCAGCGAGTGGATCGCGGCGTGGAGTTCGCATCGGCTCGTCGCCGATCACCCGGCGATCGCCGACCACCTCGCGACCCGCCGTCCGCGCCGGGCGATCGCGACGATCGCCTACGGCGGCGAGCCGATCCGCTCGACCTCCGAGGCGCCGATCCGCATGCTCGGGCTCGAACCCGACCGGTTCCTGGTGTCGATCGCCCGGATCGAGCCCGACAACAACGTGCTGACCTTCGTCGCGGCGTTCTCACGGCGCCCGCGCGGCGCGCGGCTGGTGGTGCTCGGAAAGCTCGACCCGGAAAACGCCTATCACCGGGCGGTCCGGGCGGCGGCGGGGGAGGCGGTGACGTTCCCCGGGGCGATCTACGAGGCCGCGACGGTGCAGGCCCTGCGCCACCATGCCCGCGCCTATCTCCACGGCCACACGGTCGGCGGGACCAACCCATCCCTGGTCGAGGCTTTGTGGGCGGGCAACGCGGTGATCGCGCACGACAACGCCTTCAACCGCGGTACCGCGGGCGAGGGACAGTTCTACTTTTCCGACGCGGCGGGCTGCGAGCGCGCGATCACGGCGGTGCTCGAGGACGGCGAGGCCGTCGCGGCGGCACGCCGCGCCGCGCGCCAGCGCGCCGCGGACTTCTCCTGGGACGACGTCCTCAACGCCTACGAGGTCGAGCTGCGCCGGCTCGGCGGCTATCCGCCGATGCCGGTCCGCACCGCGCGGGCATCGGCGGCCGTGTCCGTGCCCGACGTCGAGCCCGACCGACGCCGTCCGGCCGAGGCGGTCGCCGCAGAACGGGTCCGCTGAGGATGGAGGCCGGCCGCCGCGGCGTCGTCGGCGGCGCGCTCGCGCTGGCCCTGGCCGGCCGCGCGCGCGCGGCGGCCCCGCCCGAGCCCATCGCTCTGCGGCGCGGCATCAGCCTGTGGCCGTGGTTCTCGCTCACCCGCGAGTTCCCGGCCCCGCGCACCGAGTACGACTGGCCGCCGTTCCAGGCCGACCGGCCGGTCCCGAATGCCGAGGACCTCCGGCGGCTCGCCGGGGCGGGTTTCGACTTCGTCCGCCTGCCGATCGATCCCGGCCCCTTCGCCGCCGCCACGGGCGTCCGGCGCGAACAGCTCTTCGGGACGCTGACGGAGGCGGTCGACCTGATCCTCGCGAGCCGGCTGTCGCTGGTCCTCAACCTTCAGGCCAATGCCGCCACCCACCACTACAACCCGGAGCGGTTCTACGGATCGGTCGCGGCACCGCTGTTTCCCGCCTATCGCGACGTCGTGGTCGCGCTTGCCCGGCGCTTCGGCGCGCGCGCGCCCGGCCGCATCGCCCTCGAACCGGTCAACGAGCCGCCGCAGGCCTGCGGCGCGGTCGCCTGGAACCGGGTCCAGGCCGCCCTGCTCACCGCCGCGCGGGCGGCCTCGCCCGGCATCACCCTGGTCGCGACGGGGGCCTGCGGCGGCCTGGCGGCGGGGCTTGCCGCCCTCGATCCGGGCGCCTTCGCCGCCCTGGCGCCGCTGGTCTTCACCTTCCATTTCTACGAGCCGTACCTGTTCTCGCATCAGGGCGCCCCGTGGATGACGGACGAGCCGGTCTATCGGGCGCTGAACGGCGTGCCGTGGCCGGCCCGCGCCGGCCGCCTCGACGAGACGCTCGCCGCGGTCCGCGCCCGCATGCGCGCCGACACGCAGACCGCGGCCGCCGACAAGGCCGCGGCCTACGCGGTGACGGAGGCGAAGCTGACGGAATACTTCGCGGCCGACCCGGACCGCGGCTACCTCGACCGGAATCTGGCCGACATCCGCACCTGGGCCGACCTCTACGGCATCCCGCCGCGGCGGATTCTGATGGGCGAGTTCGGGGCGCTGCGCAGCGACGCGCGCTACGTCGCGGCGAAGGCGCCGGACCGGGCGCGCTACATCCGCGACGTGCGCGAGGCGGCCGAAGCCGCAGGCTTTCCCTGGGCGTTCTGGAACCTGTTCGACGGGCTCGGGCTGATGGACGATGCCCACCGCATCGATCCCGACATCATCGCCGCGCTGGGCCTGACGATGCCGGTGCGCCGCTGAGCGTGCGCCGCGGGTAGAGCACCAGCAGCATCAGCGCGAACTTCGCGAGCAGCGTGGTCTTGCCGCCGATGCTCTCGAAGGTGTTGATCAGCACGACGAAGGCGAGGATCGGCAGGCCGACCCCGCGCCGGCACTGTCGCGCCACCTCGTACAGGAACAGCGTCAGCGCGACGGCGAGCAGGGCGGTCATCACCACGCCGTTGTAGAGCAGGCTGCGCACCACCGGGTTCTCGATGCCCCATTCGAGGCCGTACATCCGCCGCAGGGTGTCGACGATCGTCGGGTCCGGCCCGACGAGGAGGTCGCGCAACGGGATCGCGTCGAAGATCGTCAGCATCTCGACGCGGGCGTTCGCGCTGCCGCCGTCCGAGACGAACCGCGCCAGCAGCGCGTCGAAGAAGCCGCCCACAGCCAAGCCGCTGACGACGATCGGCACCAGCGTCAGCATGAAGGCGGCGAGCGCCGCGCCGAGCAGCGGCACGCGTCCGGTGCGCAGCGCGCGGTTCAGCGCGACGACCGCGAAGACGCCGCCGAAGGCGAGCGTCACCACCGTCGCCGAGCGGCCGCCGAAGGTGATCAGCGCGACGAGCTGGAGCACGACGATCCCGGCACGGACGGCCGGCCGCAGCGATCCGCCGCCGCCGAGCAGCGCCAGCACGTAGCAGGCCGTCAGCGTCGCGTTGGCGAGCGGATGGCCCTGGAGCGCCGCCGAGCGGGTGTCGGTGTCGAACGCCTGCCCGTCCATGCGGAAGGGGAAGAATCGCTGGCCGCTCGCGAACTCCACGAGGCCGAGCACCGCGTTGGCGAGCATCACTGCGTGAAAGACGATTTCAAGATGCCGCATCGTGAGCGCGTCGCGGTCCGCCAGCAGGATCACGACGAGCCCGCTGAGCACGTAGGTGTCGAGGGCGCCGGCGAGCCCTGTGCCGTTCCGGAGCGCGATGAAGGCGAGCAGCCCGAAGCCGACGAGGCAGAGCAGCACGCTCGCCGGCCGCCGCTCGGCGGCGTCCACCACCGGCGCCACCGGATTGCCGGAGCGCAGCATCGTCCAGACAAACACCAGGACCGCGAGGTAGGTCGCGGGGTGCACCTTCTGCGCGGCCGAACCGGTGATGCCGTCGTAGTTGATCCCGAGCACCCACAGCATCCCGCCCGAGATGCCGCAGGTGACGAGCGCGAGCCCGACGAGCATCCACGATTCGGCCCGCGCCAGCGACGGAAGCGGGAAGGCCGGGCGCGCGCGCCGGTCTGCCGGCATCCGCGACGGATAACGGTCGGCGGGTGTCGGCACGGGTCCCTCAGCTCGCCGCGCGGGCGTCGAGCAGGAGCGAGCCCGAGACCGGACGCCCGAGCGCCTCCGAGGTGCCGACGAGGTTGAGCAGGTCGCGCTGGCGCGTGGCGCCGTTGCGCACGATCAGCAGCAGCCGGTCGGTGGCCGCCGCGACGGGGCCGATCCGCAGGTTCTCGGAGAGCACGCCGCCGTCGAGGATGACGAGTTCGTAGCGGCCCTTCACGCCGGCGAGGAACCGCTCGACGTTGGCGCGCAGGAACGCGTCGCGCACCGGCTTCTGGGTATCGCCCATGCCGATCCGGCGCGCGCCGGTGGCGGGATCGAGGCGGGCGACGGCGTTCAGGCTCTGCTCGCCGCGCAGCACGTCGAGGAGGCCGCCGGCGCCGGTGCCGTCGATCCGCATGTCCGCGTCGACGACCAGCACGCGCTCGCCGCGGGCGACCGCGACGGAGGCGAGCAGGTCGATCGCCGCCTTGCGGTCGGCGTCGTCCGCCTCGCCGGAGGCGACGAGGATGCTGAGCGAGCGCCCGCCGCCGCCGCCGCTGGTCTCGAACAGGTGGTCGAGGGTGAAGCCGGCCGCCGACGCGCTCGCGACGTCGCTCATCCGGCGCAGGCGCGGCAGGGTGGCGACGACCGGCGCGTTCGAGAGCCGCTCGAGCTGGCGCTGCGACAGCACCGTCGGCTCGGCGTATTCCCGCACCAGCGCGAAGCCGGTGCCGAGGCCGAGGCCCGCGAGCGCGGCGGCGAGCACCAGGAACACGCGCGGCGGCCACGAGCTGTCCTGCGGCGGGCGCGCCCAGGTGATGACGCGGGCGTTGGTGGTGTCGATCCCGGTCTGCTCCTTGATCTCGCGCGAGCGCACGAGGAAACTGTTGTAGACCGACCGGCTCGCGTCGACGTCCCGCTCCAGCTCCCGCAGGCGGATGCTCGATTGGGCGCTGACGGCGGACTGCTTCTGCAGCCGCTCCAGGTCGGCGGTGAGCGTGCGCTCGTTGGCGAGCGCACGCTGATACTCCGCTTCCGCCGCCTGCGCGATCCGGCCGAGTTCGCCGTCGATCAGCCGCTTCACGTCCTGCATCTGCGCGCGGGTCGCGGCGATGAACGGGTGGCGCTCGCCGAGGTTGGTGCGCAGGTCCGCCTCCTTGCTCGCGAGTTCGGCGTACTGGCCGCGCAGCCGCTCGACCACCGAGGACTGGATCGCCTCCGGCGTCGCGCCCGCGGCAAACGGCCGGCCGCGGGCATCCTTGACGCCCTGGAGCCGGGCGCGGGCCTCGGCGGTCCGGGTGCGGGCCGCAACCACGCGGGCGTTGCTGTCGGTGAGCTGCTGCTCGCCGACGAGGCGCCCGCTCGACGCGATCAGGCCGTTCTTCGCCTTGTAGTCCTCCAGGCGCAGGTCGGCCGCGTTGACCGCGTTGCGCAGGTCGTCGAGGCGGGCGCGAAGCTCCCCGGAGGCGCGCTGCGCCGCGCCGGCCCGGGCCTCGGACTGGTCCGACAGGTAGGATTTCGCGATGGCGTTGACGATCCGCGCCGACTTGTCGGGGTCCGTCGTCGTGACGATCACATCGACGACGAAGACCTTGTCGGCGCGCTTGACCGCGAGCTTGCGCCGCAACCGGTCGAGCGACTGGCCGCGGGCGTCGACGGGACGTTCCGTCCTCGGCCCGGTGAGCGTCTCGCGCAGCGATTTGAGCGTGCGCTCGAGCGCGCCGGGCGTGGCCGCGCCGAATTCCGGGTCGGCGTCAAGGCCGGTCTCGGCGATGGCGCGGGACAGGACGGTGTCCGATTCGATGACGCGGACCTGACTCTCGACCTGGGTGACTCCGCCGTCAGGGGAAAGCGCGCCGGGATTGATGTCGTTGCTGACCACCACCCGGTCGCGGGGATCGATCAGGAGCTGCGCCGTCGCGGTGTAGAGCGCGGGCGTGAGGATGGCGTAGGCCAGTGCGGCAAGCCCCAGCGCGGTCGCCGTGCCGAGGATGAGCCTCCAGCGCCGGAACAGGATGCGCCAGACGTCGCCGAGCTCGGCGGTCGTATCGGGCCTGGGCGCGGATGCGCGCTCGGGAACCAGCGGTTCCATCCACGCCGCCACGGCGAGGTTTCTGCTGAGGTGTTCCACGGTCGGCCACCGTCGTCTCGGAATGGGTCAGTTGTACGGACGCCCGCCCCTGCACTGCAAGAGACGCGCAACGGAATGAAAATCCCTCAAGACTGCGTAGGAGCCGCCTTTTCACGGCGGGTTCTTCGGGCGACGGTTAATCCGCGCCGAATGAAACGCACTGTTCGTCCGGTTATCCTTCCGGTGACGAACCGGGTGATAGATCGTGGCGGTGGATGGCGCGCGCGGCCTCCGACGTCGGGCGGAGCGTGCGGGTCCGGGCACGAACGGTGCGTCTCGGAGCGAATGCCCGCGGAGGATCGGTTGTCGGCATGCGTCTGAGGCTGCGTCTCGATGGCCGTCGCCCGCGCCGGTGGCACGTGCACCTGCTGCGCCGGATCGCCGCCCTGCCGGACGTGCACGCGGTCGAGATCGATGCGCGGCCGGGACCGGACGCGTGGCCCGCCAACGCCGACCTGCTGTTCTCCCTCGAGGCCCTGATCCACCGCCTGCCGCGCCTCGGCGCCGCGTCCCCGGCCTCCGCGGCCGACCTGTCGCCGTGGCCGCGGGCCGGCCTCGCGGTGCCCGACCTGACCGTCGACCTGTGCGGCGACGTCGCGCCGGCGGGCGGCACCGCGCTCTGGCAACTGTCGTTCGACGGCATGCCGGGCGAGGCCGGCCTGCTCGCGAGCCTGCTCGCGGGGCGTGCGCCGGTGATCGCCCTTCAGGACGGCGCCCGCCGCGTCGCGACCGGCCGCACCGGGACGGAGCGGCGCGGGGTGATGCGAACCTCCTTCGACGACGCGCTGATGCGGACCGTCTCGCTCGTGTCGGCGGCGCTCGCGGGCCGCGACGAATCCGGGCTCGAAAGCGTCCGGCCTGGCTCGGCCGCCGCACCCGCCGCGCTGCCGGCCGCCCGCGTCCTGACCCGGACCGGGGGGATGCTGGCGCACGCCATCGCGCAGCGGCTCTACCACCTGTGCTACCACGCCCCGCATTGGCGGGTCGGCTGGCGGCGGCTCGCCGGGCCGGACGTGATCGACCTGCGCCGTCATCCCGAGGGCGGCTGGCGGGTGCTGCCCGACGACGGCCGCCGGTTCTACGCCGACCCCTTCCCCCTCGACCACCGGGGCGAGACCTGGCTGTTCGTCGAGGACTTCGTCCACGCGGTCGGCAAGGGCATCGTCTCGGCGGTGCGGTTCTCGGCCGACGGCCCGGTCGGCACGCCGGTGCCGGTGCTGGAGGAGGCGCACCACCTCTCCTATCCGTTCGTGTTCGTGCGCGACGGCCAAGCCTGGATGGTGCCCGAGACCGGGAGCGCGGGCACGATCGACCTCTATCGCGCCACGGCCTTTCCCGGCGGCTGGGTCAAGGCGGCGACGCTGGTCTCGGGGCTCGTCGCCAGCGACGCCACCCTGGTCGAGCAGGCCGGCCGGTGGTGGATGTTCGCGACCGTGCGGGATGCAGCCCCCGACGCACCGCTTGGCAGCGGCTCCTACTCCGATGCGCTCCACCTCTGGTCGGCCCCGGACTTCCGCGGGCCGTGGACGCCGCACGCCCACAACCCGGTGCTGGTCGATGTCGCCTCGGCCCGGCCGGCGGGGCGCATCGTCGCCCGCGGCGGCGCGCTGATCCGGCCGGTGCAGGACTGCACCGAGGGCTACGGCCGCGCGCTCGCGCTCGCCCGGATCGACCGCCTCGACGACGACGGGTTCGCGCAGACCGTCGAGACGCGGCTGCGCGCCGGGCCGGGCTGGCCGGGCACCCGCCTACACACCCTGAACCGGTCGGAGACGCTGGAATGCATCGACGGTTCGGCGCGCTCGCCGCGCCTGCGGACGCTTCTGGGGCGCTGGGGCATTTTCCACTGAGGCGGACGCCGGCTCGCGTGAAGAAAATGCAGCCACCGTCCCAAGGCCACGCACCGCTCCCTCCGGAAAACGGAAGGGCTCGCGGGATCTCCGGCAAGACGCCGGAACGTCGATCCCGCGGCCCCGGTGACGGGGCATGCCGTTCAGGATCTTGCCCTGCTGGTGACGTGCACGCGTTCGGCGTCGCGCCGATTCGGTGGACCGCCAGCGTGGTGCTGTCCGTCCATGAGCGCCACAGCAATTTGACGTATTTATCGTAATGCTTTGATGTGCCACAAGCAAAGCGCCTCGGGTTCGATCATCAGACAAATCGATATGAGGACTTGATCCACTCTAATATGGCAGGTTCTCACCCACTATACCGGGACAAGATTTCTCAGAAATTTTGTCGAAATACATAGCTACATCTTGCAATGTCCATGGGATAGGATTTGGCATGGAGACGCGTGTTGCGGATGCGATGCCCATCGGGGCGGCATCTGGTCCGAACCACGGGGGCGAGGCAGTCTTGGGGCGCGGGCTTGCCGTCGCGGCGATCCTCCTCGTCGCGATCGACCTTCGTCCGGGCATCGTGTCGGTCGGGCCGATCCTGCCGTCCATCATCGAGGAGTTCGGGCTCTCGCACGCCGCGGCCTCTCTGCTGGTCACGATCCCCGATCTGCTGATGGGCGTGCTCGCCCTGCCGACCCCCTGGCTGGCGCGGCGGTACGGACGCGATCCCGTCCTGCTCGGCGCCCTGCTGCTGTTGTGCCTCTCGACGCTGGCGCGGTCGCTCTCGGGCAACGTGACCGGCCTCCTGCTTGCGACGGCCGGCGTCGGGGCGGGCATCGCCGTCGCCGGGGCGCTCATGGCCGGCTTCATCAAGGCGCGCTTTCCGACGAAGGCGGCCCTGATGATGGGCGTCTACGCCACGGCGCTGTCGTTCGGCAGCACCCTCTCCGCCGGGGCGACGGGTCCGGTCGCGGCCAACGTCGCGGGAGGCTGGCGCCTCGCCTCGGGGATGTGGAGCCTGCTCGGCATCGTCGCGATCCTCGGCTGGCTCGCCGTCGCGATCCGGGAGCATCGCCACCGTGCGGCAGGCGGCGTGGTCCGCGCGCCGTCCCACCGGCTTCCGCTCGGCAACCGCACGGCTTGGTTCATCGCGCTGTACTTCGCCTGCGACAACTTCCTGTTCTACGCCCTGCTGTCGTGGACGGCGCCGATGTACCGCGAGTACGGCCTCTCCCCCACCGTGGCCGGGCTCGTTCTCGCGAGCTTCACCGCCGTCTTCATGTGCGCGAACCCGGTGTTCGGGTGGCTGAGCAGGTCGGAGGATCGGCGCGTCGGGCTGGCCGTCAGCGGTGGCCTCACGACTCTCGGGCTCGTCCTGCTCGCAGTCGCGCCGACGGCGGCGCCCTTCCTCGTCATCCCGCTCTGCGCCGTCGGGCTCGGCGGCGGCTTCACGCTGGGCATGACCCTGCCGCTCGACAACACCCACGGCGTCGAGGAGGCG
Organism: uncultured Methylobacterium sp.; assembly: GCF_964244095.1. Taxonomy (GTDB): domain Bacteria; phylum Pseudomonadota; class Alphaproteobacteria; order Rhizobiales; family Beijerinckiaceae; genus Methylobacterium. The sequence continues at coordinate 26,388 of NZ_CAXTHR010000026.1, read as the reverse complement.
AACGTCTGGAACGCCTTCGTCCTGACGGTGGGCTACATCATCGCCGCCGGCGGGCCGCTGCTGGTCGGGATCGTGCGGGACCTGAGCGGGGACTTCCGGCCGTCGATCTGGCTGCTGGCGGGCGTCGGCAGCGCGATGCTGCTGCTGAGCCCTTTCCTGCGGCCGCATCACCAGCGATCGCAGGCTCGGCCCTGACACCCGGCCGATGGACGCCGCATCCGGTCGCGGGGCGGCGGCGAACCTCGGGCTGCGAGTGCCGAAACGTCAAACCGGGACGCCCCCCCTGGCGCCGCCCCAAGCGTACCGCTACATAGTCGGGGCGGGGCTGCAGAGTCCGTCAGGAGCACTTTCCCCGGGGCCTTATCGACTCCCCCGGGAGCTGTCCCTGGCCTCGTCCCTGGACTTGGTCAACACGGCGCCCACCTACACTGTAGGTTTCCCGGGATCGATCCTCCAACGGCTCACGTGGCTCCGCACCCAGCGTCCCCGACATCGTGCGACAAGGCAGCCTTGCGCCGCGACGCGCTCGCGCGCCGGGACGCCCTCGACCCGCGGATTCGTCGCGCCGGGTCGCTCGCCGTGGCCGAGCACGCCCTGGCGGTCGCCGGCCTCGCGGACGCGCCGCTCGTCGGCGCGTTCTGGCCGATCCGCAGCGAGGTCGACCCGCGCCCGCTGATCGAGCGCCTGTTCGCCCGCGGCCGGCGCGTCGCGCTGCCGAAGGTGACGCCGGACGGCCTCGTGTTCCGCGAGTGGCGGCCGGGTGAGGCCCTCATCGCCGGCGGCTTCGGCCTCAGCGAGCCGCGCGACGACCTGCCCGCCCTCGATCCGACCGCGCTGATCGTGCCGCTCGCCGCCTTCGACCGGCGCGGCCAGCGCATCGGCTACGGCCGCGGCTACTACGACCGGGCGATCGCGCGGCTCTCGCGCGCTCGCCCGGTCCTGACGATCGGCATCGCCTTCTCCGTCCAGGAGATCGCCCGCGTGCCGGCCGAGCCGCACGACCGCCCCCTCGACCACCTCGTCACCGAGGCGGGCCCCGTTCCCCTGAGTGAAGACGCGCTGTGATGCGGCTCCTGTTCCTCGGCGACGTCGTCGGGCGTCCCGGCCGCAGGGCCGTCACCGACCGGCTGCCCGGCTTGCGCGAGCGGTGGCGGCTCGACTGCGTCGTCGTCAACGGCGAGAACGCGGCCGGCGGCTTCGGCATCACGGAAGCGATCTGCGACGAGATCCTTGAGGCCGGGGCCGACGCGGTGACGCTGGGCAACCATTCGTTCGACCAGCGCGAGGCCCTGGTCTTCATCAACCGCCAGCCCAAGCTGATCCGGCCGGCGAACTACCCGCCCGGCACGCCCGGCCGGGGCGCGACGATCGTCGAGACGCCCGCGGGCGCCCGCGTGCTGGTGGTCAGCGTGATGGGCCGGATCTTCCTCGACGCGATGGACGATCCCTTCGCCGCGGTGGAGCGCGAGTTGTCCGCGTGTCCGCTGGGCGAGGCGGCCGACGCCGTCATCGTCGACGTGCATGCAGAGGCCACCAGCGAGAAGCAGGCCTTCGGCGTGTTCCTCGACGGCCGCGCCAGCCTTGTGGTCGGCACGCACACCCATGCGCCGACCGCCGACCACCGCATCCTGCCCGGCGGCACCGCCTACCTCTCGGATGCCGGGATGTGCGGCGACTACGACTCGGTGCTCGGCATGCAGAAGGACGAGCCGCTGCGCCGCTTCCTCCAGAAGACGCCGGGCGCGCGCCTGGAGGCCGCGCAAGGGGCGGGGACGCTGTGCGGCATCGCCGTCGAGACCGACGCGGCGGGCCTCGCCGTGCGGGTCGCCGCCGTGCGCCTCGGGCCGCACCTGGAGGAGACCTGGCCGCGCGACTGGGATTAGCCCCGCTTGAACACGGGATCGTCGGTCTCGCGGCTTGATCGCACCGGTGGCTGACGCCACAGTGCCGGCCTGTTCGATCGAGGCCGCCGATCATCTTCGGGAGACGGCTTCGCGCACCTTCCGAAGAGTCGCGATCGATGGCTGCCCGACCCGAGACCGCACAGCCGGCCAAGCCGATCGCCCGACCCGGCATCTACTTGATCCGGATGCTGGTCTTCCTGATCCTGGTGGGCTTCCTCGCCTTCATCCTGTTCCGTCAGGTCACCCCGGCGTTCCAGGCCAATCCGGGGCTGAACGGCCTGATCCTCGGCGTGCTGCTGATTGCGGTGCTGCTGGCCTTCGGGCAGGTCGTCCGGCTGTTCCGCGAGGCGGCCTACGTCAACGCGGTGACGGCGGGCGAAAGCCCGAAGCGGCCCCCGAGCCTGCTCGGGCCCCTCGTCCCGGCGATCCAGGCGCGATGCGAGGGCGCGACGCTGCCCGGCGTGCGCGCCTTCCTCGACACCGTCGCCGCGCGCCTCGACGAGGGCCGCGACATCCTGCGCTACATCGCCGGCATCCTGATCCTGCTCGGCCTGCTCGGCACCTTCTGGGGCCTGATCGACACGCTCTCGGCGGTCGGCTCGGTGATCAAGTCGATGCGCGGCGGGGGCGATGCCAGCGTGATGTTCGACGAGCTGAAGAACGGGCTCGCCGTCCCCTTGAGCGGCATCGGCCTCGCCTTCTCCGCCTCGCTGTTCGGCCTCGCGAGTTCGCTGATCACCGGCTTCCTCGACCTCCAGGCGGGGCAGGCGCATGCGCGCTTCCACAACGAGCTGGAGGACTGGCTGGTCTCCGGCGCGGAGGCGGCCGCGCCCGCCCTCGTCCCGCCGCATCAGGAGCCCGAGGCCGCCGCGGCGCTGAAGGAGGCCGTCGACCGGCTCACCACCGTCGTCTCCGAGGGCGCCAACGGGCGGGCGGCGACGCAGGCGATGACCAACCTCGCCGAGGGCATCCAGGGCCTCGTCCAGCACATGCGGGCGGAGCAGCAGATGATCCGCGACTGGGTCGAGGCGCAGGCCGGCCGCGAGCGCGAGATGAAGCAGGTGCTCGACCGGCTCGGCCGGGAGAAGGTCTGATGGCCTCGCGCCTGGTCCGCCGCGACCGCGGCCTCAACGTCTGGCCGGGCTACGTCGACGCGCTGGCGACGCTGCTGCTCGCGGTCGTGTTCCTGCTGACGATCTTCGTCGTCGGCCAGTTCTTCCTGTCGCAGGAGCTGACCGGGCGCGACACGGTCCTGGCCCGGCTCAACCGCCAGCTCGTCGATCTCACCGACCTGCTGGCCCTGGAGCGGTCGAACCGGCGCGGGCAGGAGGAGACGGCGCAGACCCTGCGTAACACGCTGCTCTCCGTCGAGGCCGAGCGCGACCGGGCGCGGGCCGAGGCCGCGGCGGGCGCGACGAACAGGGGCCAGGCGGGCGACCTCGACAGGCAGTTGCAGGCCGAGCGCACGGCGACAGGCCGGGCGCAGTCGCAGATCGACATGCTCAACGATCAGGTCGGCGCGATGCGCCGCCAGCTCGCCGCCCTGGAGGACGCCCTCGCGGCCTCCGAGAACCGCGACCGGGAGAGTCAGGCCCGCATCGCCGACCTCGGCAGCCGGCTCAACGTCGCGCTCGCGCAGAAGGTTCAGGAGCTCGCCCGCTACCGCTCCGACTTCTTCGGGCGGCTGCGCCAGATCCTCGGCAACCGCACCGACATCCGCGTCGTCGGCGACCGTTTCGTGCTGCAATCCGAGGTGCTGTTCCCGGGTGGGTCGGCCACGCTGAAACCCGAGGCCGGGCCGGAGCTCGACCGCATCGCCGGCGCGATCCTCGATCTGGCCAAGCAGATCCCGGCCGACCTGCCCTGGGTGCTGCGCGTCGACGGCCACACCGATGCGCGGCCGATCGCCAGCGCGCAGTTCCCCTCGAACTGGTCGCTCTCGGCGGCCCGCGCCATCGCCGTGGTGCAGTACCTCGCCGGCAGGGGCTTGGCGCCGCAGCGCCTGCTCGCCGGCGCGTTCGGCGAGTTCCAGCCGCTCGATGCCGGCACCGGCGAGGACGCTTACGGCAGGAACCGGCGGATCGAGATGAAGCTGACGGAGCGGTGAAGCGGCGTCACGTCTCCGCGAAGGCGCCCGGGTACGCGAACAGCCCCGGCACGCCTCCGGTCATCAGGAACAGCACCGCATCGCCCGGCTGGTAGAGTCCCGTCCGCACGTCGTGCAGAAGGCCGCCGAACGCCTTGCCGCTGTAGACTGGATCGAGGAGCACGCCTTCGCTCCGCGCCATCAGGCGCACCGCCGCGCGCATCGCGTCGGTGGGGATGCCGTAGCCGGGCCCGCGGTGGCCTCCGTCGATCACGATGTCGGCCGAGGACAGCGACGCGCCGGGCTTGAGCAGCGCGAGCGTCGCGTTGGCCTTGGACAGAGTCTCGGCCTCGGCCTGCGCCTGCGTCGCCAGCACCGCGTAGGATTTCGCAAGTTTCGGATCGTGCCCCATCGCGAAAAGCCCGGCTGCGAGGCCGGCATGGGTGCCGGCGCTGCCGTTGGCGACGAGGATGCGGGTGAAATCCTCGCCCATCGCCGTGCTTTGGGCGAGAATCTCGGCGGCGCAGGCGGCGTAGCCGAGGCAGCCGACCGGGCTCGAACCGCCGGACGGGAAGACGTAGACGCGCCGGCCCTGCGCCCGCAGCACCCCGGCGCGGGCCTCGGCGGCCGACAGCGAATCGGCATCCCCCGGCAGTTCGTGGACGCGGGCGCCGAACAGGTCGTCGAGGAAGCGGTTGCCGTTGCCGGTATAGGCCACGTCGGTGCGCGGCACACTCTTTGTCAGGAACAGCTCGCAGGCGAAGCCCTCGCGGGCGGCCGCGGCGGCGGTGAGCCGGGCGTGGTTGGATTGTAGAGCGCCGACGGTGACCACCATGTCCGCGCCCTCGGCACGGGCCGCCCCGAGCAGGAATTCGAGCTTGCGCAGCTTGTTGCCGCCTCCGCCAACGGCGGCGAGGTCGTCGCGCTTCACGAACAGGCGCACGCCGTTCAGCGCCTCCCCGAGGGCGGCCGAGAGCCGGGGGAGCGGCTGGATCGGCGTCGGGCGGTCGAGGAGCGCGAGACGGGGGAAGCGGTCGAACACCGGCAGAGCCCTACTCGGCCGCCGGCATGGTCCTGCCACGCAGGCGCCGCTCCTTGCCCCGCGCGGTCTCGTCGAGGGCATCCGTGAACTGAAGTGCCGCGAGCTGCGCGTAGAGCGCGCCCTGCGCCAGCAGGCTCTCGTGCGTGCCCGCCTCGACGATCCTCCCCTCGTCGAGCACGAGGATGCGGTCGGCGGCGCGGATGGTGGCCAGCCGGTGGGCGATGACCAGCGTCGTGCGCCCGCGCATCAGCCCGTCGAGCGCTGCCTGCACGGCGCGCTCGCTCTCGGCATCGAGGGCGGAGGTCGCCTCGTCCAAGAGCAGGATCGGCGCGTCCTTGAGGATCGCGCGGGCGATGGCGACGCGCTGGCGCTGGCCGCCCGACAGCGTCACCCCGCGCTCGCCCACCGGCGTGGCGTAGCCCTGCGGCAGGGCGCGGATGAAGCCGTCCGCGTTGGCGAGTTCGGCCGCGCGGCGCACCGCCTCGTCGGACGCGTCGGGCCGGCCGTAGCGGATGTTCTCCGCGACCGAGCCGGAGAACACCGTCGGGTCCTGCGGCACCAGCGACATGCGCGCGCGCAACGCCTCCGGGTCGACGCGGGCGATGTCGATCCCGTCCACCAGCACGCGGCCCGATTGCGGATCGTAGAACCGCAGCAGCAGTTGCAGCACCGTGGTCTTGCCGGCCCCCGAAGGTCCGACCAGCGCGATGCGCTCGCCGGGGGCCGCCGCGAAGGAGACGCCGGCCAGCGCCGCCGTCCCGGCGCGGGTCGGGTAGGCGAAGCGCACCGCCTCGAAGGCCACCGCGCCGCGGGCCGGCACCGGCATCGTCAGCGGGTCGGCCGGCGCCCGGATCGCGGGTTCGGCGGCGAGGATCTCGCCGAGGCGCTCGGCGGCGCCCGCGGCCTGGGCGAGCTCGCCGTAGACCTCGGATAGCTGCCCGAGGGCGCTCGCGCCGAACACCGCGTAGAGCACGAACTGCGAGAGCTGGCCGGCGCTCATCGTGTGGGCGAGCACCCCTTGCGCGCCGTACCACATCACGCCGACGACCGAGGCCGAGATCAGGAAGATCGCCACGCCGGTGAGCATCGCGCGGGCGCGGATCGATTCGCCGGCGGCGGCATAGGCGTTCTCGGAGGCCTGACCGAAGCGGTCGGCGGTGGCCGCGCCCATGCCGAAGGCCTGCATGGTCCGCACCGCGCCGACCGCTTCCGCGGCATAGGCCGAGGCATCGGCGAGCCGGTCCTGCGCGGCGCGCGAGCGGCGGCGCACGCCGCGGCCCGAGACGATCAGCGGAAACACGATGAACGGGATCGCGCCGAGCACCAGCACGGAGAGCTTCGGGCTGGTGACCACCATCATCGCCACGGCGCCGACGAACAGGAAGAGGTTGCGCAGCAGGATCGAGATCGCGACGCCGAACACCGCCTTCACCTGCGTCGCGTCGGCGGTGAGCCGCGAGACGATCTCGCCGGACAGGGTGCGGTCGAAGAAGGCCGGGTCGAGGAGCGTGAGCTGCCGGAACACGGCGCTGCGCAGGTTGGCGACCACGCGCTCGCCCAGCGTCACCACCGTGTAGTACCGCGCCGCGCTCGACAGCGCGAGGACCGTGACGACGCCGAGCAGCGCCAGGAAGTAGGCGTTGATCATGCTCTCGCCGTCGGCCGAGAAGCCGTGGTCGATCACCCGCCGCATGGCGATCGGCACGGAGAGCGTGGCGGCGGACGCCATCAGCAGCGAGAGGAAGGCGGCCAGGATGCGGCCCCGATAGGCCGTCGCGAACGGGATCAGCGGCCGGAGCGAACTCAGCGGCGCCTTGTCGCGGCCGTCCGCGGCCGGGTTCGTCTTGCGGGCCATCACGCCTCTGGTGTTTCCCCCCACCGCGCGTCACGCTTGCTTGTGAGCCGGCGGAGCCTGCGGTATACGCGCGCCTTCATCCGATTGCGCGTGTTCAATGGCCGCGGGCCGCCAAGACGCGCCTTCGGCCAGGACGCGCTTTCGGCGTGGTACGAGCGGTTGCCACGAACGCGAGGTTCGTGGCAATGGCCCGATCGATCGCGTTTCAACCCACGGACCTTACGGGCCGCGCCTTCCGCGCTCCCGGAGTCCGTGCACCGTCGAGGACGAGACGTCATGGCAAAGAGCCCGGCCGTAAAGGCCCAAGCAAATACGCCCCCGGCCAATAAGGTCAAAGAGAAGAAGACCAGTGGGACCGAGCACCCCGAATATCACTTCATCAAGGTGGTGATGACCGACGGGACCGCGTACCGGACCCGCTCGACCTACGGCAAGGAGGGCGACACCCTCAACCTCGACATCGATCCACTCACCCACCCGGCCTGGACCGGCGGCGAGCAGAAGATGCTCGATCGCGGCGGCCGCGTCTCGCGCTTCACCTCGCGCTTCGGCAACCTCGTCGGCCGCAAGTAATCTTTAACCTTTTGCGATTTGGCCTCGGCGTTTCGTCGGGGTGCGTCACGAGCGGGAAGGGCAGCGCCTTGCGGTGCCGCCCTTTGCCGTGTTCCGGACCTGATCCGTCGAAGGCGATCAGGGGCGGCCGGTCGGGAAGGCCGAGCGCAGCAAGCCCTGCTGGGCGGCGACCGGGCTCTCGATGGCGAGCGGCGTCGGACGGTCGTCCGAGATCAGCCCGTCGAGGTGGAGGATGCGTGCGTGCAGGCGGCGCGCGCGCAGCACGAGGTTCTGGAACCGGACCGGCAGCAGCGTGAAGCTCTCGGCCTTCGGCGGTTCGGTGGCGGCGAGCCGCACCCGGTTCTTCTCCTGCAACGCCTGGCCCGCCGTCATCTCGCCCTCCGCGACGGCGCGCTGGACTAGGAGCCAGGAGGCGATCTGCATCAGCAGGGTCGTGAGCCGCATGCTCTCGGAGGCGTAGGCGAGGGTGGCATCGCGCGCGATCAGGCGCGACTCGTCGCGGCCCTCGCCGTCGAGGTAGGCCGCGGTCTCCTCCACCAGCGCCATCCCGTCGTGGAACAGCGCGCGGAAGGCGTCGGACGCGACGTAAGTCCGGCCGAAATCGACCCAGTCCTGCGCGTCCCGGAACGTGACGTCGTAGCCGTTCATCCTGCCTCCTGCGCCGCTGCCGGGTCCTGTTTCCGTTCCGTCCTGGAACGCACCCGGCGTGTTCGCGAGCCGTGCCGCAATCCTAGCGCCGATCCGCCCCTCGCGTCGCGACAACCGATCGGTAACCTTAATTCGTGTCGTCAGGCTGGCTCGCCGAGCGCCGCGAACGCGGTCTCCGGCGCGATCTGCCGCTCCGCGACGAGATGGGCGAGGCCGTGGACCAGCGCCCAGGCACGCAGGGCCGCCCCCGGCATCCCGCCGCCCTCGGCGTCGACGGCGCCTTCGAGGATCGCGAAGGCTGCCGCGGCGGCGTCCTCCAGATCGGGGAAGGCGGTTTTGCCGACCGTGCCGCCGAACATCAGCAGGAAATGCGGCCGTTCCTCGACGGCGAACGTCAGGTAGGCGCGCCCGAGCGCGTTCACGCGCCCGGTTTCCGTCTCCGCCACCGCGTCCAGGCGACGACGCAGACGAACGAACCCGTCGGTCGCGAGGCCGGCCAGAAGGGCCTCACGGCTCGGGAAGTGCCGGTATGGCGCGTTGTGCGAGACGCCCGCCGCGCGTGCCACCTCGCGCAACGTCACCGCATCGACCCCGTCGCCCACGAGAAGCCGCGTGGCCGCGTCGAGCAGGGCACGGCGCAGATCGCCATGGTGGTAGGGCACCGCGCGATCGGATGTTGACATCGCCAACACTTCTCCTCATGTTGCTGTTGTCAACATATGCGATTCCGGGAGCGGCGTCATGTCTGAGCGAATCGGGTCGCATCGCCGCCGTGGAGTGTGGCGATGAATCTGGCGCCGCTCGCAGCCGCCGGTCCGCTGATCCAGTCACACGCGCTGGCGGCCGTGCTCGCGGTCGGGCTCGGCTTGGCGCAGTTCGCATTGTCGAAGGGCGGCCGCCGCCATCGATGGCTCGGCCGCGCCTGGGTCGGGCTGCTCGCCCTCGTGGCGCTGACCTCCTTCGGCATCCACGGCATGCGCCAGTTCGGGCCGTTCAGTTGGATTCACGGGCTGTCGGTGTTCACCTTGGGCATGCTGGTCCTCGGCGTCGGGCTCGCCCGCGCCGGGCACATCGCCGCCCATCGCTGGACGATGATCGGGCTGTTCGCGGGCGCCCTGGTGATCACCGGCCTGTTCACCCTGGTGCCGGGCCGGCTGATGCATGCGGTGCTGTTCGGCGCCTGAGGGATCAGAACGCCGCGCGCACGCCCCCGAACACCGCTCGGCCGACGCCGGGATAGAACGCCACCGGGCCGCCTGCCACGGCGCGCGCGTTGGCGACGACGGAGATGTCGGCGACGTAGCGCGCGTCCGTCAGATTGCGGGCGTCGATGAACAGCGAGACGCCGTCGGCGAAGTCGATGCCGGCCTCGACGTTGAACAGCGCGTAGCCCGGCACCTTCAGCGTGTTCGCGTGGTCGGCGAACGCCCCCTGCGGCACCCAGTCGATCGACGGGGCGATGTGGAAGCCGCCCGGATGGGCGTAGCGCAGCACGGTGCGCAGCACGTCGGCCGGGATGCCGGCGATGCGGTTGCCGCCGTAGACCGGGTCGTTCACGAACCGGATGTCGTTGTGCGTCCAGATCTGGGACAGGCTCAGCCGGTCGCCGACGCCCGAGAGGTCGCGGGCGAGGTCGAGGCCGATGGCGGCCTCGACGCCCTGGTGCCGGGTGCGGGGCGCGTTGAAGGTCGCCGCCGGAACGTTCGTCGCCGCGCCGAGCGCGGTGTTGAAGTTGATCAGTTCGTTGCGGATCTCCGAGCGGTAGAGCGTGACGTCCCACGACAGCCGGTCGATCCGCCCGCGCGAGCCGGCCTCGTAGGTCCAGGCGCGCTGCGCCGCGAGCGGGGCGAAGGTAGTGCGCAGCGTGTTGGTCTGCACGAGGTCGCCGAAATCCGGCACGTCGCGCGAGCGCGCGACGTCGCCGAAGACCTGGATGTCGGGCAGCGGTTGCCACAGCAGCCCGACCTTCGGGTTGACCCCCTCGTAGGTCTCGTTGGCGAACTGAACGTTCGGGTTTGCTGCCAACCCGCCCTTGTTGCTGTAGGTGCGGTTTGCGGAGAACACCTTCGCGCCGGTCATCAGGGCCACGTCCGGCAGGAACCAGAACCGGTTCTCGCCGTAGGCCTCGTAGTTCGACGCGCTCTGGAGCGCGTTCAGGGTCTGGCCGTTGCGCTGACCGGCTAGGTTGTTGAACTGTAAGGCCGAGTTCTGGCCGGCGAAGGCGCGCAGGCCGAGGATGGTGTCGTTGCGAAAGTCCCCGATGTCGAACGTGCCCGCCCAGTGCGGCGCGAGGCCGTAGGTCCAGCCGTCCTGGTCGATCACCTGAAAGATCGGGTGGTAGAGCGACTTGTGGATCGCCCAGGTGTCGATGTCGAGCTTGCCCACGTCGAGGACGAAGGAGGTCCGGTTGGCGATCCGCTCGGTCTCGACCTTGCGCGACTGGTTCATCGCCACCGCCGCGGGGTTGGCGCGCGTCGGGTCGTTCAGCGCGTCGGACAGGCTCAGCGCACCGGGCAGCTTCTGGTCGGTGAGGTAGACGCCGGCGTAGAACCGCGTCTCGATGCCGGGCGCGAGCTGGTAGCCGAGGTTGGCGTTGAAGTTCTGCGTCCGCTGGACCTCGTGGTCGCGAAAACCGTCGGCGTTGGTGATCGTGCCGTTGATCAGCATGTCGACTGGCCCCGAGATCCGCGAGGCCTGGAAATTCTCGCGGATGGTGCCGAAGCTGCCGCCGTCGATGCGCAGGATGTTGGGCGCGAACGCGGTGTAGGCGGTGGGCGTGACGAAGTTGACCGCGCCGCCGAGGGTGGTCGCGCCGAAGGTCAGCGCGTTGCCGCCCTTGTAGACCTCGGCGGAACGCAGGGCCAACGGATCGATCTGGTAGAAGTCGCCGCTGCCGTCGGCGAGGTTGAACGGGATGCCGTCCTGGAGCACCTCGATCCCGCGCAGGTGGAAGCCGCGGGAGATGCCCGATCCGCGCACCGACAGGCGCAGTTCCTGGCCGTAACGCTCCTGCGCGTAGACGCCGGGCGTGTCCTTGAGCACGTCGCGCAGGGTGTTGGCGTAGCGGTCCTGGAAGCTCGCGGCATCGACGAAGGCGACCGAGCCGACGGTGGCGTTCACGGCTCGCCGCTGCTCGGCGACGCTCGGCACCGTGGCCGAGCCGGCGGCCGCGCCGCTCACCGACAGTTCCGGCAATTCGACGCGGTCGGGGCCGGCTTGCGCGCGGCAGGTCTGGGAGAGGGAAAGGCCGAGGGCGAGCGCCAGGGCGCCCGATCCGATGAGGCGGGACATGGGAATGACCTCGGACGGCGGCCGGCGGGCGCGTCTGCGCGGGCGGGCCTGCACGTCACGACAAGAGGGACGGGCGCGAGGCCCCGGGCCGCGCTCGGGTGCGGCGCGCCACGGAGCTTCCAGGATCGTCAGGGCAGGATCGTCAGGGCGGGATCGTCAGTGATCGTGCGCGCCGCCGGCCGGCGCGGCGCCGAGGGACTGCGCCCCGATCGGCGCCACCGAAAACGTCACCGGCACGGTGCCGGCGCGCGCGAAGGTGAGCGTGCCCGCGACGGTCTCGCCCGCCTTCGGTCCGGCGCCGAGACCCTCGAACATCAGGTGGAGGCCGCCGGGCTTGAGCGTCACCGTCTCGCCGGGCCTGATGATCAGGCCGCCCTCGACCACGGCCATCCGCATCACGCCGTCGGCCATCGTCATCGAATGGATCGAGCCGCGGCCGGCGAGCGGGATCGCCGCGCCGGTCAGCGTGTCGGGGGTCGCACCGGTGTTGGTGATGCGCACGTAGCCTCCGGCGACCGTGGCGCCGGCCGGCGTCTCGCGCAGCCACGGCGACGTGATCGCGAGGTCGCCGGCCTTGATCGAGGCGGGTGCGGGCGTGCCCTGGGCGGCCGCGACGATCCGCACGGCGGGCGCCGGCGACTTCAGGTCGCGCGCGCTCTGACCGGCGGCGGGGATCTCGCTCCAGCGGTAGCCGCCTACGGCGCAATCCTGCTCGACCGGGAAGTAGACCGTCGCGCCCGGCGGGAAGGCGTCGGAGACGCGGGCGAAGAAGGTGAACTCATCGACCTCGTCGTCCGGCAACTCGCCGCCGGTCCAGGTGATCGCGGTGACGCCCTCGCTGACCGTTCCGTGGAAGGATGGGTAGGGCTTGGCGTAGGCGCCGCGCGCCGTGATGATCCGCCAGCCGGGCTTCGGCATCGGCTTGGCGCCGACCATGCCCTCGGGGATCGTTACGCTGACGCGGGTCGTCGGGCGGCCGTCGCAGCCGTGGTTGATCTGCACGACGCCGCGATAGGCCGTGTTCGGGGCGGCCTCCTTGCGGTCGAGGGTGGCGTGGGCGAAGGCGGCCGAGGTGAAGAGGGTCAGGCCGAGGGCGGCGCAGAGTTCGGCGCGGGCAATCCGGGGCATGGGACACATCCGTCTGTCTGAAGGGATCGGGTGGCGATCGGTTCAGAGGACGGGCGGACCTCTCGGGTGGGCGATCGAGCCGGGCGGCGCGCGGGGACCGTTGGTGGGATGCGTCGCGAACGCTACTCGCGCGGCGCGGCGCGGCGGCCAGGCGATGGTGGCCGATTCCCCGCCCGGCGCCACGACGGCGGCGGCGACGTGGGCGGCGGTGCAGCAATCGGCGTGGGAATGCGGCGCCGGCCTGTCCGGGGCCGGGTCCCCGGCGACGAGCCCGCTTCCGGACAGGCAGAGGACGTGGCCGTCCGCGCCCATCACGGGCGGCATCAGATTGCCAAGGAAGCCCTGCAGCGCGAACGCGTACAGCGCGATCACGGCGATGATCGCGCGGGGGCCGTTCATCCTTCCGCTGCCGGGTGCCATGCGCGTGCCGCTACGCGATCGAATCGCTCGACACCATCCCTGCCACGGCGACGCCCGCACGGCTGTGGCCACGGGGCCGCACCCGTCCTCGATGTGCGGGCCCGCACCCGCGTGCCACAATATGGCCCGCTCGCCATGGAGTCTTAACCGCACCCGGACACCGTGGGCTCAAGGGAACGCGCGGCGTGCCGCCCGTTCCGTTTCGCCCATCCAAGGACCAGAGCCAGCCACGATGCTCATTCAGGCCACCACCCGCGCTACCTTGAGCCTCGCGCTCCTCGGCACCGTCGCCCTCGCCGTGCCGGCCCTCGCGCGCGAGCAGGCCGGCTACGCCCAGGCCGAGTGGGCGCAGGACTACGCCTCGCCCGCCGCGATGCAGGTGCAGCGATCGCTCACGCCGATCCTGTCGCCGCAGACGGTGGCCGCCACCGAGCAGATGGTCGAGCGATACAAGGAGATCGTCTCCCGCGGCGGCTGGCGCCCGGTCTCCGGCGCCGACCGCCTGCGCATCGGCGCCCGCGGCCCCGCGGTCGCGGCGATGCGCCAGCGCCTGACCGTCACCGGCGACATCGATCCGGCCTCGGGCAACTCGGGCGTCTACGATTCCTACGTCGCGGCCGGCGTGAAGCGGTTCCAGTCCCGCCACGGCCTGAGCCAGACCGGCGCGATGAGCATGGCGACGCAGCAGGCCATGAACGTGGGCGCCGACATCCGGCTCCGCCAGCTCGAGATCAACGCGGTGCGGCTGCGCTCCTACGCGGGCAACCTCGGCAACCGCTTCGTCATCACCAACATCCCGGCGGCGCTCGTCCAGACGGTCGAGAACGGCCAGGTCGTGACGCTGCATGCCGCCGGCGTCGGCAAGATCGACCGCCAGTCGCCGATCATGAACACCAAGGCGACGCAGATCAACTTCAATCCGACCTGGACGGTCCCGGCTTCCATCGTGAAGAAGGACCTCATCCCGAAGATGCAGAAGGACCCGAACTACCTCACCGATAACAAGATCCACATCCTCACGGGCAACGGCGAGGTCTCGCCCCGGCAGGTCAACTGGAACTCGGACGAGGGGACGCGCTACACCTATCGGCAGGAATCGGGCGCCGACTTCAACTCGATGGGCATCGTGCGCATCAACATCCCGAACCCCTACGGCGTGTTCATGCACGACACCAACACCAAGGGCGTGTTCGGCGACGACTTCCGCTTCATCTCGTCCGGCTGCGTCCGCGTGCAGAACGTGCGCGAGTACATCACGTGGCTCCTGAAGGACACGCCCGGCTGGGGCCGCGAGCAGGTCGAGCAGGCGATCGAGAGCGGCAAGCGCGTCGACGCGACGCTGACCGCGCCGGTCCCGGTCTACTGGACCTACATCACCGCCTGGGCGACGCCGGACGGCCTCGTGCAGTTCCGCGACGACATCTACAAGCGCGACGGCGTCAACGTGCCCTCAACCATCGGCGCCCCGACCCCGGTCGCCAGCGCCGAATCGGCGGTGCCGCAGAGCTTCGAGCCCGGCGACGACGAGAACTGAGACCCGGCCGACAGGCGCCGATGCCCCATCGCCAGCGGCCCGCATCCTACGGGGGATGCGGGCCCGCTGGCGTTAACCGGAAGAACCCGCTCCGGGCGGCCCGCCGCCGGCCGGAGCGCAGGCCGAAGGCCGGTCACGCCACCGATGACCGACGCGAGGCCGCCGCACGCGGCGCCACGATCGTCCGGCTCCCCCGGGAGCAGGGCCGCTCCTGATGCCCGACTCGACCACGCGCCCCCCGCACGGCATCCCTGCGACGGAGCGGGTGACGATCGCGGGGCCGGTCCGTTAGGGTCGTCCGATCGGGACGGCACGAAAGTCCAAGACCATTCCAGCGACAGACCAGAGACCCGTGGTTCTGCCCGGCAGCGCCGCCGAGGCTCGGCCGGACGGGCGGCGCCTCGTCGGGATCGCGCTGATGTGCGGCACGCTGGCGTTCTTCGCCTGCCTCGACGCCTCGGCGAAGGCGCTGGCGCGGGCAGGGATCGACCCGCTGCTCACCACCTTCATGCGCTACTTCGTGAGCGTCGCGCTGATCTCGGTGTTCCTCAATCCCGTGACGACGCCGGCCGTGGTGCACAGCCGCCGCCTCGGGCTCCAGGTGGTGCGCTCGCTGCTGCTGTTCGGATCGACGGCGCTGAACTTCCTCGCGCTGCGCCACCTCCAGCTCGCCGAGACGCTCTCGATCCAGTTCGCGGCGCCGCTCACCGTCGCGCTGCTCGCCGGCCCGATGCTCGGCGAATGGTCGTCGCGCCGACGCCTGATCGCGATCGGGGTCGGGTTCCTGGGGGTTCTGGTGATCGTGCGGCCGGGCGTCGGCGACGTGCATCCGGCGGTGCTGTTCAGCCTCGGCAACATGCTCTGCTACGCGCTCTACATCGTCACGACGCGCAAGCTCGCGGCCTACGATTCGACCGCGACGACGATGTTCTATTCCGGGCTCGCGGGTCTGGCGCTGATGGCACCGCTGCTGCCGTGGATCTGGACCACCCCGGCGGTGTGGTGGGTGTGGGCGCTGCTCGGCGGCATCGGCCTGTTCGGCACGATGGGCCACTGGCTGCTGATCCTGGCGCATGCGCGGGCGCCGGCGAACGTGCTGGCGCCGTTCCTCTACACCCAGTTGCTGTGGTCGCTGATGCTGGGCTTCTTCGCGTTCGGCGACGTGCCGAACCGCTGGACCGTGCTCGGCGCCGCGATCGTCGTCGGCTCGGGGCTCTACCTGCTGGCCCACGACGCGATCGGGCGGCGGACCCGCCCGGCCGCCTGAGCGGCCGGGCGGGTCTCCGATCCTTACCGGGTCTCACCGGTCGTGGCCGAAGAGACCCGGCTGCGAGCCTATCCCGTATCTTAGTGAGCCGGGTTCGCCGAGATCAGGATCTTAGCGGTTCAGACGCTCGCGGCGCTCCTCGCGGCGCTCCATGCGATCCTCGCGGCGCTCCTCGCGGGCGAGGCGATCACCTTCCGGATCGACGCCGAGGACACCGCCGACGGTCCCCGTCGCGGCGCCCAGCGCACCGCCGACGATCCCGCCGACGGGGCCGGCCGCGCGGTTGCCCTCGTCGATGCCGCGCTCGGCTCCGCGCACGGTGCCCTGGGCCTGCGCCGAGGCGGACAGCGCCAGCGGGGCGAGGATGAGGGTGGTGGCGATCAGCAGCTTCTTCATCGAGATCTCTTCCGGTTCGGGTTGTCGGATATCGCTCCGGCCACGCTGCGCGCGATCCGGGTTCCGTGTCCCTTCAACGACGCAAAGGCGGAAAAGGTCGCATTCGCGCGGCACATGCCCCGACCGGGCGGCGTGCGGCAGCCGTCTGCCAGGGTTCGACCACGGGGACGGCAGGACCAGCCGGGCCCTGCGCGCGGACGTTTCGTCCGGTCGGCCCGCCGGTCCGGGGCGGCGCCGCGCATCCGCTGGCCTCCGGCGCACGCCGCTGCTAGACCGGCGCCATGACCGACCCGAACCCCGCCGAAGCCCCGGCCGGCCGCGACTATTCCAAGACCCTTTCCCTGCCGCAGACCGCGTTCCCGATGCGGGCCGGCTTGCCCGTGCGCGAGCCGCTGCTGCTGGAGCGTTGGGCGGCGACCGACCTCTACGGCCAGATCCGCGCGCAGGCGGCCGGCCGGCCGAAATTCGTGCTGCACGACGGGCCGCCCTACGCCAACGGCAACATCCACATCGGCACCGCGCTGAACAAGATCCTCAAGGACGTGATCGTCCGCGCGATGGGCGCCCTCGGGTACGATGCCAACTACGTGCCGGGCTGGGACTGCCACGGCCTGCCGATCGAGTGGAAGATCGAGGAGCAGTACCGCGCCCGCGGACGCAGCAAGGACGACGTGCCGGTGGTCGAGTTCCGCCGGGAATGCCGGACGTTCGCCGCCCACTGGCTCGACGTGCAGCGCGACGAGTTCAAGCGGCTGGGCGTCACCGGCGACTGGGACCATCCCTACGCGACCATGGCCTATCCCGCCGAGGCCGCGATCGCGGCCGAACTGATGAAATTCTCGATGAGCGGCCAGCTCTACCGCGGCTCGAAGCCGGTGATGTGGTCGGTGGTCGAGAAGACCGCGCTCGCCGAGGCCGAGGTCGAATACGAGGACCACACGAGCGACACGATCTTCGCGGCGTTTCCGGTGCGCGACGGCGCACCCGACGGTCTGGCCGGCGCAAGGGTCGTGATCTGGACCACGACGCCCTGGACGATCCCCGGGAACCGCGCCGTCGCCTACGCGAAGCGCGTTTCCTACGGATTCTACAGGGTGACGGAAGCGGCCGAGGACAATTGGGCGAAGGTCGGCCAGGGATACCTGCTGGCCGACGGCCTCGCGGCTGGCGTCTTCGCCGCCGCGCGCGTGGAAGCGTTCGAGCGGTTGCGGGACGTGACCGCCGCCGAGCTTGACAGTCTGACGCTTGCCCACCCGCTCGCCGGCCACGGCTACGACTTCCCCGTCCCGATGCTCGACGGCGACCACGTCACCGACGAGGCCGGCACCGGCTTCGTGCACACCGCGCCGGGCCACGGCCGCGAGGATTTCGAGGTCTGGATGGCCAACGGCCGGGCGCTCGCCGCGCGCGGCATCGACACGAAGATCCCCTACACCGTCGATGCCGACGGCGCGCTCACCGCCGACGCGCCGGGCTTCACGGGCAAGCGCGTGCTGACCGACAAGGGCGAGAAGGGCGACGCGAACAAGGCGGTGATGGCCGCGCTCGTGGAGGCCGGCACGCTGGTCGCGTCCGGCCGGCTCAAGCACAGCTATCCCCATTCCTGGCGCTCGAAGAAGCCGGTGATCTTCCGCAACACGCCGCAATGGTTCATCGCGATGGACAAGCCGGTGGCCGAGCTCGGCGACCGCACGCTGCGCGAGGTCGCGTTGCGGGCGATCGAGGACACGCGCTGGGTGCCGCCGCAAGGCAAGAACCGCATCACCGGCATGGTCGGCAACCGGCCCGACTGGGTGGTCTCGCGCCAGCGCGCCTGGGGCGTGCCGATCACCGTGTTCGTGCACCGCGGCACCGGCGAG
This sequence comes from uncultured Methylobacterium sp., assembly GCF_964244095.1. Lineage (GTDB taxonomy): Bacteria > Pseudomonadota > Alphaproteobacteria > Rhizobiales > Beijerinckiaceae > Methylobacterium. Next base: position 8,385 of record NZ_CAXTHR010000026.1, on the reverse strand, counting down.
GTTCTCCGCGACGCGCGCGTGAACGCGCGCATCGTCGCGGCCTTCGCGGCGGAAGGCGCCGATGCGTGGTTCACGGACGTCGACGGCGCGCGCTTCCTCGCGCCCGACCACGACCCGGCGGATTACGAAAAGGTCACGGACGTCCTCGACGTCTGGTTCGATTCCGGCTCGACGCACGCCTTCGTGCTCGACGATCCCGATGCCTTCCCCGGGCTGGCGAACGTGACGCGCCGCCGCGACGGCGGCCGGGACACGGTGATGTATCTCGAAGGCTCCGACCAGCACCGCGGCTGGTTCCAGTCCTCGCTGCTGGAATCGGCCGGCACGCGGGGCCGTGCCCCATACGATACGGTGCTCACCCACGGCTTCGTCCTCGACGCCAAGGGGCTGAAGATGTCGAAGTCGCGAGGAAACGTCGTCGCGCCCCAGAGCGTCATCAAGGATTCCGGCGCCGACATCCTGCGCCTGTGGGTGGCGGCCTCGGACTACACCGACGACCTGCGCATCGGTCCCGAGATCGTCAGGACGTTTGCCGAGACCTACCGCAAGCTGCGCAATTCGCTCCGCTGGATGCTCGGCTCTCTCGCCCACCACGTACCCGGCGACGACGTGGCCGTCGCCGAGATGCCGGAGCTGGAGCGGTTCGTGCTGCACCAGCTGCTCGAACGCGACGGCGAGATCCGCGAGGCTTACCGGAGCTTCGACACCAAGCGGGTCGTGGCTTCGCTCAACGGCTTCATGACCGGCGACCTGTCGTCCTTCTACTTCGACGTGCGCAAGGACGCGCTCTACTGCGACCCGGCCTCCTCGGTGACGCGCCGGGCCGCGCTCCAAGTCATCGACGAGGCATTCCGCCGCGTCGTGATCTGGCTCGCGCCCGTGCTGGCCTTCACCGCCGAGGAGGCGTGGCTCGACCGCTATCCCTCCGAGACCGGCTCGGTCCACCTCCAGACCCTGCCGGAGACCCCCGAGACCTGGCGCGACGCCCCCCTCGCGGAGCGGTGGCACAAGATCCGCCGGGTGCGCCGCGTGGTGACGGGGGCGCTGGAGATCGAGCGGGCGGCAAAGCGCATCGGTGCGAGCCTGGAGGCGGCGCCGACCGTGTACATCGCCGACGCCGACCTGCTGGCGGCGCTGGACGGCGTCGACTTCGCCGACGTCTGCATCACCTCGGCGATCCGGATCGAAGCGGGCGAGGGGCCTTCCGACGCCTTCCGCCTCGACGATGTCAGCGGCGTCGCCGTCGTCCCGGCCCGCGCGGAGGGGCGGAAATGCGCCCGCTCCTGGCGCGTCACGCCCGAAGTCGGCACCGACCCGGACTATCCGGACGTGACGCCGCGCGACGCGCGCGCGCTGCGGGAATGGGACGCGGCGCACGCGGATGCCGACGCGTGACGAGAAGCGGGCCGCGACATCCCTCCCCCCTCTGCGGGGGGAGGGAGACGTGGTGGCGGCGATGACGCCCGCCCGACTCGGCCTCGCCGCCCTCGTCGCGACGCTGATCCTCGACCAGGCCGCGAAGCTCTGGCTCTATCTCGGCACCGACCTGGTGTTGACGCAGCCCTGGCGTTACGGCGCCTACGCCGACTTCGTCGTCGTCTGGAATCGCGGCGTGTCCTACGGGCTGTTCCAGCAGGAGGGCGGACTCGGGCGCTGGCTGCTGGTGGCGTTGTCGCTCGCGGCGGCCGTTGGGCTCAGCGCGTGGATGGTCCGCACTCGCTCGCGCGTGCTCGGACTCGCCCTCGGGCTGATCGCCGGCGGCGCGCTCGGCAACGCGATCGACCGCGCGGCCTACGGTGCGGTGTTCGACTTCGTGCACCTGCATGTCGGCGCGTGGTCCTGGTACGTGTTCAACGTCGCGGACGCGGCGATCGTCGCCGGCGTCGTCGGGCTCGTCCTCGACAGCGTGAGGCCGGAGCGGCGCAGCGACCTCTCCGGCGAACCGCCGCCCCTGTGATCGGCAAACCACACCCGGTGCGTCTCGGCGCGGACGGCTGGTGCGGTGCGGTCAAGGCGCCATACGATCGCCGGAAACCGGCTCCACACCCGACGGTGCCGGATCGGGCCGCGAGGCGCGGCGGCTTCCGAGAACCCTGGAACGGGGATCGGGCATCGGCGGGTCGGCTGCGGGGCATCATGATCGGGTATCGGGGGCTTCTTCTCATTCCGGCGACGGCTGCTGCCCTGTGCCTGTCGGGCACGGCGCAGGCCCAGGAGCGCGGCGAACTCATGCGCAACGCGCTCAGCGGGATCGGCCTGCTGGAGAAGCCGCAGGCGCCGATCAAGTATCGCGAGCGGGCGCCGCTGGTGATGCCGCCCAAGCTCGGCGCCAAGGCCCTGCCGGACCCCCGCGCCAGCGCGGCCTCGCCGCAATGGCCCAGGGAGCCCGAGGTGGTGGAGCGCGAGCGTGCCGCGGCCGAGCGGAGGGTCTCCCGGGGCAACCAGATTCAGGGACGCTACGAGGACAACAACGCGACGCTCTCGATCGACGAGATGCGCAGCGGCCGGCGGGCCGATGCCAGCGTGACCCGCGAGGGCCAGCGCAAGCCCGGCGACAACACCCGCGAGGATTCGTGGGTCAACCCGATCGACCTGATCCGCGGCATCGGCGTCGAGAAGTCCGAGCCATCCGAGGTCGAGCCCGCGCGCGACGTGCTCACCGACCCGCCGAAGGGCTATCGCCAGGCGCCGAAGAAGGTGGCCCGCGGCAGCACCGACCCGGTGGGCAACCCGAGCCGCGAACGGGAAGAGTCCGATCCGGGCGTCTATCTGCGCGAGCAGCGCGCGCGCTGACGCACCCTGTGACGCCAGGGTGACGCAACCTCGGCAAACGTCCCGAACCGGCCCGGCCGGTACGGGACTTGCCGGTCAGGGATGCCCGAGGCGTGCGTCGCCCGGACATTGAACCAGAAACGGACGGTCCTGTGCGGGCCGCACGAGGGAAGACGGAATGCACCTGTTCAGGACGGCGACGCCCACCCTGTTCCCGGCCCGCGCTGGCAGCGGCCGCTTCTCCAATGCGGGACGCGCCGAGGCGGCGCCGTTCGGGCGCTCCGAGGCCGGCGGACCGGAGGTCTCGGCCTTCACCCTCGACAACGGCCTCGAGGTGGTGGTGGTGCCCGATCACCGGGCGCCGGTGGCGACCCACATGATCTGGTACCGCAACGGCTCGGCCGACGACCCGCTCGGCCAGTCGGGCATCGCCCACTTCCTCGAGCACCTGATGTTCAAGGGCACCGAGAAGCACCCGGTGGGCGCCTTCTCCAAGGCGGTCTCGGGCCTGGGGGGCCAGGAGAACGCCTTCACCTCCTACGACTACACGGCCTATTTCCAGCGCGTCGCCCGCGACCACCTCGACACAATGATGGCCTTCGAGGCCGACCGCATGACCGGCCTCGTCCTCGACGACGCCGTGGTGGCGCCGGAGCGCGACGTCGTGCTTGAGGAGCGCCGCATGCGGGTCGAGACCGACCCGTCCGCGCAACTCTCCGAGGCGATGGCGGCCTCGCTCTTCGTCCACCATCCCTATGGCATCCCGATCATCGGGTGGATGCACGAGATCGAGGGGCTGAACCGCGGCCACGCGCTGGACTACTACAAGCGGTTCTACACCCCCGAGAACGCGATCCTCGTGGTCGCCGGCGACGTGACCCCCGACGAGGTCCGGCGTCTGGCCGAAGCGACCTACGGCCGCGTCGCGCCCCAGGGCGCCCGGCCCGAGCGGGTCCGGCCGCGCGAGCCCGAGCCGAAGGCGCTGCGGCGGCTCGCGGTCGCCGACCCGAAGGTGGAGCAGCCCACCCTCCAGCGGCTCTACCTCGCGCCCTCCTGCATCACCGCCCGCGACGGCGGCTGCCACGACCTCGAACTGCTCGCCGAGGTGCTCGGCGGCGGCTCGACCTCCTACCTCTACCGCAAGCTCGTCATGGAGAGCGGCCTCGCGGTGAACGCGGGCGCCTGGTACATGGGCTCGGCGATCGACGACACCCGCTTCTCCGTCTACGCGGTGCCGGCCGAGGGCGTCAGCCTGGAGACGCTGGAAGCCGAGGTCGACCGCGTCCTGCGGCGCGCGCCCTCGGAGGCGCTCGACGCGGAGGCGATCGAACGCGCCAAGACCCGGCTCGTGGCCGAGACGGTCTACTCTTCCGACAGCCAGTCGTCGCTGGCGCGCATCTACGGCTCGGCGCTCGCCATCGGCGAGACCATCGACGAGGTCCGCCGCTGGCCCGCCGACATCGAGGGCGTCACCAAGGCGCGCCTCGCCGCGGCGGCCGAGCGGTGGCTCACGCCGTCGCGCTCCGTGACCGGCTACCTCGTCAAGGCCCGCGATCCCGACGCGCCCCTGGCGATCGCCGCCGAGTAGGCGCCCGCTCCCGCACCGGCGAACGGTGCTTGGCACCGCGTCCACCGACAAGAACAACGAGGTCCCCATGAACTTCGCCGACACCGATCTGGCCGAGACGCCCGTCCGCACCGCGGCCACGCCGGCCAACGCGCTGCCCGTCGAGACCGCCGCGGGGATCGAGGCGTGGCACGTGGAATCGCCGGTGGTCCCGATGATCGCGCTGGCCTTCACCTTCGAGGGCGGCGCAGCGCAGGACCCCGATGGCAAGTCCGGCTGCGCGCAGATGCTGGCCCGCCTCCTCGACGAGGGCGCGGGCGATCTCGGCTCCGACGCCTTCCAGGAGCGGCTCGCGGCCCGCGCGATCGAGTTATCGTTCCACGCCGGCCCCGACGCGATCGGCGGTTCGCTCAAGATGCTGGTCAGGCACGCCGACGAGGCGATCGACCTGCTCGCCCTGGCGCTGGCCAAGCCCCGGTTCGACGCGGACGCGATCGAGCGGGTGCGCGGCCAGGTGATCGCGGGCCTGCGCTACCAGCAGAACGACCCGGGCGTGATGGCCTCGCGCCGGTTCTTCGCGGAAGGCTTCGCCGGCCACGCCTACGGCCGGCCGTCGTCGGGCACGATCGAGACCGTGGCGGCGATCACCCGCGACGACCTGCTCGCGATGCACGCGCAACTGCTCGGGCGCGGCGCCGTGAAGGTCGCCGCCGTCGGCGCGATCGGCGCCGATCACCTCGCCGGGAGCCTCGCGCGGGCGTTCGGCGCGCTCCCCGAGGCCGGCGAACTCCGCGCGATCCCGCGCACCACCGTCCAGGACCTCGGCAAGCGCGTCGTCGTCGACCTCGACGTGCCGCAATCGGTGATCCGCTTCGGCATGGCCGGCGTCGCGTGGCGCGACCCCGACTTCATCCCGGCCTACGTGCTCAACCACATCCTCGGCGGCGGCGCCTTCACCTCCAGGCTGTTTCAGGAGGTGCGCGAAAAACGCGGGCTCGCCTACTCGGTCGGCACCTCGCTCGTCAGCCACCGCTCGGCGGCGATGATCTGGGGCTACACCGCCACCAAGAACGAGCGCGTCGGCGAGGCGCTCTCGGTGATCGGCGACGAGATCGGACGGCTGATCAGCGACGGCCCTGACGACGACGAGTTGCAGAAGGCCAAGGACTACCTCACCGGTTCCTACGCGCTCGGCTTCGACACCTCCACGAAGATCGCCCACCAGCTCGTGCAGATCGCCTTCGAGGGGCTCGGCATGGACTACATCGCGCGCCGCAACGCCCTGGTGGCCGAGGTCACGCAGGCCGACATCCGCCGCGCCGCCGGACGCACCTTCGCCGACGGCCGGATGCTCGTCGTCGCCGCCGGCCGGCCGACGAACTTCTGAGGCACAGGCCCGGCATGCGGCTCATCGGGACCCACCACCTCACCGCGATCACCGCACGGGCGGCGGACAACCTCGCGTTCTACACCCGCACGCTCGGCCTGCGGCTCGTGAAGAAGACGGTGAACCAGGACGACGTCTCGGCCTACCACCTGTTCTACGCCGACGGGCGCGCCTCGCCCGGTACCGACGTGACCTTCTTCGACTGGCCGGCGGCGCGCGAGCGGCGGGGCGGCAACAGCATCACCCGAACCCATCTGCGGGTCGCAGGCCCCGGTGCGATCGACTGGTGGCGCGGGCATCTCGCCCGCGCGGGCGTTACGCAGGCCGTGCCGGCCGAGCGCGACGGCCGCCTGACGCTGGATTTCGAGGACGGCGAGGGCCAGCGCCTCAGCCTCGTCGACGACGGCGGCGCGGGCGAGGCCCATCCCTGGGCGCACAGCCCCGTGCCGGCCGAGCACCAGATCCGCGGCCTCGGCCCGATCCGTCTCGCCGTGGCCGAACCGGAGCGGACGGCGGCCGTGCTCGTTGACGTGCTCGGCATGGCGCCCGTGCGCGGCTTCGACACGCCGGAGGGCGCCGTCCAGGTGTTTTCCATGGGCGCGGGCGGCCCGGCGGCCGAGGTCCAGCTCGTCGCGGACGCCTCCGCGCCGGCGCGCCAGGGCGCCGGCGGCGTGCACCACGTCGCCTTCCGCATCGCGGACGCGGATTACGCCGCCTGGGCCGACCACCTCAAGGTGCGGCGGATGCCGTCGAGCGGCCCGGTCGACCGCCACTACTTCCGCAGCCTGTACTTCCGCGAGCCCAACGGCATCCTGTTCGAGATCGCCACCGACGGTCCCGGCTTCACCGCCGACGAGCCCCTCGACCGCCTCGGGGAGCGGCTCGCCCTGCCGCCGTTCCTGGAGCCGCGCCGGGCCGAGATCGAGGCGGGGCTGACGCCGCTGTGAGGCTCACAGGTTGAGCAGGAAGGTCAGGCTCGGCGCGAAGAAATACTCGCCGCCCTTCATGTGGACGAATCCCGCGAAGCCGACCTTGTTCTCGATCCCTTCGGCCGGTTCGTCCCATTTCTTCGGCAAGCCCTGATCGAGCAGTGCCTTGTGTTGCGCGGCCGTGCCGCCATCTTGACCAATCACAGGATCGATCCCGGCCGGGATTCGCGGACCGCCGAGCGGGTCGGCCGGGTTCTTGGGGAAAAGCCGCGCGTTGGCCCAGTTCATCTGCGTGAACTTGAACTGCTGGCCGATCTCCGAATTGTAGGCCATGAACAGCAACCCGACGCCGTCCTTCGGCAGCTTGTCGGCAACCTTGTCCCTGAACTCTTTCATGCTTCCCGCGTCGGGCAGTTCGGCCGGCGGCACTTCGCGGCGCTTGTCCTCGTAGGGAATGCCGCGACGCGGCATCAGGTGCAGGCGTTCCTTGTCGGGCTCCTCGAAGCCGCCGCTGCCCCGCGGATTGGTCTTGCGGATATGGGCGTGCAGGGGGCAGCGGATGCCTTCGTCGCCGGCGTAGTCGAAGTTGTTGGGCGGTTTGAGCTTCCGAGCCTTGTCGGACAGGGTGACGGGCGTGCCGTCCTCGAAACGTCCGACGATCATCGCGCCGGCGCGCTCGCGCTCGTCGCCCGTAAGCCCGAGGATGGTGGCGATCTCCTGCTCGCGGGTCTTGAAGGCCCGTACATGCTGTTCGAGCTTGCGGAAGATCAGGTAGCTGCCGTAGGCGGTAGGCGTCTTGCCGTCGGCGACCGGAACGCCCGGGTCCTCCACGAGGGCGATGTCCAGACCGGCGGCGGGGTCCCAGCGGTTCGTGCCCGTGGCGTTCAGCTCTTCCGTGATGTCCTCTTCGAGGAGCAGGGGCAGGCTGCGGCCGTCGACGTAGCCGAAATGCTCGATGCCCTCGCCGGCGGCGTTGAACAGGGCCGCGCCGTGCTGCACGAAGGTCGTGCCCTTCGCATCCTCGATCAGTTCGCGGATCACTGCGGCGAGGGCGCCGGTCTCGGCCGCGGTCTCGTGTGCGGCGATCACGATCCCATGGATCTCCTTGCGGAAATGTGGCTCCCAGTCCGTGACCTGTGGATCGGCGAGGTCGGCAACGCTTCTGGGATCGCGCATGCCGCGGGAGAATTCCGGGTCCTTCGGGGCCGCATCCGCGCGCCCGATCGCGACGTAGCCCGCGGCGGAGAGCGCGACATGGACGAAGGGGCCGGCGCCCTTGCCGCCCTTCCGCTTCTTGCCGCTCCGCTTGTAGTGCTCCGCATCGAGCAATTGCCGATAAGCGTTCGTGACGTGGAAGTTGGCGAGGTCGCGCAACATCCGCCGGGAGGCGCGTTCGTTACCGGGTTTCAGGCGGAAGAACAGGTTGGCGGTAAAGTGGCGCCCGTGACCTTTGAGGATGTTGCCCTGCAGGGACTGAAGAAGAGCTAATGCATCAGCATTCGCATTCTTCCAGGACAAGGGTTTGTTCAGAATTATTGGCATACCTGCAGACATACCAACCTCGTCACAAACGGAATGAAGTCAAACGATAGACGCACCTCATGGAGATAAACATATCTTAGGTTGATTCGCAACGGCAGTCTCGACAGTTCAAGGCATCGCTACGAGTCCTCTGATATACCGCGACTCCGAAGGAATCCGTTTTTTCTGTTTTCAGGCAGCGATTTGCG
>NZ_CAXTHR010000025.1:0-38477 GCF_964244095.1 uncultured Methylobacterium sp. | reverse complement strand
GGTGGCGCGAGGGCACGGCGATGATCTTCTCGTCCTCGCCGCCCTCGTCCTCCATGACCATGACGCCGACGGGGCGCACGCTCATGATCGCGCCCGGCGCCACGGCGCGGGTGTTGGCCACGAGCACGTCGCAGGGGTCGCCGTCGCCCGACAGCGTGTGCGGGATGAAGCCGTAGTTCCCGGGGTAGAACATCGGCGTGTAGAGGAAGCGGTCGACGACGAGCGCGCCGGCCTCCTTGTCCATCTCGTACTTGATCGGCTCGCCCCCGAGCGGCACCTCGATGACGACGTTGACGTCGTGCGGCGGGTTCTTCCCGATCGCGATGTTGTCGATGATCATGGCGGCGGCGTCCCGGATCGCGGGGCCTCGCCCCGTCGGGCCGGTCTCATAAGGCGGTTGCGCCGCGAAGCAAATCCGTGCGCCGTCGCGCCCCGCGACGATCGCGAAGAACCGTCAGCCGAACAGGTAGCCGAGCTTCGGCAGCGGCACGCCGGCCACCCGGTCGAGGGCCCTGGGGCCGGGCCGGCCGCCGAGGGCCTCGTAGAAGCCGGCCGCCCGCGCGTTGTCCTCCAGCGACCACGCCCCGATCCGGGGAAGGCCGTGGTCGGAAAGATCGTTGCGGACCGCCTTGAACAGGCGCCGCCCGAGGCCGACCCCCTGGTACTCGGGCAGCAGGTAGAGCTCGTCGATCTCGCCCTCGACGCCGAGCGAGCGGCTGCGGGCCCGGCCGTAGGCGGCGTAGCCGACCACCGTCTCGGCGGTCTCGACCACCGCGACCGGCCGGCGGCGGCGCAGGGTGGAGCGCCACCACGCGCCGTCGCGCTGAGCGATCAGCCGCTCCAGGGCGACGCCGGGGATGATCCCGCGATAGGCCTCGCGCCACGCCGCGTCGAACACCGCCGACAGCGGGCCGGCATCCGCGTTGCGGGCCCGGCGGATGCTCGTGGTGCGGGTGCTCATGGCCGGACCCCTGGACGTTTCGCGATGCGCTCGGGCAGGCACCCCGCGCGGCGCAGTCAGGTTCGACCCCGATCGGGGCGAACAGAAGGCAGCTACGGCAAAGGCAAGGGCGGTGCCGAATTGCCGCCCCGGGGGCGCCCTGGTAGAGGCGACGGCTTCGCAAAGACGCCCGAGCGCCCGTGTTCAACCGCTTCCTCAAGCCCGAGACCCGCTACGCCCGGCGCATGGCGCGCATCGCCCGCTTCGAGCGGCCGATCGGCGGCGTGCGCGCGCGGCTGAGCGCCTGGGCCAGCATGCTGTTCGTCGATCACGGCATCTTTCGCATCGTCTACCTCAACCGCCACAGGGTCGGCACGGGCGGGATGTGGCGCTCGGCCCAGCCCGGCCCGCACCAGCTCGCGCGCTTCCGCAGCGAGGGCGTGCGCACGGTGATCTCGCTGCGCGGCGGGCGCGAGCACGGCTCCTGGCCGCTCCAGCGCGAGGCCTGCGCCCGCCACGGCCTGACGCTCGTCGAGTTCGTGCTGCGCTCGCGCGAGGCCCCGGCGCGCGAGACGATCCTCGCCGCCCGCGATTTTTTCGCGCAGGTCGCGTACCCGGCGGTGATGCACTGCAAGTCGGGCGCCGACCGCGCGGGGCTCGGGGCCGCGCTCTACCTGATCCTGCACGAGGGCCGGCCGGTCTCGGAAGCCGCCCGCCAGCTCTCGGCCCGCTACGGCCATTTCCGCTTCGCCAAGACCGGCATCCTGGACGCGTTCTTCGCCCGCTACGCCGTCGAGGGCGAGGCGCGGGGGCTCGACTTCCTCACCTGGGTCGAGACGGTCTACGACGCAGAGGCGCTGAAGCGCGACTTCCGGCCGGGCTTCTGGTCGGATGTGGTGGTGGATCGGGTAATGAAGCGGGAGTAAAATGCTCTATCTAATCTGATAAGAGGAAATTACCAGCTCCTTAAATCTGCCACGACATCTCTTATAACTGCAACTTCATTCACCAACTCTTGAATTGATTTTGTTAATTCTGCATGACCATCTCGTGCGGAATAAGTTAATACATTTATCCCTCTGGTCTTTTGAACCAAATTAATTTCTTCTTGAACAAATGGTCTGGATAAAGTCATAAAATGCGGGCACTCTCCGTGTTTATATCGATAATCCTCAAATATCATTTTCATATCTGGATCAGACAACCCGCAACCAATACATAGAAAGGTATGGGTGTGAATCAGAGAGGTCATCAATTCATAAAAGGGCGCATGCTTAACCCTAGCTTTTGCATAATCTTCCAAGGTAAAAATCATACGTGATATAGTATCAATAGATCCGTGAGGTTTTATTACATACCGATCGTAGCCGCTCACTACCTGTCGAATATCAGCATCATAATAATTTTTCACAATAAGCGTTCCGTCGCTTGCAGGTAAAGCATAGGACTCATAAATACGGTCAAAATTGAGCGATGCAACAATTCTACAATCTAGATTAAATATGTGCTCGTGTATATCAGCAGGTTTATAGTTCGGTTTTACGAAAGAAGATCGAACAACTTCATGCCAATTTGCACCATGCTCGCTTTTTAAATAATCGCACGCCTCAAGATAGTTAAAGTGTTTAAGGGCATTCGCAATATGTGGAACACGTCTTCCAAGAAGAAGATACGCTCGCTCAAGAAAAGCACCCCAAGTTGGGGGGCGACTTCCGTCATCTGCTTTGGAGTTTGCTGAAATACCTGATCCAATTAACAAAACTGCCCTTCGCCGAGCAATAGATTCCTTCAAGGTTTGCGGCCAAGCGATGCTCATTAGGAAAGCTCGTCAACGTTTTTAATGAGCTGGTAGGAAATTTTCTTATAAATTTTTTCTGCATCTCGAACTTTGTTGAAGTGGGCACCCCTCACTCCATCTTTTGCTTTCAATGCAAATATCGGCTTGTGAGCAGATTGTGACATTGGAATCAAACTATAAAGATTGGGAATAGTACCAATTTCATAGTTAATGTCGGGCTGGTCGGGTTGTAATCTCTCAATAAAATTTGATTTAATACTTCTTGGTATGCGCTTCATGATTGCTTCGTAAGCTGCCACCGCTCTCTTTTCCCCATTTGTAGTTTTTTGAATGTATTGTTGTGCAACATAACCTGCAAACATAATTTTGAAACTACTTCCTCCAGGTATATCATCTTTTAAAGTTTGATCTACCTGTGCCACTCCATGTGCAAGGCGTCGCTTCCACTCTTGAATTGATGTCGAGATGTTTTCGATAGCTTTCAAACTGAATATGTCAATCGACATCGGACTTAAGAAGAAATCACACGCTAAAAGAACTGAACGATTAATTGAACCTAAAGACGGCCCCATGTCAAATAATACATAGTCATACTTAGAACATCTACCCAGTAATTCTGAAAATAAAACTGACGTCCTTAAGCCTCTAATATCCCCCGCAATAGCATCTTGCCAATCTTTAGAAAGTAAATCTTCTTTCAACGCAAGTCGAGGATCTCCAGGTATTAAATCAACCCCATAATCAGCGACAAATCTTGGTATAATAGTGTCAGAATATCCTTTACCTATAGACAGAGGATGTATTATACTATGAATTGTAAAAGACTTGTTATCGTCATATATTGCCAAAACATCTTCTTCATCAAGCATTAACTGCGTTGCATTGCATTGAGGATCAACATCAATGACGAGAATTTTTTTGTCTCGCTCAAGAGCGAGATGCGAGGCTACATTACAAAGCAGTGTCGTCTTACCCACACCCCCCTTGTTATTAAAGAAAGCGATCGATTTCATTTGTTTTCCCGGATTGTTTTTGAAGGATCGAAGAAATTTTCATTATCAATGCGTAACAATATATGTATATGTTCAAAGTTAATTGTAAAGCTGCTCTTTCAGCAACGTGGCCAACCTACTCCACGGCCCGCCGCGTCGCGGAACGGATGCGCCGGGTAGGTCCCGATCACTCGCAATTCGCGCGAGAAGTAGGCGAGCTCGTCCAGCGCCCGGGCGAGCCCCGGCTCGTCGGGATGGCCGTCGACCTCGGCGTAGAACTGCGTCGCGGTGAACTGGCCCTCGACCATGTAGCTCTCGAGCTTCGACATGTTGACGCCGTTGGTGGCAAAGCCCCCGAGCGCCTTGTAGAGCGCGGCCGGGATGTTGCGCACGCGGAAGACGAAGCTCGTCACCGTCGGGCCGGCGCCCGCCGCCGCCGGCGCGGCGCCGGGCCGGAAGACGACGAAGCGGGTGGTGTTGTGGGCCTCGTCCTCGACGTCGCGGGCGAGGATGTCGAGGCCGTAAACCGCGGCCGCCAGCGCCGGCGCCAGCGCCGCGCGGGTCGGGTCGTGCGCCTCCATCACCTCGCGGGCCGCCCCCGCGGTGTCGCCGGCGACCACCGCCTTGAGGCCGAGCCGCCGGATGATGCGGCGGCACTGCCCGAGAGCGTGGACGTGGCTGTGGACCGAGGTCACGTCCTCGATCCGGGTGCCGGGCAAGGCCATGAGCTGGAAGTGGATCGGCAGGAAGTGCTCGGCGACGATGTTGAGCGCCGAGGTCGGGATCAGGTGGTGGATGTCGGCCACGCGCCCCGCGATCGAGTTCTCGATCGGGATCATCGCGGCCTGCGCCCGGCCTTCGGTGACCGCCGCGAAGGCGTCCTCGAAGGTGGGGCAGGGCAGCGCCGTCCAGTCCGGATAGGCCTGCGTGCAGATGATGTGCGAGTTGGCGCCGGGCTCGCCCTGGTAGCTGATGGTTCGGGAATCGGTCATCGCAAAGGACTCAATTGAGCCGTCTGGCCGAGAGCAGGGCGCGGGCACGCTCCAGGTCGGCGGGGGTGTCGACGCCGAGCGGCAGGTCGTCGACGATCGCCGCGTCGATGCGCATCCCGGCCTCCAGGGCGCGGAGCTGCTCCAGCTTCTCGCGGGTCTCAAGCTCGCCCGGCGGCAGCGCCACGAAGCGCGCGAGCGCCCGGCGGCGATAGGCGTAGAGGCCGATGTGGTGGAACAGCGGCCCGTCGCCCCAAGGTGCGCGGGCGCGGGTGAAGTACAGGGCGCGGAGCCGCTCCGGGCCGACCCGGTGGCCGACGAGCTTGACCACGTTCGGGTCGTCGGCTTCCGCCGGTTCCGTGATGCGCGCGCACAGCGTCGCGACGTCGACCGCGCGGTCGGCGAGCAGCGCGACCGCGGCGCCGATCGCGCGCGGGTCGATCGTCGGCAGGTCGCCCTGCACGTTGACGACGACGTCGTGGCTCCCCTGCGGATCGACGATCTCCAGGGCCTCGGCGAGGCGGTCGGAGCCCGAGAGATGGTCGGCCCGCGTCAGCACCGCGACGCCGCCCGCCGCCTCGATCACGGCGGCGATCGCGGGCGTGTCGGTGGCGACCACCACCGGACCGAGGCCGGCCGCGACGGCGCGGCGCCAGACATGGACGATCATCGCCTCCCCGGCGATGAGCGCCAGCGGCTTGTTCGGCAGGCGGGTCGCGGCGAGCCGGGCGGGGATCAGGACGAGGGGATCGGACATCGGGACGATCTGCGGTGCCGGCCGTCGAGCCGCGGGCGGGTGCTTAGCAGGCGACCGCCGGCTTGTCATCGACGCCGCCGTCATGAAGGCTCGCCCCGGACGGCGCCTTCGCGGTCCTGTCCCGTGTCCGGTCGCGGGCCCGCGACCAATCGGACGCGGAGCGTGGCGCACTCCGCCATTGTCAAGATCGGCCCGGAGCGGCTAAGCACCCTCGAAATCTTCCAAAGTCCGGCACCCTCAGGCCGGTCGCTGCCTTGCCCGCCCCCCGCAGCGCGACAGGAGTTGTAGAGAGCATGGACTCGTTCGAGCTGAACAAGGTGGCCGGTGCGGTCCTCGGCGTCCTGCTGTTCGCGGTCGGATCGGGATTTATCGCCGAGCTCATCTACCATCCCAAGCCCGCGGGCACAGCCGGCTACGACCTGCCCGAGGCCAAGGAGGAGGCCGCGGCCGCGCCGGAAGCCGCCAAAGTCGAGCCGATCGCCGTGCGGCTCGCCAGCGCCAACATCGAGAAGGGCCAGGGCGGCACCAAGGCGTGCCAGGCGTGCCACAACTTCGAGAAGGGCGGCCCGAACAAGGTCGGCCCCAACCTCTACGACGTGGTCGAGCGCAGGAAGGGCGGCCACGAGGGCTTCGAGTACTCGGCCGGCATGAAGGAGAAGGGCGGCGCCTGGACCTACGCCGACCTCGACGGGTTCCTGGAGAACCCGAAGACCTACGTGAAGGGCACCAAGATGGCCTATGCCGGCATCGCGGCGCCGCAGGAGCGCGGCAACGTGATCGCCTACCTGCGCACCCTGTCCGAGGCGCCGAAGCCGCTGCCGGCCGCGGAGAAGGCGGCCGAGGCCAAGCCTACGGACACCAACCCTGCCGAGGCCAAGCCCGCCGCCGGCAGCGCCGACGCCAAGCCGGCGGACAAGCCCACCTCCCAGAGGCCGGCGACCGGCAAGGCGTCCGAGGGCAAGGACAGCCCGGCCAAGCCCGCCGACATCAACGCCGCAAGCGTCAAGCCCGTCACCGAGAAGCCGCCCGGCGCGCCCGCGCCGGCCACCAGCAACGAGAACCGCAACGCCGTCGAGCAGAAGCCGCCGGCCGAGAGCAGCGGCCCGTCGCCGAGCACCGCCGCGCCGGCGGCGCCGGCTGCGCCGCCGGCGGCCGCCACCCTGCCGCCGGCCAAGGCCGACGCCGCCGCCGAGGGGAAGGCGCAGGACCTCAAGGCGAACGGCAGCGACCAGGGGGCACCGGCCGACAAGCCGCAATAGCCGGCGCGCCGGCGCACTCGCAACGAAGGCCGGGCCCCCAAGCCCGGCCTTCGCGCTTTCACGGCCGCGACCGTCGGCCCGTCGGCCATGCGCGCACCCGGTGTTGACCGGGGGGGCTTTCCTCAGCAAACCGGGGCCACATCGGCGGACCCGGCGCCGCCTCGCGCGCCCGGACGGATTTTTCGCGATACCCGCGTCGCGAACCCCTCCGCGAACCAAGGACACGACCCGTGACCCTCTCACCCCCCCCGAACTCGTTCCGCACCGGCCCCGACGAGCGCGGCCGGTTCGGCATCTTCGGCGGCCGCTTCGTGGCCGAGACGCTGATGCCGCTGATCCTGTCGCTGGAGGAGGCCTACGCGCAGGCCAAGGCCGACCCGGCCTTCCAGGCGGAGATGGACGGCTACCTCAAGCACTACGTCGGCCGGCCGAGCCCGCTCTACTTCGCCGAGCGGCTGACCGAGCATTGCGGCGGCGCGAAGATCTACTTCAAGCGCGACGAGCTGAACCACACCGGCTCGCACAAGGTGAACAACGTGCTCGGGCAGATCCTGCTCGCGCGCCGCATGGGCAAGCCGCGGATCATCGCCGAGACCGGCGCCGGCCAGCACGGCGTCGCCACCGCGACGCTCTGCGCCCGGTTCGGCCTGAAGTGCGTGGTCTACATGGGCGCCGTCGACGTGGCCCGCCAAGCCTCGAACGTCTTCCGCATGAAGATGCTCGGGGCCGAGGTGATCCCGGTCGAGTCCGGCACCAGGACCCTCAAGGACGCGATGAACGAGGCGCTCCGCGACTGGGTCACCAACGTCGCCGACACGTTCTACTGCATCGGCACGGTGGCCGGCCCGCACCCGTACCCGGCGATGGTGCGCGACTTCCAGTCGGTGATCGGCCGCGAGGCCAGGGAGCAGATGCTGGAGGCGGAAGGGCGCCTGCCCGATTCGCTCTTCGCCTGTATCGGCGGCGGCTCGAACGCGATGGGGCTGTTCCATCCCTTCCTCGACGACCGCGAGGTCGAGATTTTTGGCGTGGAGGCCGCCGGCCACGGCGTGTCGTCGGGCCTGCACGCGGCCTCGCTCTCCGGCGGCCGGCCGGGCGTGCTGCACGGCAACCGCACCTACCTGCTTCAGGATGCGGACGGCCAGATCAGCGACGCGCACTCGATCTCGGCCGGCCTCGACTATCCCGGCATCGGCCCGGAGCATGCGTGGCTGCACGAGGCCGGCCGCGTCACCTACCTCTCGGCGACCGACCAGGAGGCGCTGAACGCGTTCAAGCTGTGCTCGCTGCTGGAAGGCATCATCCCGGCGCTGGAGCCGGCCCACGCGCTCGCCAAGGTGCTGGAGATGGCGCCTGAGCGGCCCGCCGACCACCTCATGGTGGTCAACCTCTGCGGCCGCGGCGACAAGGACATCCCGCAGGTGGCGGAGATCTTTGGGACGACGCTGTGAGCGAGGCGCTCTCGCGCCCGTTCAAGGATGGCATTCCAATCTTGCAGTTTGTCCCGGCGAGACCGGCTGCTCTCGATCCACTAGCCATTCTCAAATATGCGAATAAATGACTGCTTAGCCGCGAAGGCTGCCAAGCGAAGAGCGTATCGAAATCGACATTGGATCGGACACGGCCGAATTAGCGCGGTCGTTCGCATAAGCTCTCATTATGGAAACACCCAATGCCCCAGAAGCTGGTGTCGATCGACATTGGCGAGCCTCGCTTTCACGAGGGCTGACCAGTCTTCTTTTCTGGATATCCGAAATATATCCCTCTGCCCTCTATCTTTCCGTTTTTACAAATCGGGCTTTTCATGAACACTATACCTCCATACGCACGCACAGGAGGCTCGCAGTCTTTCCCCGCTATTATCATAAACTCCCGATCTCTCTTTGTTATGAATGTGTCTTTCCATACGCTGCCTGTCGAATTAGTATAACACTTTTTATCACCAGCACTCTGTTTCCAGACGTTTGTTCCGCCGCACATTTGTAAGTTTGGCAGGCTTTTCTGAAGCTCTGTTGCATCGGATGAAGAAATATTTCCTGTTTTATCGTAAGCGCTATACACGCGGTACTCAGTTTTCAGCTGTTGAGAAAAATCACATCGAGTTGCATGGCAATCAGGATGGTTATAGTTATAATTAGATATGCAAACACAAACAGCAATTATCGTAAGTGCCACATAGAATAATGGCCTAAGCGGATTTAATAATAATAATATAAACTTGAAGAAAAGTACAATAATGTCGAGATCACTTACCCCACACTTCCCAGGACTGTACTTTGTGCCAACTTCAACACCGGAGCTATTGTAGTGGCGATGAAGCTGTGAACCGTCTTGGAAAGACGTAGTTCTTGAGCTTGCGACACGGCCAGATGGATCATCTGTCATAACTAGAGCTTTCGGTCGACGCATGAAAACAGAAAATTCAAACAATAAATTATGGCAAAATATTGCTTTTGCTCCGAACCTATTGAACGCTTTTATAATCGAAGCGTGAGATCAGCGGCTAACGAACGCATATCTCAGCAATTCCGTGTTTATCTGTGCATAAATCAATAATTCTGCACAGCGCGATTAATCAGCGAAAACAACGGCTTAACCCTTGTAGAAATCCCGTGCGAAATGTTCGAATTGGATCAGATAGCAGCCACTCTCAGGGGTGGAAACCGAAGGGTGAAAATCCATCCAGTGCGGACTTTCCAGTCGCGCGTCGAACCGAGACATGAACGGTGGGGGAGGGCCCCGCGCCTACACCACCACGGTGATCGCCTGCGCCGCCCGCGTCAGCCCCGTATAAAGCCACCGCGCCCGGTGCTCGCGGAAGGCGTAGCTCTCGTCGAACAGCACCACCTTGTCCCACTGCGACCCCTGCGCCTTGTGCACGGTGAGCGCGTAGCCGTAGGTGAACTCGTCGGTCTCGCGGCGCAGGAACGCCGGGATCTCCTCCTCCGAGCCGGTGATGACGGCGCGCAACACCTTGATGTCGATGGCCCGCCTGCGCGAGCCGGGATCGTCCTCCGGCACCACGTCGAGGCGGATCGTGTCAGGGCGGGGCGGCGCACGGAGCGCCTGTACCGTCCAGGTCGAGCCGTTGAGCAGGCCCTTGGTGCGGTCGTTCCTGAGACAGACCAGCTTCTCGCCCACCGCCGGCATCGGGTCGACGTGGCCGGCAAGCTCCCGCAGGCGCCCGTTGTAGAGCCGGCGGGTCTTGTTGAGGCCCACCAGCACCTGGTCGCAGTCGAGCACCTGGGCCGGGTCGATGGAGCGGCGCGAGACCACGCGGCTGGCGCCGTATTCGCCGAGTTCGAGGCGTCCGCCCTCACGCACCGTCATCGCCATGCGGACGATCGGGTCGTCCTTGGCCTGACGGTGGACGTCGGTCAGCATCACGTCGGGCTCGGCCTCCGTGAAGAACCCGCCGCCGCGCACCGGCGGGAGCTGGGCCGGGTCGCCGAGCACCAGCACCGGCTTGTCGAACGACAGCAGGTCGTGGCCGAGATCCGAATCCACCATCGAGCACTCGTCGACGACGATGAGGTCGGCCTTGGCCGCCGGCCCCGCCCGGTTCAGGGTGAAGGCCGGGCCGCCTTCTTCCGTCTCCTTGGTGCGGTAGATCAGCGAGTGGATCGTCGCGGCATCACCGCAGCCCTTGGCGCGCATCACCGAGGCCGCCTTGCCGGTGAACGCCCCGAACACCACGGAGCCCTCGACGTCGTCGGCGATGCGGCGGGCCAGCGTGGTCTTGCCGGTGCCGGCATAGCCGAACAGGCGGAACACCTGGGGGGCGTCCTTGGCCCTGCGCCACGCGGCGATGCTCTTGAGCGCCGCATCCTGCTGCGGCGCGAAGCTGCTCGGAAGATCGCTCACGGCCAGCGCACGGTGGGCGGCAGGGAGGACAGGATCGAGGCGACGTTGCCGCCGGTCTTGAGGCCGAAGATCGTGCCGCGGTCGTGCAGCAGGTTGAACTCGACGTAGCGGCCCCGCCGCACCTGCTGCTCCAGGCGATCCGCCTCGGTCCAGGGGGTCGCCACGTTGCGCCG
The DNA here is from genome assembly GCF_964244095.1 of uncultured Methylobacterium sp. Lineage (GTDB taxonomy): Bacteria > Pseudomonadota > Alphaproteobacteria > Rhizobiales > Beijerinckiaceae > Methylobacterium. The sequence goes on along the minus strand of NZ_CAXTHR010000025.1, from coordinate 27,705 downwards.
GACGATCTCGGGATAAGCCGCGAGGAAGGCGCCCCCGACATCCCGCGTGAAGGCGAGGTCCGCCGTCGGATCGCCGGTCCAGTGGTAGTCGTAGAAGATCCCGCCGATGCCGCGGGGCTCCTTGCGGTGGGGCAGGTAGAAGTATTCCTCGCACCACGCCTTGTACCGTTCGTAGTCCGCAGCCGGCGCATGGGCATCGCAGGCGGCCTTGAGGCAGGCGTGGAAGTGCCGCGTGTCCGGGTCGTCCTGGGTCCGCCGGCGCTCCAGCACCGGCGTGAGGTCGGCCCCGCCCCCGAACCACGTCTTCGTGGTGACCACGAACCGGGTGTTCATGTGCACCGTCGGCACGTTCGGGTTCCACGGGTGCGCGATCAGCGAGATGCCGGTGGCGAAGAAGCGCGGGTCTTCCGCAGCACCCGGCATCTGCGCCCGGAACTCGGGGGCGAACTCGCCGTGCACCGCCGAGACGTGGACGCCCGCCTTCTCGAACACGCGGCCGTGCAGCATCGCCATGGTGCCGCCGCCGCCGGGCCGGCCGGTGTGGTCGGTGCGCTCCCACGGGGTCTTGATGAAGGTCTGCGGTGCGTCCGGCGCGTCCGGGTGGAACGGGCCGGCGGCCTCCGCCTCCAGCGTCTCAAACGCGGTGACGATGCGGTCGCGCAGCGTCGTGAACCACGCGGTCGCCTCGGCCTTCAGCGCCGTGGTCTCGGCCTCGGGCAGGGGGGGCGGGCTGGGCGTGGTGTCCGGCATCGTCATGGCACGGGATGTCCCATCCCGCTCCGGCGGCGTCAATTCGCGGATGGCCCCACCTGCCGGACCGCCTCGCCGCAGATCATCGCCGCCGCCACCGCGACGTTGAGCGAACGCATCCCTTCGCGGATCGGCACGACCACCCGCGCATCGGCCGCCGCATGGACGGCCTCGGGGACGCCCGCCGATTCGCGGCCCATCAGCACGCAATCGCCGTCGGAAAAGGCGAACGTCGTGTAGGGCAGGGCGCCCGCGGTGGTGGCGAGCACGAGGCGGACGTTCTCCCGCGCGCGCCACGCGCAGAACGCGGCCCAGGAGCGGTGCCGGGTGATCGCGACGTGGTCGAGGTAGTCCAGTCCCGCCCGGCGCAGGTGCCGGTCGGACACGTCGAAGCCCGCCGGCTCGATGATCTCGACCGCGAGCCCGAGGCAGGCCGCCATGCGCAGCAGCGTGCCGGCGTTCTGCGGGATGTCGGGCTGGTACAGGGCGAGGCGCAGCATGGTTTTCGCGATTCCCGGTCGCGCCCGTCCGGCCGAACCGGTCCGGCGCGCATGGCAGCCCTGCCGCGCTGCGGCATCGCTCCGCGCTTGGCGCGCACGGGCGCAGGCTTACATGCCGGCTTCCGCCCCCCGACGCAAAGCACCGCAAAAGCATGTTCCTCGACTGGCTCGAGCGCCGCATCGACACGTTCGCGCCCTTCGACGAGGCACGGATGCCCCCGAACACCGTGCTGGGCTTTGCCGCCTTCTACCTACGGCCGATCCGCGGGGCGCTGGCGTGCCTGTTCGTGATCGCGGTGGTGGCCGGCACGGTGGAGGCGTCCCTCTACCTGCTGATGCGCTGGTTCATCGACCTGCTCGCCACCGCCGACCGCGCCAACGTGCTCACCGACCACGGCGTCGCGATCGGGCTCGCCGTCGCCCTCGTGCTGGTGGTGCGCCCGGTCTCGATCTGGCTGCACGAACTGCTCTCGAACCAGGTGATCGTGCCGCAATCGACCAACCAGATCCGCTGGCGCACGCACCTCTACACGCTCGGGCACTCGCTCTCGTACTTCCAGGCGGATTTTGCCGGACGGCTCGCCAACCGCGTCGTTCAGGTCGGGCCGGCGGTGCGGGAACTCGCCGTCGTGTTCATCGACACGCTGCTCTACGTGGCGATCTACGCGATCACCGCGATCGGCCTGTTCGGCTCGATCTCCCTGTGGCTGACCCTGCCGGTGCTCGCCTGGGTCGCGGCCTACGCCGCGCTGACGACGTGGTTCGTGCCGCGTGCCCGCGCGCGCTCGCACAGGACGGCCGACACGCGCTCGGCGCTGATCGGGCGCGTGGTCGACAGCTACACCAACATCCTCACCGTAAAACTCTTCGCCCGCGATCGCGAGGAGCGCGCCGCCGTGCGCGACGCGGTCGAGGTGCACACGTCGGCCTACCTGCACCAGTTCCGGCTGGTGACCTCGACCACGACCCTGCTCGGCGTCCTCAACAGCGCCCTGCTGCTCGCGACAGCCGGCGCCTCGCTGCTGCTGTGGCAGCGCGGCGGCATGAGCACGGGCGAGGCCTCCGCCGGCCTCGCCCTAGTGCTGCGGCTGATCGCGATGTCGGGCTGGGTGATGCAGACGGTGCGCGGCGTGTTCGAGAACGTCGGCGTGATCCAGGAGAGCATGCAGACCATCGCGCGCCCGCACGGGCTGGTCGACGCGCCCGGTGCCGGGACGCTCAAGGTCTCGGGCGGCGACATCCGCTTCGAGAGCGTCGGCTTCCATTACGGGCGCGGCGACGCCAACGTGATCGAGGACCTCAACCTGCACATCCGCGCCGGCGAGAAGGTCGGGCTCGTGGGCGTCAGCGGCGCGGGCAAGACCACGATCACCTCGCTGCTGCTGCGCCTGCACGACGTCGAGAGCGGGCGCATCCTCGTGGACGGCCAGGACATCTCACGGGTGACGCAGGAGAGCTTGCGCGCCGCCATCGCCATGGTGAGCCAGGACACCTCGCTGCTGCACCGCTCGATCCGCGACAACATCGCCTACGGCCGGCCCGACGCGACGCAGGCCGAGATCGCGCGGGCGGCCGAACTCGCGCACGCCGACGGGTTCATCGCGGATCTGGTCGATCACAAGGGCCGGCGCGGCTACGACGCCCAGGTCGGCGAGCGCGGGGTGAAGCTGTCGGGCGGCCAGCGCCAGCGCATCGCCATCGCCCGCGTCATCCTCAAGGACGCGCCCGTGCTGATCCTCGACGAGGCGACCTCGGCGCTCGACAGCCAGGTCGAGGCGGCGATCCAGGAGAGCCTCGACGCGCTGATGCAGGGCAAGACGGTGCTCGCCATCGCCCACCGGCTCTCGACCATCGCGGCGCTCGACCGCCTCGTGGTCATCGACGAGGGTCGCATCGTGGAGGAGGGGACCCACGCCGCGCTGATCGGCAGCGGCGGCCTCTACGCGCGGCTCTGGGCCCGGCAATCGGGTGGCTTCCTGCCCGATCGCGTGGCGGAGGCCGGTCCTGCCGCCCGCTACGAGGACGCGGCCGAGTAGGCGCCGCCTCAGGGCTCCTACGGCGATCCGTGCTTCGATCCGCAAGGCGGTGCTCCACTCGGACAGGACGGTCCAACGCAGCACTGATCGCCGTGGGGACCCTCAGGCGGCCCGGACGTCGGCGAGGAAGTCCTGCACCTGCCCGCGCAAGGTGTCGGATTCCCGCGCCAACGCCTCGGACGCACCGAGCACCTGCGCCGCGGCGGTGCCGGTCTCGGCCGCCGCCTGCGAGACGACCCCGATGCTCGCCGTGACCTCGCCGGTCCCGAGCGCCGCCTGGGTCACCGCCCCGACGATCTCGCGGGTCGCGACCCCCTGCTGGTCCACGGCGGTCGCGATCGCGGCGGCCACGCCGTTGATGCCGCGGATGGTCTGCGCGCTGCCGCCGATCGCGGCGACGGCACGGCGGGTCATCCCCTGGATGCCGACGATCTGGCCCGAGATGTCGCCCGTCGCCTTCGCCGTCTGCTCGGCCAGGGCCTTGACCTCCTGGGCCACCACCGCGAAGCCGCGGCCGGCCTCGCCCGCGCGGGCGGCCTCGATGGTGGCGTTCAGCGCCAGCAGGTTGGTCTGCGCGGCGATGCCGGAGATCAGGCCGACGATGTCCTCGATGCGGGTCGCCGACCGGCTCAGCTCGGCGACGATGGCGGCGGCGGCATCCGTCTCGGCGACCGCGGCTTCGGACCGGTGCAGGGAGTGGGCGACCTGACGGCCGATCTCGCCGACGGAGGCGCCCAGCTCCTCGGCCGCGCTCGCCACGGAGCTCACGTTGGTGCCGGCCTCCTCGGCGGCCGCCGCCACCGTGCTCGCCTGGACCGTCGCCTCCCGGGCCGAATCGGTCAGGAGATGCGCGGTCGCCCGAAGCGCGGTCGCGGACGAGGACACCCTGCCGACGACCTCGCCGACCGACGTCTCGAAGCCGCGGATCAGGGCGCTCAGCCGCTCGGCCTGCCGCATCTTCGACAGATCGTCGGCCGCCTTCTCGGCTTCCAGCCGCGCCTGCGCGACGAGCCCGTCGCGGAACACCGCCACGGACCGGGCCATGGCGCCGATCTCGTCGGCCCGGCCGATCGAGGGGACCGCGCGGTCGTGCTCGCCCCCGGCCAGCGCCGTCATGGCGTCGCCGAGCGCCCGGATCGGACGGGCGAGGTGGCGGCTCAGGGCGAGCGCGAGCCCGATTGCGGCGACCGCCACGGCGCCGAGCACGGCTAGCAGCAACATCTGGGCGCGGTGACGCGCCGCGACGAAGGCGGAGATGTCGAGGGCGACCTCGATCGTCCCGATCGCCTGACCCGAGTAGTTCCTGAGCGGGCCGGCCAGCACCGCGGCCGGATGGTCGCCCAGCGTCACCGCCTGCCAAGCGGTCGGGAGCGTCAGGGCGGCCCGGTGCGTCGCGGCCGGCAGCAAGGTCTTCTCGGCAAACGTCGCGCCCACGGTCCGAATGCCCTCGTCCTGCCGGACGTGGGCGGCGATGTCGATGCCGAGGCGCCGCTTCAGGTCGGCGAGGAAGCTTTGGCCGAGGGCCGAGCCGATGTCGACGACGCCGACGAGACGGCCCTCATGGAAGGTCGGCACGACGGCGAAGATGCTGACGACGTCGCGCCCGGGCTCGATGCCCGTGACGGCGCGGCCCGTGGCGATCGCCTCCTTGACCGTCAGGCGGCGGGTGGTGACGACGTCGCCGTGGATGTCGGGGGTGTGCAGGCGCGCGAAGCTGGTGCCGTCGGCGCGCTGGAAGCTGACCAAGTCGAGGTTCAGCGCCTTCAAGGCCGGGTAGATCGGCGTGAACTGCGCCAGGAGCCCGGGGCGATCCTCCCGCGCGAACGCTGCCGCCACGCGCGGGTCCGCGGCGATCGGGACGGCCGCCGCGAGGGTGCGCTGTCCCTGCTCGGCCATCGCGGCGGAGACGGCCTCGTAGCGCCGAAGCAGCGCCGTGCTGATGGCAAGGTCGCTCGCCTCGCTCTGCTGGCGATAGCCGAGCAGCCCGACGGCGCCGGCGGAGACGAGGGAGGCTGCCACGAGGGCCGTCACCAGCTTTCCTGCGATCCCGTGCAAGGCCACCGGATTTCTCATCGAATGCGACTCCGCTCTGACGTCCCTTCCAGGATTACGCGGAACGCAGGTCCGGTCGTGCCGGGTGACCCACTAACATCGTCTTACGGGAACGCTTGCCGCACCGTGACGCCGAGCTCAGCGGTGCTGGATGCGGCATTTCGTAGGGAAGCCGAGCGTTGCATCGATGGCCTGCGTCGATGCGGATCGGCCGCGCTTCGGCGATGTCGGCTCGCCGCTGCCTTCCCGCACGGGCCGGTGCTACCCACATCGTCATCATCCTGCTTTATCGGCAGTCCACGCAGCCCTGCGTGCCGCCCTGGACGGTGCGCGGACGGCAGGCCCCCGAGGGACCTTTCCGCGCCGTGCGGTCCTGGGCGAGCCGGCGTGGCTTCGGGAAGGCTGCGGCGCGGACGGACAACAGGGACAGGACCCATGACGACATGCGGCCTCGCGGTGTCCGCCGCGCGGGCACGGGCGCCTCGCCCCCGGCCCTGGCGCCGGGAGATCCGCGCGACGCTCGCACTCGCCGCCCCGCTCGTCCTGACGAACCTCGCCCAGCACGGCCTGATCACCGCCGATACGGTGCTGCTCGGTCGGCTCGGCGCGCAGGACTTGGCGGCGGCGACGCTCGCGACGAGCCTGTACTTCATCCTGTTCATCTGCGGCATCGGCCTGACCTCGGCGGTGGCGCCGCTGATCGCCGAGGCGCTGGGCCGCGATCCGCGCGCGACCGACGCGGTCCGCCGCCTCGTGCGGGCCGGGTTCTGGGCGGCGAGCCTGGTATCGGTCCCGCTGATGATCGGGTTGTGGCACACGCAGGCGCTGCTCGACGTGCTCGGCGAACCGCCGGACTTGACGGAGGCGGCGGGTCGCTACGTGCGGGCGCTGCAATGGGCGATGTGGCCGTCCCTGCTGTTCATGGTGCTGCGCGGCACGTTCTCCGCCCTGGAGCGGCCGGCCTGGCCGCTCGCGGCGAGCCTGCTGGCGCTGCCGGTCAACGTGGTCCTCGGGCTCTGGCTCGCCTTCGAGGGGACGGGACGGCTCGGCCTCGGCCTCGTGGGCGTCGGCATCGCGACCACGGCTGCGGCGTTCTTCACCCTGGCCGTGCTCCTGGCGGTGATTTGCTGCGATGCGTCCCTGCGGCGGTTCCGGCTGCTGCACCGGGTCTGGCGGTTCGACGTCGCCGGCCTGTCGGCGGTGTTCCGCCTCGGCCTGCCGATGGCGGCCACGGGGCTCGCCGAGGCCGGGCTGTTCGAGGCGGCCGCGCTCGGAATGGGCCTGTTCGGCGCGCGCCAGCTCGCGGCGCACGCGGTCGCGATCCAGGTCGCTGCGATCTGCTTCATGGTGCCGAACGGGGTGGCGCAGGCGGCGACCGTCCGCGTCGGCCTGCGCCGGGGGGCGCAGGACGCGGACGGGATGCGCCGGGCCGGCCACGTGGCGCTGGCGCTCGGCCTCGGCTTCATGGTGGCGTGCGCGAGCGCCCAGCTCGGCGCGCCGCGCCTCCTGATCGGGCTGTTCCTGGATCTCGACGCGCGGGAGAACGCCGCGGTGATCCCCTACGCGGTCGGCTTCCTCGGCCTCGCCGCCCTGTTCGCCGTCGCCGACGGGGTGCAGTCGGTGATGCTCGGGATGCTGCGCGGCCTGCAGGACACCCGGGTTCCGATGCTGATCGCGGTCGGCGGCTACTGGGGGATCGGCGTACCCCTGGGCGCCGGGCTCGCCTGGGGCGCGGGGCTCGAAGGCACCGGCATCTGGCTCGGCTTCTGCGCCGGCCTGTTCGTCGTGGCGGTCCTGCTGGCGGCGCGCTGGCACCGGCTGACGCGGATCGGGCCTGCGGCCGGACCGCACGCGGCAACCGGCACCGGAGGCCCTCGGGGCGGGACCATGATAACGAAAGCGTCCCTGCGAGGCGGCAGCGCAGCCCGGCTTGACTTCCGGCGACGCGCGGTCGCATTGCACCGAAGAGACCAATGATGCTCTGATCCGGCCTTGGTTCAGCCGACTTTCCGACGCCACGGGCGCCCCGCCGCGGATCTTGCAAGACCCGCCCGCTGCCGCGCCGTTCGCACGCTTGGAGTTTTACGATCTTGGCGAACACCTCCGCCACCGCGCCCGCCGGCACCGCCGCGCCGGACGGCACCCGCCGCGACTTCATGTTCCTTGCCACCGGTGCCGGCCTCGCCGTCGGCGTCGGCGCCGTGGCCTGGCCCTTCGTCGCCTCGATGGCGCCGGACGCCGACACCATCGCCGCCGGCGCACCGATCGACGTGGACCTCAGCCCCCTCGCCGACGGCCAGATCATCAACGTGTTCTGGCGCGGCAAGCTGATCTTCGTGCGCAAGCTCACCGAGAAGGAGGTGGGCGACATGAAGGCGATCCCGGCGGGCCAGCTCATCGACCCGTCCCCCTTCGACGCGCGCGTGAAGAAGGGCCACGACCAGTGGCTCGTCGTCTACGGCAACTGCACCCACCTCGGCTGCGTGCCGATCGGCCACCAGGGCAACTTCGAGGGCTGGGCCTGCCCCTGCCACGGGTCGCAGTTCGACGCGCTCGGCCGCGTCCGCCGCGGGCCCGCTCCGATCAACCTGCCGATCCCACCCTACGCCTTCCAGACCGACGCGAAGATCCGCATCGGCGAGGACGGCAAGGCCGCGGCCTGAGCCAGGACACAGGGAAACCCCATGAGCGCCCACGCCAACGCCTACGTCCCCAAGAGCGGCCTCGCGAAGTGGTTCGAGGCACGGCTGCCGATCGTCGGCCTCGTGCACTCGTCGTTCGTCGCCTTCCCGGTGCCGCGCAACCTGAACTACTTCTGGACCTTCGGCGCGATCCTGATGGCCTTCCTCGGCATCCAGATCGTCACCGGCGTCTGGCTCGCCATGCACTACGAGCCCTCGGCGAAGCAGGCCTTCGATTCCGTCGAGCACATCATGCGCGACGTGAACTACGGCTGGCTGCTGCGCTACGCCCACGCCAACGGCGCGTCGATGTTCTTCGTCGCCGTCTACGTGCACATCTTCCGGGCGCTGTATTACGGCTCGTACAAGGCCCCGCGCGAGGTGCTCTACATCCTCGGCGTGATCATCTACCTGCTGATGATGGCAACCGCCTTCCTCGGCTACACCCTGCCTTGGGGCCAGATGAGCTTCTGGGGCGCCACCGTCATCACCAACATCCTGGCGGCGATCCCGGTGGTCGGCGACACCATCCAGAGCCTGCTCTGGGGCGGCTACTCGGTCGGCAACCCGACGATCAACCGCTTCTTCTCGCTGCACTACCTGATGCCCTGGATGATCGCCGGCGTCGTCGTGCTGCATGTCTGGGCGCTGCACGTCACGGGCCAGAACAACCCCACCGGCATCCCGATCAAGTCGAGCAAGGACGCGGTGCCGTTCACCCCCTACGCCACGGTCAAGGACGTGTTCGCCACGGTGGTGTTCATGATCCTGTTCGCGTGGCTGATCTTCTACCAGCCGAACTACCTCAACCACGCCGACAACTACGTCCCCGCCAACCCCGCCGTGACGCCCGCGCACATCGTGCCGGAATGGTACTTCCTGCCGTTCTACGCGATCCTCCGCGCGGTCCCGAGCAAGCTCGGCGGCGTGGTCCTGATGTTCTCGGCGGTTCTGATCCTGGCGCTCGCGCCCTGGCTCGACACCTCGCGGGTGCGCTCGTGCAACTACCGGCCGATCTACCGGCAGTTCCTCTGGCTGTTCCTCGCCGTGGTCCTCCTCCTCGGCTGGCTCGGCGGCAAGCCTCCCGAGGGCGGCTACGTCATCACCTCGCAGATCTGCACGTTCTACTACTTCGCCCACTTCCTTCTGGTGATGCCGCTGGTCGGCCTGTTCGAGACCCCGAAGACGCTACCCGGATCGATCCTGGAGAGCGTGACGGGACCGGGCCGGCAGGTGAGCGGGTCCGGCATGCCGGCGGGTGCCGCCGCGTCGCCGACCACCAAGGGCTGAAGGGCAGACCGGGACCGACGATGAAAACCACAAGCGTCCTCGCAGCCAGCCTGCTGGCCCTCTCCCTGGGGCTGCCGTTCGGACCCTCGTCGGCCTCGGCCGAGGAGGAGCACGGCGGCAACCAGCCGCCGCGCCAGTCCTGGAGCTATGCCGGCGTGTTCGGCCGCTTCGATCAGGCGCAGCTCCAGCGCGGCTTCCAGGTCTACAAGGAGGTCTGCTCGGCCTGCCACTCGCTGCGGCTCGTCCGCTTCCGCAACCTCGACGAGGAGGGCGGCCCGGACTTCTCGGCGAGCCAGGTCAAGGCGCTCGCCGCGACCTACACGGTCAAGGACGGGCCCAACGATGCGGGCGAGATGTTCGAGCGGCCCGGCCGCGCGGCCGACGCGTTCCCGCCGCCCTTCCCGAACGATCAGGCGGCCGCCGCCGCCAACGGCGGCAAGGCCCCCCCGGACTTCTCGGTGCTGGCCAAGGCCCGCACCTTCGAGCGCGGCTTCCCGTACTTCATCCTCGATGTGCTGCCCTTCGTCGGCTACGCGGAGCAGGGCGTCGATTACATCCACGCCGTGCTCAACGGCTACGAGGAGCCGCCCAAGGGGACCGAGGTGCCCGACGGCGTGTACTACAACAAGTACTATCCCGGCCACCTGATCGCGATGCCGAAACCCATCAGCGACGGGCAGGTGACCTACCCGAAGGACGACAAGGGCGAGCCGGTCGTGCCGGAGACGGTCGATCAGTACGTCAAGGACGTCGCGTCCTTCATGGCCTGGGCGGCCGAGCCGCACATGATGGCGAGCAAGGCGCTCGGCCTGCGCGTGATCCTGTTCCTGATCGTGCTCGCGGGCCTGCTGTACTACGTCAAGAAGCGGATCTGGGCCGATGTCGGCGGCGAGGTCCACGGTCTTCAGCCGGAATTGCACAAGGCGGGCTGAGAGCTTTCACGAACCACGCACGACAGGACGGGCCCTTCGCGGGGCCCGTTCGCGTTTGGGCCGCGTGCGGAAGACGTGATACCGGGTCGCACAATTCGCGACGTGGCCGGATCGTGCGCCTTCCCTCCCCCCTCCGCGGGGGAGGGTGGCCGCCGTCAGGGGGTCGGGAGAGGAGCAGCGCGACGGTGCCGGAGGGCTGCCGGCGCGACCTGTTCAGAAGCCGGGCTCTCCTCTCCCGACCCCTGCTCACGCAGGGGCCACCCTCCTCCGCGGAGGGGGGAGGGGGCGTCTCACTGCGCCGTCGCGTGAACACGATAGTCCGGGCATGGAGCGCCGTGTCGCGGCGTCCGGCCATCACGAAGGAAGGATCGGGACAATGACGGCGGCGGTGCTCGGCGTGATGGGCGGCTCCGGGGTCTACGACCTGCCGGGCCTGGAGGACGTGCGCGAGGAGCGGGTCGCCTCGCCCTGGGGCGAGCCCTCGGACGCGTTGCGCATCGGCCGCATCGGCGGCACCAGGGTGGTGTTCCTGGCGCGTCACGGGCGCGGCCACCGGCTCTCGCCCTCCGGCATCGACTACCGCGCCAACATCGACGCGATGAAGCGCGCGGGCGTCACCGACCTCGTCTCGCTTTCGGCCTGCGGCTCGTTCCGCAGCGAACTGCACCCCGGCCTGTTCGTGCTGGTCGATCAGTTCGTCGATCGCACGGTGGGCCGGCCGTCCTCGTTCTTCGGCAACGGCTGCGTCGCCCACGTCTCGCTCGCCCATCCGATCGGGCCGAACCTGCAGAAGCGGATCGCGGCGGCGGCCGACGCCGAGGGCATCGCCGTGCATCGCGGCGGCACCTACGTGTGCATGGAGGGGCCGCACTTCTCCTCGCTCGCCGAATCGAAGAGCTACAAGGCGCAAGGGTTCGACGTGATCGGCATGACCAACATGCCGGAGGCCAAGCTCGCCCGCGAGGCCGAGATCACCTACGCCACCATCGCGATGGTGACGGACTTCGACTGCTGGCACCCCGGCCACGAGGCCGTCGACGTCGCATCGGTCGTCGCGGTGGCCCGCGCCAACGCCGACAAGGCCGCCCGCCTCGTGGCGCGGCTCGCCCGCGATCTGCCGCCGGAGCGCGAGGATTGCCCGGCCGGCTCCCACCGGGCGCTCGACGGCGCGATCATGACGGCGCCGGCCCAGCGCGACGCGGGCCTGCTCGCCAAGCTCGACGCGGTGGCCGGGCGCGTGCTGAACGGGTAGGGCGCACCCAAAGCCCCTTTCCGCGGGGGCGACTCCTACCCTAGAAGGCTGGATCGGCCGCGCGGGCGGCCCACGAGCCTGAAACACCCGAGAGCATGCGCAGCGCCAGCATCAGTCGCAAGACGGCGGAGACCGACGTGTCGGTCGCGATCGACCTCGACGGCACCGGCAAGGCCGCGATCGCCACCGGCGTCGGCTTCCTCGACCACATGCTCGAACTGTTCTCCCGGCACGGATTGTTCGACGTCGAGGCCAGGGTGACGGGCGACCTGCACGTCGATCAGCACCACACGGTGGAGGATTGCGGCATCGCGCTCGGCCAAGCCTTCGCGCGGGCGCTCGGCGACAAGCGCGGCATAGCGCGCTACGCGGACATCCACATGCCGATGGACGAGACGCTGAGCCGCGTCGCGGTCGACATCTCGGGCCGGCCGTTCCTGGTGTTCCGCACGGCCTTCGGCGTCGAGAAGATCGGGACCTTCGACACCGAACTGGTGCGCGAGTGGTTCCAGGCCTTCGCGATGAATGCCGGGATCACGCTGCACGTCGAGACGCTCTACGGCGACAACGCCCACCACGTCGCCGAGAGCTGCTTCAAGGGTCTGGCCCGCGCCTTGCGGAAGGCCGTCACGGTCGATCCCCGCGAGGAGGGTCGCGTGCCCTCGACCAAGGGCTCGCTCTAAGCATCATTGCCGCGAAGTGGACCGTGGTTCGCGGAGAACAATGATGCGACGACAAGGGGGTCTAAGCAGGCTTGCGTTGGCGAAGCCACGCAAGCCTGCTTAGACCTCATGGCCGGGACGGGTGTCGCCCGCGCGGACGGCGCGGGTCTTCGGCCACTTTGATGAAGGGACGCGTCGCGATGAGGATGCGCAGCTACACGCTTCACCTGCCGTTCGAGTGCCGCCCCGGCGAGGCGCACGACCTCGACCGGGCGCAGCTCGTGCCGGACGGGTTCTCGGGCGCCGCCTTCGCCTTCTCGGTGCTGTGGTTCCTCTACCACCGCCTGTGGATCGCCGCCGGACTCGTCCTCGCCGGGCTCTGCGCCACGGCGCTCATCGGCTACGGCCTCGGCCTTTCGCCGGTCTCGGGCACCGTGATCACCGTGCTCGCCTCCCTGTTGATCGGGATGGAGGCGTCCACGCTCCGCCGCTGGACCCTGGCGCGCAACGGCCGGCCCGCGCGCGACGCGGTGGTGGCGTTCAACGCCGACGAGGCCGAGGCCAAAGCGATGACGCGCTGGCTCGACCCGACCCGCACGCCCGCGATCCGGCCGGGGGCGACGTTCGTGACCGGGCACGCCGAGGCGCCGGTGATCGGCCTGTTCCCGGTGCAGGGCGGCCGGTGAACGCCTCCGAGGGGCGGGGACCGTGAGCGCCGAGACCGTCGCGATCATCGATTACGGGTCGGGCAACCTGCATTCGGCCGCCAAGGCCTTCGAGCGGGCCGCCCGCGAGGCCGGCCTGACCGGGACGCGGATCGTCGTCACTGGCGATCCCGAAACCGTGGCCCGGGCCGACCGCGTGGTGCTGCCCGGCGTCGGCGCCTATGCCGATTGCCGCCGCGGCCTCGACGCCGTCCCCGGCCTCGTCGCGGCGATGACGGACGCGGCGATCGCGGCCGGGCGCCCCTTCCTCGGCATCTGCGTCGGCATGCAGTTGATGGCGACCCGCGGCCTCGAATACGCGACCACGGACGGCCTCGGCTGGATCTCCGGCGACGTCGGCCCGATCCGCGCGGCCGATCCCGGCCTGAAGATCCCGCACATGGGCTGGAACACCCTGGCGCCGCGCCGCGACCATGCCCTGCTCGCGGGCATCCCGACCGGCGAGGCTGGGTTGCATGCCTATTTTGTGCACAGCTTCGCGTTGAAAGCGGATCGCCCGGTGGAGGTGGTGGCCGAGGCCGCCTATGGCGGGCCGGTCACCGCGATCGTGGCGCGCGACAACCTCGCCGGCACGCAGTTCCACCCGGAGAAGAGCCAGCGCCTCGGGCTGGCGCTCATCGCGAACTTCCTGCGCTGGCGGCCGTAGCCGCAGCGCCCAGAACCGAGAAACGAGCCCGCGCGTGATCCTCTATCCGGCGATCGACCTGAAGGAAGGACGCTGCGTCCGCCTCGTGCAGGGGGACATGGCGCAGGCCGTGGTGTTCAATGACGATCCGGCGGCGCAAGGAGCGGTGTTCGCCGGGCAGGGCTTCTCCTGGCTCCACGTGGTCGACCTCGACGGGGCGTTCGCGGGCGCGCCGCGGAACGCGGCGGCCGTCGAGGCGATCCTCGCGCGCGTCGATCTGCCGGTGCAACTCGGCGGCGGCATCCGCGAGATGCGGACCCTGGAAGGCTGGCTCGCCAAGGGCGTCGCCCGGGTCATCATCGGCACGGCGGCCGTGCGCGACCCGGCCTTCGTGCACGAGGCCGCGCGCCTCCATCCGGGGAAGATCGCGGTCGGCATCGACGCCAAGGACGGGCGCGTCGCGGTCGAGGGCTGGGCGCGGACCTCCAGCATGACGGCGGAGGAGCTCGGCCGCCGGTTCGAGGATGCCGGGGTCGCGGCGATCATCTACACCGACATCGCCCGCGACGGCATCCTGAAGGGGCTCAACATCGCGATGACCGTGGCGCTGGCCGAGGCCGTGAGCATCCCGGTGATCGCGTCGGGCGGGCTCGCCTCGATCGAGGACGTGCACCGCCTGCTGGAGCCCGACTGCGCGATGCTCGCCGGCGCCATCACCGGCCGCGCCCTCTACGACGGGCGCATCGACCCGCGGGCGGCGCTGTTCGCGATCGCGGCGGCGCGCCGGCACGCCGCGCCGTGATAGGCTCGCGTCGTCAGGAGGCTTTCGGGAGGCTGCGATGACGGCTCTGGCGAAGACGGCGGCACCGGCCGATGCGGGGGCTGCCTACGCGGACGACTTCTACACCTGGACGCAGGAGCAGGGCGCCCGCCTCCGGGCCGGCGACCTGACGGCGCTCGACCTGGAGAACCTGGCCGAGGAGATCGAGAGCTTGGGCCGGAGCCAGTTCAGCAGCCTCGTCAGCGCGTGGCGGGTGATCCTGCTGCACATGCTCAAGTTCGACTATCAGCCGTCGCGGCGGACACGCGGTTGGGTGATCTCGATCGCGAGCCATCGCGAGGCGGCGGCGGACGAACTCAAGGACAGCCCCGGCCTGAAGCGTCGTCAGAGGGAAGCGATGGAGCGTGCCTACCGGCGCGCCCGTCTCGAAGCCGCGAAGGAGACTGGCCTTCCGCTGAAGACGTTTCCGGAGGCCTGCCCCTACACAAGCGACGAGATGCTGACCCGCCCCTTCGCGATCGACCCCGACGATACTCCCGCCTGAAGGCCGAAGCGCGTGCTCAAGACCCGCATCATCCCCTGCCTCGACGTCAAGGACGGCCGCGTCGTCAAGGGCGTGCGCTTCCTCGAACTGCGCGACGCCGGCGATCCGGTGGCGGCGGCCAGGGCCTACGACGCGGCCGGCGCCGACGAGCTGTGCTTCCTCGACATCACCGCGAGCCACGAGGCCAGGGGCACGCTGCTCGACGTGGTGAGCCGCACGGCGGAGGCCTGCTTCATGCCGCTCACCGTCGGCGGCGGCGTGCGGGCGGTGGCCGACGTGCGCGCGCTGCTGCTGGCCGGCGCCGACAAGGTCGCGATCAACACGGCCGCGGTCAACGACCCCGGCCTCGTCGCCCGCGCGGCGGAGAAGTTCGGCGCCCAGTGCATCGTCGTGGCGATCGACGCCAAGCGCACCTCGGCGCCCGGCGAACCGGACGCGTGGCAGATCTTTACCCATGGCGGGCGAACCCCCACCGGCCTCGACGCGATCGCGTTCGCGGAACGCGTCGCCGCCCTCGGCGCCGGCGAACTCCTCGTCACCTCGATGGACCGGGACGGGACGCGCTCGGGCTACGACCTCGGGCTGATCCGCGCCATCGCCGACGCGGTGTCCGTGCCGGTGATCGCCTCGGGCGGCGTCGGCGGACTCGACGACCTCGTGGCCGGCGTGGCCGAGGGTCATGCCAGCGCCGTGCTCGCCGCCTCGATCTTCCATTTCGGGCAGTTCAGCATCGCCGAGGCCAAGGCGCACATGGCGGCGGCGGGCCTTGCCATGCGCCGCGACGCCTGAGCGATCCGGCACCATTCTTCCGGCACGGCGGGCGTCCCGTGGCGCGAATGCCGGCTCGCAGGCGGTCTTGTGCCAATGGCCGGGTTGCCGGATACCCGCCGTTGCCGCAGGTTCCGGCCACGGCCTCATCGTTCCGCCCCCTGCCGCACGGGTCCTTATGTCCGCCTACACCCTCGACGATCTCGCGCGCCTCGTGGCCAGCCGCGCCGGCAGCGCGCCCGATCACTCCTACACGGCCAAGCTGCTCGCCGGCGGCCCGGCCCTGGCGGCCAAGAAGCTCGGCGAGGAGGCGATCGAGGCGGTGATCGCCGCGGTGCAGGGCGACCGGACCGCCCTGACCAACGAGGCGGCGGACGTGCTCTACCACCTCGTCGTGCTGCTGCGCGCCGCCGGGGTCGAGCTGTCCGCGGTGATGGCCGAACTGGAGCGCCGCACGGCGCAGGGCGGCCTCGCCGAGAAGGCGTCGAGGCCGCGCGCATGAAGGCGGCGGCCGCCGGCCAGAACAGGGTGGCGGGGCAGAACCCCGTCACCGGCGAGGGCCCGGAGCGGTTGTCGCCCTACCGCCTGTTCAGCCGGGACGCGTGGGCGCAACTGCGCGCCGACACGCCCCTGACGCTGACGCAAGGCGACGTGGAGCGGCTGCAATCGCTGAACGACCCGATCTCGCTGGAGGAGGTCGCGGCGATCTACCTGCCGCTGTCGCGGCTGCTGGCGCTCTACGTCGCGGCGAGCCAGGGCCTGTTCAAGGCGACGCAGAGCTTCCTGATGGCCGAACGCGAGACCAAGGCGCCCTACATCATCGGGCTCGCGGGTTCGGTGGCGGTGGGCAAGTCCACCACCGGCCGCGTGCTCGCGGCGCTGCTCGCGCGCTGGCCCAACACCCCGAAGGTCGACCTCGTCACCACCGACGGCTTCCTGCTGCCGAACGCGGAGCTGGCCGCCAACGGCACGATGGAGCGGAAGGGCTTCCCCGAGAGCTACGACACCGCGGCCCTGCTCCGGTTCCTCTACGACGTGAAGTCGGGCCGCAAGCGCGTCTCGGCGCCGCTGTACTCGCATCTCGTCTACGACCGGGTGCCGGGCGAGGAGCGGGTGGTGGAGAGCCCCGACATCCTGATCGTCGAGGGTTTGAACGTGCTCCAGCCGGCGCGGCTCCCCCGCGACGGCACCGCGATCCCGTTCGTGTCCGACTTCTTCGACTTCTCGATCTACCTCGACGGCCACGAGGACGACCTGCACCGCTGGTACGTGATGCGCTTCATGCGCCTGCGCCAGACCGCGTTCCGCGATCCGCGCTCGTACTTCCGCAAGTACGCCGAGGTGCCCGAAGCCGAGGCGCTCGCGATCGCCGACCGGCTCTGGACCACCATCAACCTGCCGAACCTGCGCGAGAACATCCTGCCGACGCGCCAGCGCGCCAGCCTGATCCTGGCCAAGGGCGCGAGCCACCGCATCGAGAGCGTGGCGTTGCGGCGCCTCTGAACCGACCGGTCACGCGAACGGAAACATTGCTTCTACCACGTAGGGCCCGCCGCCGGTGGAATCGTGGGCGGAATACAGCACCACCTCGGTGGTGGAGAACCGCAGCGGCGCGAACGGCGGCGCCTGGGACAGGTACAGCGCCACGGCCTCGGGCACGGCCTCGCGGCGCAGGCGCGCCAGCGTCACGTGCGGGACGAACCTGCACCGTTCGGGCTTGGCCCCGGCCCGGCGGATCAGCCGCTCCTGCTCGGCCTGGAGATCGATCAGCTCCGGCGTCGCCGCCACGCTGGCGAGGATCGACCGCGGCCTGTCGCCGCCGAACACCGCGAGCCCGTCCAGGGCGATCGCGACCGCGGGCCGCGCGCGCAGCTCGGACAGCGCCTCGACCGCGTCCTCGGCGAGCGCCAAGGGCACGTCGCCGAGGAAGCGCAGGGTGACGTGGTGATCGGCCGGCTCGATCCAGCGGGCGCCGGGCAGGCCGCCGCGGAACGGCGCCAGCGCCGCGCCGATCGCGGCCGGGACGGCGAGGGCCGTGAACAGGCGCGGCATGCTCGGGGCGCCTTCTTCAGCGGGCCGCGGGCCGGAGGCGCCCCAGGAAGGTTTCCACCGCCGGCAGGATGCCGGACACGATCACCGCGACGCCCTTGGCGTTCGGGTGCAGCCCGTCGTCGAGGGTGTAGGCCCGCTCGCCGACCATGCCCGCCATGAAGAACGGGTAGAGCACGAGGCCGTGCTTGGCGGCCAGATCCGGATAGATCGCGTCGAAGCGGGCGACGTAGTCGGGCCCGAGATTGGTGGACGCCCGCATGCCGGCGAGCAGCACCGGGATGCCGCGCGCCTTGAGCCCGGTGACGATCGCCTCCAGGGCCTTCTTCGTCACCGCCGGGTCGGTGCCGCGCAGCATGTCGTTGGCGCCGAGTTCGAGGATCACCCCGTCGGTCCCGTCCGGCACCGACCAGTCGACCCGGTCGAGGCCGTTGGTCGCGGTCTCGCCGGAGACGCCGGCATTGGCCACCGTCACCGCGCGGCCCTTCGCGGCGAGCGCCCGCTCCAGCACCGCCGGGAACGCGGCGTCCGCCGGCAGGCGGTAGCCCGCGGTGAGGCTGTCGCCGAGCGCCACGAGCCGGATCGGCCCGGCCGCGGCGGCGGGCGCCCCCGCGGCCAGAATAGTGCCCGCTGCGGCAAAGAGCGCCATCACGACCGCCCTGCGCCAGCCATCATGGCGTGCGCCCTTCGGAACGGCCATATCCCGGCCGTGCGGCGCGGCCGGGATAGGGCTGCCGCGGCCCATGACATACGCGTCCGCCACCCGTGATCTCCGGCTCTCATGCTCGTCATCCCGCACAGATCGGCCTGCCCGTGACCGCCGACAAGACCTCCCCGGACGGGCCGGCGATCACGCTCGCCGACATCGACCTCAGCCTCGGCCGCGGGCCGGCCCGCGTCCATGTCCTGCGCGGCATCTCGCTCGACGTCGCCCGCGGCGAGGCGGTCGGGCTCGTGGGCCCCTCGGGCTCGGGCAAGTCGACGCTGCTGATGGTGATGGCCGGGCTGGAGCGGCCGGATGCCGGCACGATCCGCATCGGGGACACCGATCTCGGCCGCCTCGACGAGGACGCGCTCGCCCGCTTCCGGGGGCGCCGCATCGGCATCGTGTTCCAGGCCTTCCACCTCGTGCCGACGATGACCGCGCTGGAGAACGTCGCCCTGCCGCTGGAACTCGCCGACAAGCCGGGCGCGCACGCCCGCGCCCGCGCCGAGCTGACGGCGGTGGGTCTTGCGGACCGGCTGCACCACTACCCGGCCCAGCTCTCCGGCGGCGAGCAGCAGCGCGTCGCCATCGCCCGCGCGGTGGCCCCCGATCCGGCGCTCCTGGTGGCCGACGAGCCGACCGGCAACCTCGACGAGGCCACCGGCCGCCAGATCGTCGACCTGCTGTTCGCGCTCAAGCGCGACCGCGGGGCGACGCTGGTGCTCGTCACCCACGATCCGGGGCTGGCCAAGCTCTGCGATCGGACGGTCTCCTTGCGCTCGGGGCGGATCGAGGAGCCGGTGACGGCATGAGGTTTCATCGCACGCTCCGGACGACAGAGTTCCGTCCCGCCCACTCCCCTCATCCTGAGGTGCCCGCGCCAGCGGGCTGCGAAGGAGCCTTCCAGGGATCGCTGTGCTTTCTGGAGGGCTCCCTCAAAGCGTACGCTTCGCGCCCGCACCTCAGGATGAGGGGATTGGTTGGGAAATGCCTCGGCACGGGATGGGCTTGAGGCATCATGCACGGCACGCTCCCCCAGCCCCGATCCATGCCCCCGTCGCGCCTGCCGCTCACACTCCGGCTCGCGTTGCGCGAACTGCGCGGCGGGCTCTCGGGCTTTGCCGTGTTCCTCGCCTGCATCGCGCTCGGCGTCGCGGCGATCGCCGGCGTCGCCTCGATCTCGCGCTCGCTGTCGGACGGACTCGGGCGTGAGGGCAGGCGCATCCTCGGGGGCGACCTCAGCTACGCCCTGATCAACCGCGAGGCGAGCCCGGCCGAGCGCGCGGTGCTGGACGCGGCCGGCCGTGTCGACGTGGTGGCCTCGCTGCGCGCCATGGCGGTCGCCGGCGAGGGCGCGGCGCTGGTCGAGTTGAAGGCGGTCGAGTCCGGCTACCCGTCGGCCGGCGACCTCGTCACCGAGCCGCAGGCGCCGCCCTCCGATCTGCTCGCCGAGCGGGACGGCGTCGACGGGGCGCTCGCCGACCCGGCGTTGCTGACCCGCCTCGACCTCAAGGTCGGCGACCGGATCACGCTCGCCGGCCGGCCCTTCGCGATCCGGGCGACCATCGTGTCGGAGCCCGACAAGATTGCCGGCGGCCTCGGCTTCGGGCCGCGGCTGATCGTGTCGCAAGAGGCGCTGCGCCGCACCGGCCTCGTCCAGCCGGGCAGCCTCAACCGCTGGAGCTACCGGCTGCAACTGCCGGGCGTGGACGACGCGGGCCTGGATGCCGCAGCCGCCCGGATCGCGGCCGCCGCGCCGCAGGCCGGCTGGGAGATGCGGGCCCGCACCAACGCCGACCCGCGCTTTGCCAAGAGCATCGAGCGGTTCACGCAGTTCCTGACGCTGGTCGGGCTCACCGCGCTGATCGTCGGCGGCGTCGGCGTGGCCAATGCCGTCAACGCCTTCGTCGAGCGCAAGCGCCCCTCGATCGCGACGCTGAAAAGCGTCGGCGCGCCGGGCTCGCAGGTGGTCGGGCTCTACCTGACGCAGGTGATGCTGATCGCCGGCCTCGGCACGCTGATCGGCCTCGCGGCCGGCGCGAGCCTGCCCTTCGCCATCGACGCGCTGTTTCGCGAAAGCCTGCCGCTGCCGCTGAACCCGACGCTGGCGCCGCTCGAACTGCTCCAGGCCGCCGCCTACGGGCTGCTCACCGCGCTGGCCTTCGCGATCACGCCGCTCGGGCGCGCCCACGACATCCCGGTCTCGGGGCTGTTCCGCGACGCGGTCGAGCCGGCGGCGTCGCGCATCCGCCCGCGCTACCGGGTGATCCTGGGGCTCGCGCTGGCGGCGCTGGTAATGCTCGCCGTCGGCACCGCGTTCGACCGTCGGATCGCGCTGATCTTCATCGCTGCGGCCGGCCTCGCCTTCGGCCTGCTGCGCCTCGTCGCGACCGGCGTGATGGCCGCGGCCCGCCGGATGCCGCACCCGAAGCGCGCCGCGCCGCGGATGGCGCTGGCCAACCTCCACCGCCCCGGCGCGCTGACGCCGGCGATCGTGCTGTCGCTGGGCCTCGGCGTGACGCTGCTCGTCACCTTGAGCGTCATCGACGTGAACGTCCGCCGCACGATCTCGGCGACGCTGCCGGCGCGCGCGCCGAACCTGTTCTTCCTCGACATCCCGGCGGCCGACTCCGCGGCCTTCCACGATTTCCTCGCCAAGGCGGCGCCCGCCGCCCGGATCGACCGGGTGCCGATGATGCGCGGGCGCATCGTGGCGCTCGACGACGTGCCGGCCGAGAAGATCAGGCCGCCGGAGGACGCGGCCTGGGTGCTCGACGGCGACCGCGGCATCACCTACGCCGCCGACCCGCCCGACGGCTCGAACATCGTCGCCGGCAAATGGTGGAGCGCCGAGGAGGCGGGAACGCCCCTGGTCTCGTTCGAGGCGGACCTGGCGAAAAGCCTGGGCCTCGCCGTCGGCAGCCGCGTCACCGTCAACGTGCTGGGGCGAAACCTCACAGCGACGATCGCCAACCTGCGCAAGGTCGAGTGGCGCAATCTCGGCATCAACTTCGTGATGGTGTTCTCGCCCGGCACGTTCCGCGGGGCACCGCATTCGGATCTCGCGACGCTGACGCTTCCCGGCGGCACCGATGCGCCGCTGGAGAACCGCGTGCTGCGCGACGTCGCCCGCGCCTTCCCCTCCGTCACCAGCGTGCGGGTGAAGGACGCGCTCGATGCCGTCGGCGACCTCGTCGGCCGGCTGGTGCTGGCGATCCGCGGGGCGAGCGCGGTGGCCGTGCTCGCGAGCCTGTTCGTGCTCGCCGGCGCCATCGCCGCCGGCCACCGCGCGCGGCTCTACGACGCCGTGGTGCTGAAGGTGCTCGGCGCGACGCGCGGGCGGCTGTTGTCCGCCTACGGCCTCGAATACGGGGCGCTCGGCCTCGTCACCGCCCTGTTCGGGCTGATCGCGGGCACGCTCGCCGGCTGGGTGATCGTGACGAAGGTGATGCGCCTCGACTTCGCCCTCGACCTGTCGGGGGCGCTCGTCGCGGCGGCCGCGGCGGTGGTGCTCGCGGTGGTGCTGGGGCTCGCCGGCACATGGCGCATCCTCGGCCAAAAGCCCGCGCCCTACCTGCGGCCGTCGTGACCGGCGCAGGGCCGTCGAACCGGCGCGGCCCGAAGCATTGCCGAACTTTAATCCCTGATTTCATGAACAAACTTAACGCGCTTCGTCGCACGGAAACCGCATCGGCAAGCTCGGCGGGGCTCTTGTGCGCGGGCCCGGAACGCAACATATTGTGCAACGAGGCGCCGTCAGGTGCCAGAGGTCCTTGCGTGGGCCTCGAACCCAAACACCACGCTGAGTGAGCCTCCCGAGGTAACCTCCCCATGGCCTTCGACAATTCCCCCTTCCGCTACGGCGCCCAGGCACCGGCCCAGGCCGGCACCCAGGTCGAGATGGACCAGGGCCTGCGCGCCTTCATGCTCGGCGTCTACAACAACATGGTCGTGGGCCTCGGCATCTCCGGCCTCGTGGCGCTCGGCCTCAACATGGCCGCCACCACCGCGACCGCGACGGGCAAGCTCGCCCTGACCCCGTTCGGCCAGACGCTCTACAACAGCCCGCTCAAGTGGGTGCTGATGTTCGCCCCGCTCGCCTTCATCCTCGTGTTCTCGATGCGGATGGACAGGATGTCGGCCGCCTCGGCGCGGATGATGTTCTTCGCCTTCGCGGCGGTGATGGGCGCCTCGATGTCGACGCTGCTCCTCGTGTTCACGGGGGCTAGCGTGGTGCGGGTGTTCTTCATCACGTCCGCGACCTTCGCGGGCCTCAGCCTCTACGGCTACACCACGAAGCGCAGCCTCTCGGGGATGGGCTCGTTCCTGATGATGGGCCTGATCGGCATCGTCATCGCGTCGATCGTCAACATCTTCCTCGCGTCGTCGGCGCTGCAATTCGCCATCTCGGTGCTCGGCGTGCTGATCTTCGCAGGGCTCACCGCCTACGACACCCAGAAGCTCAAGGAGATGTATCTCTCGGCGAGCTTCGACGGCGAGATGGCGGCCAAGATGTCGGTCAACGGCGCGCTGACGCTGTACCTCGACTTCATCAACATGTTCCAGTTCCTGCTCTCGCTCCTCGGCGACCGCCGCTGAGCCGACGGGGAACGGACGAAGAGAGGGCCCCGGCGGAAACGCCGGGGCCTTTTTCGCGTCGCGCACTTCGAATCGATCGCCGATCCGAAAGAACCGCGGTCAGCGCGCCCCCCTCTCCCGCAGAGGGGGGGAGGGATCGGGCACGAAGCCGGGTGGAAAAGAAAGACCGCAACTTCGCCGGATGCCTTCGGCGATCCGGCCGTCACACCGCGCGCAACGGACCCTCCAGCACCGCGAGCACGCGGGCGAGGTCCGGCCCACGCTTCAGCACGACGCCGGTGGCCGCGACCACGGCGTAGGCGCCCTGGCGGCGGGCGAGCTTCGGGTCCTTCTCGATCCGGTAGAGCGGCATCTCGGAGGTGCGGCGGTAGATCGAGAACACCGCCTTGTCGCGGCGGAAATCGAGGGCGTAATCGCGCCATTCCCCCTCCGCGACGCGCCGACCGTAGAGGTTGAAGATCGTTCGCAGTTCATGCCGGTCGAAGGCGACCTGCGGGGCGGTGGACGGGCCGGGGAACGGGACCACGCGGGCGGTCGACTCCTCGGTTCGGGTCTCGCTCGTCCGTTCGCTCATCGTCGCTCCGTCGTCCGCGCCTTCGCTCTCCCGAGGATGGGCCTCGGGCGGCGGGGCTGCAAGGCGTCGGAAAACCGGTTCGGAGGACCGGTCCGGCGGCGCGCCCGGTTGGTTGCGGGAAAGTCACGCCCGCGCAACGAAGCGCCGCGATTCCGCCCGGATCACGCCTTTCGCGGGCCTTGTTGCGCGGGCACAACGGTGGTCGAACCTCGCCGGGCCGTGCCCGTCGGCGCCTGAAACCCGAGCTCCCCAGCCCTCGGGCGTCGCCGGTCCCCGCGTCCCGACATCCCGGAGGTTTCGAGACCCAAGGACTTCAGGCCGCCTCGCAAGGGGCGGCTTTTTTTGTCGTCCAGCCCCGGGGCGTCGAAGGGCGGGGCGCGAAAAATCCCGAAAAACCCGCTATGAGGCACGGCGACGATGATCGACGCCCGCCCGCCCCGCTTCGACGACGACTTCCGGCAGGCGCTGGGCACCCTGTTCGCGTGGCGTCGCGACGTGCGCCGCTTCCGGCCCGAGCCGGTGGCGGAGGCGCTGCTCCACGAGAGCCTGACGGCCGCCCATCTCAGCCCCTCGGTCGGCAACAGCCAGCCCTGGCGCTTCGTGCGCGTGGCCGACCCGGAACGCCGGGCCGGCGTGATCGCGAGCTTCGAGCGTTGCGACGCGGAGGCGGCGCAGGGCTACGGCGACGCGAGGCGCGCGCGGTATCGTGCCCTGAAGCTCGCGGGGCTGCGCGAGGCGCCGGTGCACCTGGCCGTGTTCTGCGACGACGCGACGGAGGCCGGCCATGGCCTCGGCCGCGCGACGATGCCGGAGATGCTGCGCTACTCGGTGGTCGGTGCGGTGCAGGTGTTCTGGCTCGCCGCCCGCGCCCGCGGCCTCGGCATCGGCTGGGTCTCGATCCTGGAGCCGGCCCGCGTCGGCGCGCTCCTCGACGTGCCGGAGGGCTGGCACCTCGTCGCCTATCTCTGCGTCGGCCATCCCGCCGAGGAGCACAGCGATCCCGAACTCGTCCGCCACGGCTGGCAGGCACGCGACGCGGAGGCGTGCCGGCTGTTCGAGCGATGACGGTGTGAACGGGGCCTTTCGCGACGCGACAGACTTCACCGATACGGCACCGCGCGATCTTTACTGTCTTCGGAGACGGCGGTGAGCAAGTCCGCAATCACCGACGGAGCCCCTGGAACGGCGCGATCGAGCGTGGATTAGTCCGGCGGCGCAAGGTCACGCTTGCAGGAAGTCATGCCAGGAAGTCGCACGATGTCGGTCCGGACGGTGATAGGGGCGGTGATCGCCGGTGCGATGCTGGCCGGGCCCGGTACGGCCGCGACCGCGCGCGAGGTGGTGCCGTTCACGGATGGCGTGAGGCCGGGGTCGGTGGTGATCAGCGTGTCGCAGCGCCGGCTCTACCTCGTCAACGGCGACGGCACGGCGATCCGCTACCCCGTCGCGGTGGGCAAGCCCGGCAAGCAGTGGTTCGGCACCGCCGCGATCGACGGCAAGTACGTGCGGCCGGCCTGGTCGCCGCCACGCGAGGTCAAGCGTGACAACCCGCGCCTGCCGAATCTGATCGCCGGCGGCTCGCCACACAACCCGATGGGTGCCGCCGCGATGACGCTGTCGGGCGGCGAGTACGCCATCCACGGCACCAACCGCCCGGACTCGGTCGGGACCTGGGCCTCCTACGGCTGCATCCGGATGTACAACCAGGACGTGGTCGATCTCTACGACCGCGTCTCGGTCGGCACGCCGGTCTACATGACGCGCTGAAGCTGAGCGGCCGAGGCGATCACGCCGCCGGCGGCGCAGTCGCCTCGATCGCCGTGAAGGTTTCGAGGATGTGGTAGGTGTGCACGGCATGCGCCGGCACGCAGTAGGAATCGCCGGGCTCCAGGGCGATGGTCCTGTCCGCGAGCACCAGCTTGGCCCGGCCGGAGATCACGTAGCCCACCGTCTCGTGCGGGGAGGTGGTGCTTGGCTTGTCGTCGGTCGGCGGCTCGTCGCGCCACATCCGCATCGCCACCCGCTCGCCCTGCGCCAGCGCGACCTCGCCGTGCGGGCCCGCGGGCGCCGTCCGGCTCGAAATCTTTCCCGCCATCATGATCCTGTCCCCGCTCTCGCCGGAAGCCCAACGGCGGCCCGGGGCGGACGTTCCTGCGCAGGGCGCGGAAGAAACCGGATCAGAAATCGACGGCCAGCCCCTTCACCTCCCAGTCCTCGTAGCGCACCGGCTCGAGGCCGCCGCGCCCGAGGCGCTCCGGGGTCGCGGCGAGGGCGGCCGCGCGCGCGTCGATCGCCCGGCGGCGCGCGGCCGCCTCGGCCAGCGCCCGCTGCGCGGCGGGCGCCAGGGGGCGGGCGGTCTGCGTCGACGCCGCCTCGTCCTTCGTCCGTTCGTCTTGCCGGGTTTCGTCTTGCATCGATCTCGCTCAGATGGGAGGGCGTGGGGTTCCGCCGGCAGGACGCCGGCCGCAGGGCATCGGGTAGATTAAGTGGCATCCATGGGCAGAGGCCGCAACGCGGCCGGGCCGAGACGGGCAGCGGGCGCGACCAAGGGTCCACGCGAGGCGCCGGCGAAGGGTCCCGCGGCAGCGGCCGGCACCGTCGAGGCGGACGCGGCAGGCCTCGCCGCGCGCCGCGTGGCGCAGGCGGCGGTGGCCGACCTCCTCGGCCGGAACCGGGCGCTCGCCCTGGAGGACGCGCTGGCCCAGGCGTCGCGCGCGGCCGGGCTGGACGCGGCCGACGCGGGGCTCGCCCGCGCGATCGCCACCGTCACCTTCCGCCGCCTCGGCTTCCTCAAGCGGGCGCTGGCCGCCCGGATGGCGCAGGGCCTGCCCGAGGATCAGCCGCGGCTCGTCGCGCTGCTCGCCACCGGCGCCGCGCAGATCCTCGACCTCGCGGTGCCCGACCACGCCGCGGTCGACCTCGCGGTGCGGCTCGCCAAGGCCGATCCGCAGGCGCGGCACCTGGCCGGCCTCGTCAACGCGGTTCTGCGGCGCGTGGTGCGCGAGCGCGACGCGATCCTCGCCGAGGCGGGCGACCCGCTTGCCGCCAACACCCCGGACTGGCTGGCGGCGCGCTGGCGCGCGGCCTACGGGCCGGAGACCGCGGCCGCCATCGCCCGCGCGCACCTGGCCGGCGCCGCGATCGACCTGACGCTGCGCGGCGAGGCCGGCGACTGGCCCGAACGCCTTGGCGCGGTGACGCTCCCGACCGGCTCGCTGCGGCTCGGCGACCTGCGGCTGCCGGTCTCCGAGCTGCCGGGCTTTTCCGAGGGCGCGTGGTGGGTGCAGGACGCCGCTGCCGCGATCCCCGCGCGCCTGCTCGGCGCGCAAGCGGGCGAGCGCATCGCCGACCTCTGCGCCGCGCCCGGCGGCAAGACCGCGCAGCTCGCGAGCACCGGCGCCGCGGTCACGGCGCTGGACCGTTCCGCCCCGCGCCTGGAGCGCCTGTCGGAAAACCTCGCCCGCCTCGGGCTCGCCGCCGAGATCGTCGTCGGCGACGCGCTGGCCTTCGAGCCACCGGCGCCGTTCGACGCGGTGCTGCTCGACGCGCCGTGCTCGGCCACCGGCACGATCCGCCGCCACCCGGACGTCGCCTGGACCAAGACCGAATCCGACCTGATCCGCCTGCACCTGCTCCAGGCGCGGCTGCTCGACAAGGCGGCAAGCCTGGTGCGGCCGGGGGGCCGGCTGGTCTACTGCACCTGCTCGCTCGAACCCGAGGAGGGCGAGGCCCAGGTCGCCGCGTTCCTCGCCCGCAACGCCGCGTTCGCGCGGGTGCCGGTGCGGGCCGAGGAGGTCGGCGGCCTCGCCCTGCTGATCGACGCGCAGGGCGATCTGCGCACGCTGCCGGCGCATCTCGAAGGCTCCGACACCCTTCGCGGCGGCCTCGACGGGTTCTTCGCGTGCCGGATGCGGCGGGTGGGGTGAGGCGGGGGGACGGGCGTCCCGGGTTCAGATTTCGCGGCTGATCGTCCACATGGTCCGTGTGTGAGAGTCCACGATGGGTGGTTTGTTGCCGGTCCGCTTTCGGGAAGCAAATTCGAGAAACCGGACGTTCGCTCGGATCGCAACGCATGACGGCTTCGCGCCCATCTCGGTCATTGGGCGGCCGTCGCAGGCATCTCCGAAGCGGACATCGGCTTAAGCCCGACCACAAACTGTGCGTGCGCATCGACAGTTA
>NZ_CAXTHR010000024.1:0-39735 GCF_964244095.1 uncultured Methylobacterium sp. | reverse complement strand
TTCTGCCGGCGGCGCTTCTTGAAGGCGATCACCTTCTTGTCGCGGCCGTGGCTCACGATCTCGGCCGTGACGCTGAAGCCTTCGAGCAGCGGCGCGCCGACCTGGGTCGCCTCGCCGTCGGCAAACAGCAGCACCTCGCCGAAGGTGACCGCGGAGCCGGCCTCGCCTTCGAGGGTGGCGATGGTGAGGGTGTCGTTCTCGGCAACGCGGTACTGCTTGCCGCCCGTCTTGATGACTGCGAACATCTTCGTCTCTCGTGGTTCGAACGGCCTCCGGGATGCGCCCTGGACCGACTTCTTATGCGTTCGTCGCAGATCATGGCCGCAACGCGAAACGCGCGGACTTCTGCGAGGAAGCCGCGCGTTGTAGAGGGTGGATAGGCGCGCGATGCCTGATTTGTCAAGGATCGGCGCGCGGGTCCGGCCTTACCGGATCGACTGGATGATCGCCGGCGTGATGATGACCACGAACAGCACCGGCAGGAAGAACAGGATCATCGGCACGGTGAGCTTGGGCGGCAGCGAGGCCGCCTTCTTCTCGGCCTCGTTCATGCGCTGGTCGCGGCTCTCCTGGGAGAGCACGCGCAGCGCCTGGCCGATCGGCGTGCCGTAACGCTCGGCCTGGATCAGCGCGGTGACCACGGCCTTCACCGGCTCCAGCCCGACGCGCAGCGCGAGGTTCTCGTAGGCCTGGCGGCGGTCGGGCAGGTAGGACATCTCGGCGGTCATCAGGGCGAGTTCCTCGGCGAGCACCACGGAGGACGCCGCGATCTCGGTGCTGACCTTCCGGAACGCCTGCTCGATCGCCATGCCCGATTCGACGCAGATCAGCGTCAGATCGAGGGTGTCGGGCCAGGCGCGCCTGATCTCGGCCTTGCGCTTGTTGGACGCGTTCAGGAGGTAGAGTTCCGGCGCCTTGATGCCCCCGTATGCGCAGACGATGACGATGCCGATCCGCATCAGGTAGGGCTCGTCGAGCGCCTCCAGCACGAACAGGTAGAACAGCGCGCCGAGCGTCGTCGCCACGGGCATGACGAGGCGGAAGAACAGGAACGTCGTCTCCGATTGCGCGCCGCGATGGCCGGCCATCAGCAGCTTGCGCTTGGCGGTGTCGGTGCCGAGCCAGCGGCGCAGGTCGAACCGCTCGACGATCCGCTTCATGTAGGCCTTGGGCTCGATCCGCAGCGTCGCCTTGTTGGCGAGCCGGTCGCGCTCGCGCCGGCGGATGATCTCGCGCTCGTCGCTGACGAGCTTCATCCGCTTGGCCAGGGTGTCGGTCTCGAGGAAGGGCTGGACCACGGCGAAGGCGGTCGCCGCCGCGGCGACCGCGGTCAGCGCGATGCCCATGAAGCGCGGGTCAAAGACCTTTTGGGCGATGAGGTCGATCATGGCGAGGCAATCCGCGGCGCGCGTTCGGAATTCGGGGGCGTTCAGTAATCGAACGCGATCATCTTCCTGATGGTGAGGATGCCGAACGTCATCCACACCGCCGAACCGAGCAGCGCGAGCCGGCCGATGTCGGTGGTCCACAGCAGCGAGATGTAGTCGGGGCTGGTCAGCGAGGTGATGCCGGCGACCGCGAAGGGCAGGGCGGCGATGATGCCGGCCGAGGACTTGGCCTCCATGCTCATCGCCTGGATCTTGCCGGCCATCTTGCGGCGCTCGCGCAGCACCCGCGACAGGTTGTTCAGCGCCTCGGAGAGGTTGCCGCCCGATTGCTGCTGGATGTTGATCACGATCGAGAAGAAGTTCACCTCCGGCACCGGCACCCGCTCGTAGAGCCGGGAGACCGCCTCGCCGAGCGACAGGCCGAGCGCCTGCGTCTCGATGATGATGCGGAACTCGGACCGCACCGGCTCCTCGGCCTCGCGCGAGACCATGCGGAAGCAGTCGCCCACCGGGATGCCGGTGCGGATGCCGCGCACCACCACGTCGACGGCGTTCGGCAGTTCCCGGGTGAAGCGGGCGATGCGGCGCTTGCGCAGGTGGCGCAGGAGGAACATCGGCACCCCGAGGCCGCCGACGAAGGCGCCGCCGAGGCCGGCGAACGGGCTCGCGGTGATCGTCAGCATCAGGAGGCCGAGGAAGAGCCCGAGGCCGCCGGAGACGATCCAGTAGGTGCGCTTCGACCAGGACAGGCCGGCGCGCGCGATCTTAAGGTCGAGGGTGACCTTGGCGGCACCCTTGGCCTTGGCCTCGATCTCGCCCAGCGTCTTGGCGACCTGCTCGCGCCGGTTGACCGTGGCGCCGCGGATCGCGTTGCCCGCGGCGGAGGCGCTGACCGCCCTGAGGCGCTGCGTCGCGCGCCGCTCGCCCGCGAGCAGCGGCATCAGGAACACGTAGCCGAGCGCCAGCGCGGCCACGACGACGAGGCCGACGGCGAGCGGCAGGTTGGCGGCGATCGTCGATCCGTTCACGGGGCGACCCCCGCCTCGGCGGCGGCGTCGAGCGCCGCGCCGAGCTGGCGCTCCAGGCCGTAGTAGCGCGCCCGCTCCCAGAACTTCGGCCGCCCGACGCCGGTGGAGCGGTGGCGGCCGATCAGCTTGCCGGCGGCGTCCTCGCCGACGATGTCGAACAGGAAGATGTCCTGCGTGGTGATGACGTCGCCCTCCATCCCGAGCACCTCGGTGATGTGCGTGATGCGGCGCGAGCCGTCACGCAGGCGGGTGGCCTGCACCACCACGTCGATCGAGCCGCAGATCATCTCGCGCAGGGTCTTCGAGGGCAGGGTGAAGCCGCCCATCGAGATCATCGACTCGATGCGCGACAGGCACTCGCGCGGCGAGTTGGCGTGCAGCGTTCCCATCGAGCCGTCGTGGCCGGTGTTCATCGCCTGGAGCAGGTCGAACGCCTCCGGCCCGCGCACCTCGCCGACGATGATCCGCTCGGGCCGCATGCGCAGGCAGTTCTTCACGAGGTCGCGCATCGTGACCTGGCCCTGGCCCTCCATGTTGGCGGGCCGCGTCTCCAGGCGCACCACGTGCGGCTGCTGGAGCTGGAGTTCGGCCGCGTCCTCGCAGGTGATGATGCGCTCGTCGTGCTCGATGAAGGCGGTGAGGCAGTTGAGCAGGGTGGTCTTGCCCGAGCCGGTGCCGCCGGAGATGACGACGTTGCAGCGCGAGCGCCCGATGATCTTCAGGATCTCGGCGCCCTCCGGCGAGATCGCGCCGAAGCGCACGAGCTGGTCGAGGGTGAGCTTGTCCTTCTTGAACTTGCGGATGGTGAGCGCCGGCCCGTCGATGGCGAGCGGGGGCGCGATGACGTTGACGCGCGAGCCGTCGGGCAGGCGCGCGTCGCAGATCGGCGAGGCGTCGTCGACGCGCCGCCCGACCTGGCTGACGATGCGCTGGCAGATGTTCATCAGTTGCTGGTTGTCGCGGAAGCGCACGTTGGTGAGTTGGATCTTGCCGTTCACCTCGATGAAGGCGCGGTTGGCGCCGTTGACCATGATGTCGGCGATGTCGTCGCGGGCGAGCAGGGGCTCCAGCGGGCCGTAGCCGAGCACGTCGTTGCAGATGTCGTCGAGCAGTTCCTCCTGCTCGGCGATCGACAGGACGATGTTCTTGAGGCCGATGATCTCCGAGACGATGTCGCGGATCTCCTCGCGCGCCGCCTCGGCTTCGAGGCGCGCGAGCTGGGCGAGGTCGATCGCCTCGATCAGCGCGCCGAAGATCATGCTCTTGGTGCGGTAGTAGTCCTCCGAGCGCGGGTTGTCCTGCACCGGCAAGGCGAGCGTCGCCTCCATGCGCTTGGGGGCGGCGTTCTCCTGCACCAGCACGGGCGCGGTCGCGCGCGCCTGCGCCGGCAGCGGCGCGGACGGCGTCGCGGCGGCGGTCTGCCTCCTACCGAACATCGGAAACGTCCTTGCGTGGCGCCGGCATCAGGACGCCTTCCGGCGCGACAGCTTGGCGAGCAGCGGCTCGAACAGGCTGGCGCGGGTGCGCTTGACCTCGGGCCGGCCGAGCATGGCGGCGGCGAGGTCGGCGAAGATCTCGGCGGGCTTCGAGTTGGCCTCGACCTCGGCGATCATCTGGCCGTTGTTGGCCGCCGCGCCGAAGATCGCCGGGTCGAACGGGATGCTGGCGGCGAGCGGCGCTTCCAGCGCCTTGGAGAACTCCGCCGCGCCGATCTCGGGGCGTTTGGGCACGCCGACCCCGTTGAGGATCACGCGGGGCGCGCGATCGTTGGGGCGGCGGTGCTGGAGCGCGGAGAGCAGGTTCTTGGCGTTGCGCAAGCTGGCGAGCTCGGGGCCGGCGACGACCAGGATCTCGTCGGCCGCCGTGAGCACGCGCTTCGACCACGCGCACCACTGGTGCGGCACGTCGAGGACGATGCACGGCACCGCCGCGCGCAGGTGGTCGATCAGCGCGTCGAAGGCGGGCTCCGACAGGTCGATGGTGCGGTCGAGGCTCGCCGGCGCCGAGAGCAGGCTGAGATGGTCGCTGCACTTCGAGAGCAGGCGCTCGACCAGCGCCGAATCGAGGCGCTCGGGCGCGAACACCGCCTCGGCGATGCCCTGCGGCGGGTCCTGGTTGAAGTTGAGCGAGGCGGTGCCGAAGGCGATGTCGAGGTCGGCGATCACGGTCTGCGCGCCCTGCCCGCGGGCGATCGACCACGCGAGGTTGTGGGCGACCGTCGAGGCGCCGATGCCGCCCTTGACGCCGTAGACCGCGATGGTGCGCCCGACCGGCTTCACCCCGGGCGCCGCGAACAGGTCGGAGAGCGAGGCGATCAGCGTCAGCGGATCGACCGGGGCCATCAGGTAGTCGCTGACGCCGCGCTGGATGAACTGCCGGTACAGCGTCACGTCGTTGACGTGCCCGATGACGAGCACCCGGGTCCCCGCGTCGCAGACCTCGGCGAGCGCGTCGAGGCATTCCATCGGCCTGGATTTCGGCCCCTGCGTCTCGATGACGATGACGTTGGGCGTCGGCGCGTGGCGGTAGGCCTCGACCGCGGCGGCGCCCCCGCCCATCTGCACCTTGAGATGGGCCTTCTGCATGCGCCGGTCTCCGCCTGCGCCCTCGATCATGGCGGCCGTGTCCGCGGTCTCGCAGAACGCCTGGATCGTGATCCGGGGCACCGGGGCGATCATCCGTTCGGATGTCTCGGGATGGTCCGCCATGACGGGGCCTTCGGGTTCGGGAGCCGGATCGGGGATCGGAGCGCGGCGTTGGGCCGGCGCGGGCGGTTCCGGTCGCTACTCGACCGCCCCCTTCACGCTGGTCTTCCCATCCTGCCGCCATGCGGTTGACGGATCCTTGCCGTCGCGGAGCTGGCCGATGTCCTTGACGCGCCGGACCGTGTCGATGCGGCCCTCGGGACGGCCGCGCACGAGATCGACGGGGTCGGCGACCTGGGCGGCGAAGGTCGCCTGGGTGGAGCAGCCGAGGTTCCACGCCGGCTCGTTGCGGAAGTTCGCCGCCGGGCTGCGCTCGCCGAGATCCTGCGGCCACAGCCCGCATTTGTCGGCGACGCGCGCCTCCATGCGGCGGAAGCTGAGGCGGATCGGGCTCGCGAGGCCGGGGTCGGCGACCGCGTAGCCGGCGACCGTGATCGCGCGGGCGGGGACGCCGTTCTCCGCGCCGAGCCGGCGGATCGCGGACGCGGTGCGCTCGACGCCAGCGCCGAGGCCCGGCGCGACGCCGCGGGGCAGGTCGACCAGCAGGCCGCCGCGGCCGTAGCGGCGGTATTCCAGCAGGAAGGCGTCGATGTCGGCGGCCTGGCGCGGGTCGAGATGGCCCGTTCCGGTGACGAACACGTCGAGGTTGCGGTCGCCGTCGGCGAGCACGATCGGGTGGCGGGCGCGGTAGTCCATCGGGTAGATCGAGCCGGTCGCGGCGCGGTCGGATTGGCAGGCGCCGAGCGCCGCGGCGAGGGCGGCCGCGGCGAGGGCCGGCGTCCGTCGGGGGCGGGAGGGGGGACGGGAGGGCCGGCCGGGCAGCGTCATCGGTTGCGATCCTGGGGCGCGGCGGCGCCGGGGCGGAGGGTTCGGGACCGGCGCCGGTCGCGGCGCGCGGGCGGGATCAGTCGGTGATGAAGCCGACGCGGCCGCGGTAGCCGCGCCCGAGGGGTGCGGCGCCGGCAGTGCCGTAGAGGCGGTTGATCTGCCCGAGCAGGATCGCCTGCCCGTCGGTGGCGTCGACGAAGCCGTCGTCGGGCCGCGTCACCTGACGGGGCTCCATCGCCTTGGCGATGTAGGGGGTGACCATGATCATCAGCTCGGTCTCCTGCCGCTGGTAGTCGCGCGAGCGGAACAGGGCGCCGAGGATCGGCAGGTTGACGAGGCCGGGCAGGCCGTTGATCGCCGCCTTGCTCCTCTGCTGGATCAGGCCCGCGGTCATCATCGTGGCGCCGGAGGCGAGTTCGACGGTGGTCTCGGACTTGCGCGAGGTGAAGCCGGGCACGGCGGCGTTCTGCCCGCCGATGTTGATGTTCAAGGTGTTCTGCTGGTCGATCTCCAGCACCTCCGTGCCGACCCGGACCGAGATGCGGTTCTCGGCCAGGACGACCGGCGTGAAGTTCAGGCTGACGCCGTACTCCTTGAAGGCGATGCCGGGCGTACAGCTCTGGATTGTTCCCGTCGTGGAGCAGCTCAGGTTCGACGGAACCGGGATTTGGCCGCCTGCCGTGAATTTTGCCGCCTCGCCCGAGATCGCCGTGAGCGTCGGCTCGGCCAGCACGCGCGAGACGCCGGCCTGCTCGAAAGCGCGCAGCGTCGCCGTAAGGCTGGCCCCGCCCGTGCCGTTGATGGTGCCCGCGAGCCGGTTCCCGTCCGGGAATTGGCCGCCGTTCAGCGCGAACGGCGTCGTGTTGGCGAGGTTGAGGCCGGACCAGTTTCCGCTGACGTTGACCCCGAACTGCTTCAGCACCGTGCGCGAGACCTCGACCACGGTGACGCGCAGCATCACTTGGTCCTTGTTGCGGATGGTGAGGTTGTTGATCACCGCTCCGCGGGTCGTGCCGGCGGCCCCGGCGCCGCCGCCCGCCACGCCGACGAAGGCGTTGGCGATGTCGATCGCCTGCTGCGCCTCCGAGGAGGAGCCGACCGAGCCGGTGAGCAGGATCGAGTCGCCCGTGACGCGCACGTCGAAGCGGCCGCCGGGGATGCTCTGGCCGAGCAACTGGCGCAGCGTCCCGAGCTTGAGGTCGCGCGCCACGGTGACGTCGAGCGCCGCGATCTGGCGTCCCTCGGCATCGAGGATGAAGATCGAGGTCGCGCCGTCCGCCATGCCGATGACGAAGACCTTGCGGGTCGAGCGCACCACCGCGTTGGCCACGGCGGGGTTGGCCACGAACACCTCCTTGGCGTCGCGCGGCAGGTCGACGATCACGGAGCGCCCCGCGGTCATCTCGATCTTGCGCGTGGTCGTCGCCTCGGCCTGGCCCACGGCGAGCACCGGGGGAGGCCCGAGCACCGCGCGATCCTGCGCCCGCACCGGGCCGGACCCGAGCCCGGCGAGCAGAGCCAGCGCGGCGGCAAGGGTGGGCCGAGGGGAAACCCGGGGCCTTCGGCCCGGCGGGTGGGCGGGGGCGGGTCGAGCGTCGGTCATCGCCTGCGCCTCGTCGAGGGTGTCGGGCATCGGGGCGCTCACCGGGTCTGCTGCCGGCTGACGCCGAAGCGCATCACCGTCAGGGTCGTCTCCTCGGGGGGCGCCTCCGCCTCCGGCGGGCGGCCGGAATCGGCCAGGCTGCGCAGCGCCAGCGAGAGCACGCCGACCTTCTGCGCGAGCGTGATCTTCTCGGCCTGCGCCGGCGTCAGCGCCAGCGTCGCGGTCTCGCCGGTGACGACGTTGGTGCCGTTCTTCTCCTGGATCAGTTGGCCGACGGCGAGCACGCGCACGTCGGTCAGGATGATCTTGGCGATCTGGGTATCGGTGCTCGTGGCCTTGCTGTCCTCGTCGCGATACGTGTGGATCACGTCGACGCGGTCGTTGGGCAGGATGAAGCCGCCGGCCGAGTTGGTGCCGCGGCTGTCGGTGACGATCGCCACGGCGCGCTGGCCCGCGGGCAGGATCGCGGCCATGAAGCCGCTGTCGGGCCGGACGAGCTTCTGCGGGCGGATCGGCTCGCCGGGCAGGAAGGCGGAGCGGGCCGTCGCGCCGACAGTGTCCTCGAGCGCCTTGGGCACGTCCTTGCGGGTGATGTAGCCCGGCGTCAGCGTGTCCTCGGGCCATTTCTGCCAGCGCAGGTCCGCCGGCTGCAGCACCTGCCCCATCGGCAGTTCGGCCGCGGCGACCAGCACCTCGGCGACCGGCGGCGGCGGCGGCGCGTCGGCCTGCACCACCACGGGCGCGGGCGGCGGGTCGCCGCTCATCAGGAACGCCGCCCCGCCGCCCGCGACGAGGGCGATGGCGAGGACGGCAAGACGCGCTGGTTTCATCGTCGGGCCACGGCAGGGCGACGGCAGGAGCGCCGTCCGTCCCGCGAGACTGGCCCGGGATTCCTCAAATTAGGGTTAAGGAGCCGTCACTCCGGCGTCCTCGCGCCGTCCCGGATTCGCGACGGGCGCGGCGCGGCGGTCGTCAGCCGCCGAGCGCCCGGGTCCAGATCAGGGTCTCGGGCAGGATCACCAGGGCGGCGGCGGCCAGCGCGATGCCGTAGGGGATGCCGGTCTTGGCGTCGTGGAGGCGGAGCGCGAAGGGCAGACGTGCCACCGCACCGGGGAGGGGGTGGGTGCGGGCGAAGAGGATCGCCAGCGTCAGGGCGCCGCCGAGGATCGAGGCGACGAGCAGGTAGTCGAGCAACTGGTCGAAGCCGAGCCACAGCGCGGTCGCCGCCGCGAGCTTGGCATCGCCGCCGCCGATCTTGCCGAGCGCGAACAGCGTGAAGGTGACGGCGAGCACGAGGGCGCCGGCGCACAGGTGCATCCCGATCTCGGGCAGGCTGAACAGGCCGGTGGCGGCTAGGACGCAGAAACCAGCCGCAAGCGCCAGCGAGATCCGGTTCGGGATCAGCATGGTCAGCAGGTCGCTCGCCGCCGCGTAGGCCATGAAGAACGGGAAGACGATCAGGAGACCGAAGCTTGCCATAATTCTGGGCGCCTCCGAGAGCCGTGTGAAGCCGAGGTGTCTGTGGTTCGGGTGAAGAAACTACGTTCGCGCGCCAACTTGTGAAACGGCACCCGACGGCCCGCGCGAGGCCGGCAAAGCACGGCCGGAGGACAAAGCGAGGCCGGTCCCGCAGGGACGGAACCAGCTTTGGTCCAAGACGGGACATGCAGGGCCGGATCGGCCGCGTCTCACCCCCTGAAATTAATTCGGTCCGTCATGATCCGGCTCGCCGCAGATATTCGGGCCTTACCCGCCGCGTGCCCCGATCCCGCGACCGCTTCCGCAGGAAGCATGTCCGGAGATCGGGGTGATGCCGCTGACTGCGCCGTTGACGGTGGCGCGAGGCCGGATGATTCAGTTGCCGATCTGGTTCGAGACGTTCACGAAGGCGTTGTTCAGCTTGGGACCGATGAGCCTCAGTGTGCCAATGATGACCACGGAGATCAGGGCGGCGATCATGCCGTACTCGATCGCGGTGGCACCGGACTCGTCCGAAGCGAATTTCTTGAACATGGTCTTCATGGTTGCGATCCTTTGGTCGTAAAGACTTGCGAGGTAACCGTCGAAGATCTGTTGTTTCGATCGGCGGCAGACGGAGAATGCCCGTTCCGCCTTGCAATTCGGTTAAATCGATCGGGGAAAGCGGGGTCCCCGCCGGAGACGCCGGGTGTGGTGAAGGAAGCGTAAGAACAGGCCAAGAAACGCCCGGTCTCAAAGCGTTCGTGGACTTTGGCGCAGGCGTCCCGGCGCCGGTTTAGCGGTTCCTTCACCAATCCGGTGTTAGAGCATTTTCCAATGAGGTGGACGCCGGCTCACGTGAAGAAAATGCGACCACACAAGGAGGCTAGAACGTTTTCCACGATCCGAGGATCGTGGAAAACGTTCTAGCTCCCGGAGATGGCGCGGCGCAGGCCGCCGCGAGGCCGGGCGCGCCCGGCCGCCGCACGAGACGCGTTCTCCCTCAAGTGTACCGAGAGTCGAAGAAAACCCGATGCGCCGCACTCCGCCCCCTTCGTCTGCGCGAGCCGCCCTCGCCCTCGCCCTCGCGGCGACCCTGGCGGCGATCCCGGCCGCACGCGCCGAAACCCTGCCGGTGGTCACCGTGGTGGTGGACAACGCCAAGGTGATGCGCCTGCCGGAGCGGACGCAGACGGTGATCGTCGGCAACCCGATCATCGCCGACGTGACGCTGCAGAAGAACGGCGTGCTGGTGCTGACCGGCAAGAGCTTCGGCGCGACGAACCTCATCGCGCTCGATGCCGGCGGCGCGATGCTCGCCGAGACGATGATCCGGGTGGAAGCCTCGCAGGCGTCGGTGATCGTCGTGCAGCGCGGCCCCGACGAGCGGAACTCCTACTCCTGCACGCCGAACTGCCAGCCCTCGGTCCAGCTCGGCGACTCGACCAAGTATTTCGGCGACGTCAGCAGCCAGGCGGAGACCCGCCGCAGCCTCGCCACCGGCGGCTCGGCGCCGGCCGGGCGGTGACGCCGTCGGGCGGGTGCGGCGCTCAGATCGTCTGGTTGTAGGCACCGACGGCGGCGTTCTCGCGCAGCACCGCGTCCACCGCCTGGAACATCGCGTGCAGGCGCGCCTCCGAGGCCGGGCTCTCGATCACCACCACCAGTTCCGGCTTGTTGGACGAGGCGCGCACCAGGCCCCAGGTGCCGTCCTCGGTGGTGATGCGCACCCCGTTGACGGTGACGAGGTCGACGATCTTCGAGCCGGCGATCGGCTCGCCCGCCTCCTGCATCGCCCGGAAGCGCGCGGTGACGGCCTCGACCACGCCGTACTTCGCCTCGTCGGCGCAAGTCGGCGACATCGTCGGCGAGCCCCAGGTCTTGGGCAGCGCCCGGTAGAGGTCGGCCATCGACGCGCCCGGGTTGCGGTCGAGCATCTCGATCACCGCGATGGCGGTCAGCAGGCCGTCGTCGTAGCCGCGCCCGATCGGCTCGTTGAAGAAGAAGTGCCCCGACTTCTCGAAGCCGGCCAAGGCGCCGAGTTCGTTCATGCGGCGCTTGATGTAGGAGTGGCCGGTCTTCCAGTAATCGGTCCTGACCGCGACCTTCAGCAGCTCGGGGTCGGTCATGTACAGGCCGGTCGACTTCACGTCGACGACGAACGTCGCGCCCGGATGGAGTCTGCCGAGGTCGCGCGCCAGCATCACGCCGATCTTGTCGGCGAAGATCTCCGCGCCTTCATTATCGACCACGCCGCAGCGGTCGCCGTCGCCGTCGAAGCCCAGCCCCACGTCGGCGCCGGTCTCCTTCACCTTGGCCGCGATGGCATGGAGCATTTCCATGTCCTCGGGGTTCGGGTTGTAGCGCGGGAAGGTGTAGTCGGGGGTCACGTCGAGCGGGATCACCTCGACGCCCAGCGATTCCAAGAGCTTCGGCGCGAAGGCGCCGGCCGTGCCGTTGCCGCAGGCGGCCACCACCTTCAGCTTGCGCGCGATCGGCTTGGCGCGGCTCTTCAGGTCGGCGAGGTAGGTGTGGGCGAAACCCTCCACGAACTCGTAGGCGCCGCCGTCGCGGTAGCGGTAGGTGCCGCCGAGCACGATCTCCTTCAGCCGGCCCATCTCCTCGGGGCCGAAGGTCATCGGCCGCTCGGCGCCCATCTTCACGCCGGTCCAGCCGTTGTCGTTGTGGGACGCCGTCACCATCGCCACGCACGGGCAGTCGAGGGCGAACTGGCCGAAATAGGCCATCGGCGAGAGCGCCAGCCCGACATCCTTCACCCGCAGGCCCGCCGCCTGCATGCCTGCGATCAGCGCGAGCTTGATCGATGACGAATAGGCGCGGAAATCGTGGCCCGTGACGATGTCGGGGCGCACGCCGCGTTCGTGCACGAGCGTCCCGATGCCTAAGCCCAGCGCCTGCACCCCCATCAGGTTGATCTCGTCGGGAAACAGCCAGCGGGCGTCGTACTCGCGGAAGCCCGTGGGCTTGACGAGCGGCAGCTCCTCGAACGCGAACGTGTTGGGCGTCAGTGCGGGCAGGGGTTTGGGGAACATCGCGGACCTTTCGGTTAAGACGGCGAGCCGACATACGTCGGCTCGCCGATGAGCCCGCTGCGGCAGGCGCGGACGCCTCACGCGGCTCGGCGGCGCTCCGGATAGAGGCCGAACAACCCCTCCGCGTCGGCCCGCGCCACGCCGCGCTCGGTGATGATCCCGGTGACGAGGCGCGCGGGCGTCACGTCGAAGGCGGGGTTGGCCACGGGGCTTCCCGGCGAGACCACCTCGACTGTGGCGAACCCGCCGTCGGGCAGGCGCCCGGTCATGTGCGTGACCTCGCGGGCGTCGCGCTCCTCGATCGGGATCGCGGCGACGCCGTCGGTCAGCGTCCAGTCGATCGTCGAGAAGGGCAATGCTGCGTAGAACGGCACGCCGTTGTCGAAGGCCGCGAGCGCCTTCAGGTAGGTGCCGATCTTGTTGCAGACGTCGCCCGACGCCGTCGTGCGGTCGGAGCCGACGAGGCAGAGGTCGATCCGCCCGTGCTGCATCAGGTGGCCGCCGGCGTTGTCGGCGATCACCGTGTGGGGCACGCCGTGGCCGTTCAGCTCGAACGCGGTCAGCGCCGCGCCCTGGTTGCGCGGGCGGGTCTCGTCGACGAAGACGTGCACCGGCACCCCGGCCTCGTGCGCGACGTAGACCGGCGCCAGCGCCGTGCCCCAGTCGACGGTGGCGAGCCAGCCGGCGTTGCAATGGGTCAGCACGTTGACGGTGCGGCCCGTCGCGCGCGCGATGTCGGCGATGAGCCGGCTGCCGTGGTTGCCGATGGCGCGGCAGCTCGCGACGTCCTCCTCGGCGATGCGGCCGGCCTCCGCGAAGGCGCGGGAGAACCGCTCGGGCGCCTGCACCTGACGGAGGTTGCCCGCGACCCGGTCGAGCGCCCAGCGCAGGTTGATCGCCGTCGGGCGCGTCGCGGAGAGCGTCGCCACGGCCCGGTCGAGCCCGTCGTTCGAGGCGTCCGCGCGCATGGCGAACGCCAGCCCGTAAGCCGCGGCGACGCCGATCAGCGGCGCGCCGCGCACCACCATGGTGCGGATCGCGCGCGCCGCGTCGTCGAGGGAGGCCAGCCGCTGCAGCTCGAAGGCGAAGGGCAGGCGGGTCTGGTCGATCACCCGGACGCTGACGCCGTCCGCGCCCGCGAAGATGGTTCTGTAGGGCTGCCCGTCGATCCTCATGGCCCGGGTCTGCCACAAACGGGACGGTTTTGCACCATCCGGGACGAGGAACGCCGACGGCCGGCCCGTCTTCGTCGCAACGCTTTCGCCGACCGGGCTCCGGTCGGTGGATCACTCCCGAGGGCGGGAGGCTCCGGCGCGAGAGGCCGCAACCGGGTCACGCGCGGGGACTTCACGGCGCAGACCCGGATCAGGACACCTACGGTCCGACGACGGCCCCGGTCAGCATCGCGACGAGGTCGACTTGGCGCGAGGTCCCGGTCTTGGCGAAGACGGATTTCAACTGCGTGCGGATCGTCGCCGGGGCGACGCCGTGCGCATCCGCGAGCGTCCCGACGGTGGCCCCGGTCATCAGCCCGCGCGCGACCCTGGCCTCGGCCGGTGTGAGGTCGAACAAGCCCTGGATCAGGTCCGCGGGCAGCGCGCGGCCCTGCCGGAGGTCGGCGACGACCAGGATGGACGCGGCCGCCGCGAACACGTCGCGCGCCGCGCCGCGGACCGGCACGAGATGGGCGATCATCGCCCGGCGTTCGGCCCGCGCCGCGATCGGGATGGAGGCGACGGCCTCGGGATGCGCGGCCGGGACGGGCGCTTCGAGGGCGCACAGGAGGAGCCGGTCCGCGCGGGCGTCGGCAAGGTGCACGCGGTCGGCCCGGTCCTGCGCCACCGAAGGGACGAGCCCGGCGAACAGGTCGTTGGCGGCCACCACCCGGTGGCGCGGCGACAGCACCGCGGCAGGCAGACCGAGGAGGTCGAGGGTCGCGACGATGCTGCGGGCCCGCGCCAGTCCGAGGCGGGCGGCGATCAACCCGGCGCGGGCGAGGTGCGCGCGCAAGGGATCGAGCGCGCGCACGCTCCCGATGGAGAACGGCCCAGCCGCGTAGGGGCGCTCCCAGCTGAAGACGATGGAATCGTCTCTGACCGTCGGGATGGCGACGCCGGTGCACCAGCCGAGCCCGCGCGCGCGCAGGAAGCCGTAGAACGGGTCGGCATCCATCTCCGCGTGGGTGAACAGGTCGAGGTCGTGGACGAAGCCGGCATGGTCGAGGGCGAGCGCGCGGGCCGGCCGCGGGTTGATCGCTATCCATCTGCCGGAGAGCACCTCCGGTATGTGCGTGAGCACCGCCCCGGTCGCGCGCCATTGCAGCCCGTAGCGCCCCTGGGCGAGGATTACGCCGCCGACGGAACCGGTCGCTGCTGCGATCCGGTCGAGCACGTCGGGCCAGATCTCGGGGAAGACGGCGGCCTCGTAGATCAGGTCGGTCAGCGCGTCGAGATCGGGCATCGTCGCTCGTCCGTACCGGCTCGGCGCGACCGGCCGTTTCCGATCCATCCGGCCCCGGCAAGGGCGGACCGGCGCCGGTGAGGGCTTTCTCAACCTTAATCGGCCGGTAACGCAAGCGTCCTAGCCTCCTGGGCAGAGTCTCCTTTCGCGTCCGGTCCCGCATGCGCTCGCTTCGCCGCCCCGCGTCGCACTACGACACCTTCGTCGACACCCTGCGCCCGTTCCTGGCGCGGAGGCTGACGGAGCTCGGCGGACTCGTCCTGTTCACCGGGGCGGTCGCGCTGACGGTGGCGCTCGCGACGTGGTCGATCGACGACCCGAGCCTCAACCACGCCACCGACCACGCCGCCCACAACGCGCTCGGCCGGCCCGGCGCCGTGGTCTCGGACCTGGCAATGCAGATCCTCGGCCTCGGGGCGCTCGCCTTCGTGCTTCCGCCCGCGCTCTGGGGCGTCCGCCTGATGCGCGAGCGCGACCTGCCGGGCGGGGGCTTGCGCATCGCGCTGTGGATCATCGGCTTCTGCGCCGCGAGCGCGGTCGCGAGCGCGCTGCCGCTGACCGCGCGCTGGCCGCTGCCGACCGGGCTCGGGGGGGTCGCGGGCGACGCGCTGATGTCGGCCGCGCGCACGGTCGTCGGCGCGATCTCGTCGGCGGCGGCCGTGCTCGTCGGCTTCGTCTATGCCGGCCTCGCGATCCTCAGCCTCACCGGCGCCTGCCGGGTCGGGGCCGGCCTCGACGAGGCAGAGGACGACGAGGCGCCCGCGACGGCGCACCCGAACCGCGTGCGGCGCGTCCATCCGGATGCGGATCGGGGAGGACGTGGCGACGACCGCTACGGCGGACGGCGCGACTCCGACGAGCCGGGCCTCGGCATCGTCGGCTTCGGCACCGTGCTCCAGGCGGCGATGCGCGGCCGCACCGCGCTCGCCGAGCGT
The DNA here is from genome assembly GCF_964244095.1 of uncultured Methylobacterium sp. GTDB lineage: Bacteria > Pseudomonadota > Alphaproteobacteria > Rhizobiales > Beijerinckiaceae > Methylobacterium. The sequence goes on along the minus strand of NZ_CAXTHR010000024.1, from coordinate 24,277 downwards.
TGGGACGCATGGCGGGCGCAGAGGTCGGGGGCCGGCGCGCCCAGCTATGCCGGCGCCTCGCCCGCGCTCGCCGCCCGCCGCGCCTTCTCCGACGCGGACCTGCCCTGGGCGAGCCAGTTGCCCAACGGCGGACGCCCGGCCGAGCCGCGCCGCGAGCCGGTCTTCGAGGCCCGTGCCGGCGAACCCTCACCCGTGCCCCGGGCCCGCCCCCCGGCGCCCATGGTGCACGACGCGGATTTCGACGCGGCCGAGGAGCCGACCCCCATGCCGCCCACCATGTCCGTCCCCTTGCCGGTCGAGGCCGCCGCCTCCCGCGTCTCGGCCCCGGCCAGCGCGGTCGCGCCGGCGCGGCGCCCCGCGCCGGCGATCCGTCCGGACGATCACCGCCGCGACGATTACCGCCACCCCGCCCTCGACCTGCTGGCCGAGCCGCGCGCGCCCGCTCAGGCGAGCCTGGTCTCGGCCGACGCGCTGGAGCAGAACGCGACCCTGCTCGAGGCGACGCTCAGCGATTTCGGCGTGCGCGGCGACATCCTCGCGGTCCGCCCCGGCCCGGTCGTGACGCTCTACGAGCTGGAGCCGGCGCCGGGCACCAAGTCGAGCCGGGTGATCTCGCTCGCCGACGACATCGCCCGCTCGATGTCGGCCGTCTCCGCCCGCGTCGCCGTGGTGCCCGGCCGCAACGCCATCGGCATCGAACTGCCGAACGCGCGGCGCGAGACCGTGTACCTGCGCGAATTGCTGGCGTCTGCCGACTTCGTCGAGACCAAGCACACGCTCGCGCTGTGCTTAGGCAAGAACATCGGCGGCGAGCCGATCATCGCCGACCTCGCCCGCATGCCGCACCTGCTCGTCGCCGGCACCACCGGCTCGGGCAAGTCGGTGGCGATCAACACCATGATCCTCAGCCTGCTCTACCGCATGAAGCCGGAGGAATGCCGGCTGATCATGGTCGATCCGAAGATGCTCGAACTCAGCGTCTACGACGGCATCCCGCACCTGCTCTCGCCCGTGGTCACCGATCCGAAGAAGGCGGTGATCGCCCTGAAGTGGGCCGTTCGCGAGATGGAGGAACGCTACAAGAAGATGTCCAAGGTCGGCGTGCGCAACATCGACGGGTTCAACGCCCGGCTGGAGGAGGCGCGCCTGCGCGGCGAGGTGCTGACGCGGACCGTGCAGACCGGTTTCGACCGTCAGACCGGCGAGGCGGTCTACGAGAACGAGGAGATGGACCTGTCGGCGCTGCCCTACATCGTGATCGTGGTCGATGAGATGGCCGACCTGATGATGGTGGCGGGCAAGGACATCGAGGGCGCGATCCAGCGTCTGGCGCAGATGGCACGCGCCGCCGGCATCCACCTGATCATGGCGACGCAGCGTCCCTCGGTTGACGTGATCACCGGGACGATCAAGGCGAACTTCCCCACCCGCATCAGTTTCCAGGTGACGAGCAAGATCGACAGCCGCACGATCCTCGGCGAGATGGGCGCCGAGCAGTTGCTCGGCCAGGGCGACATGCTGTTCATGGCCGGCGGCGGGCGCACGACGCGCGTGCACGGCCCGTTCTGCTCGGATGCGGAGGTGGAGAGCGTGGTCGCGCACCTGAAGCGCCAGGGCCGGCCGGCCTACCTCGACGCCGTCACCGCCGACGAGGCCGCCGAGGATGCACCCAAGGGCAAGGGCTCCGACACAGGCAGCGCCGACGAGATCGAAGTGGACGGCGCGGTGTTCGACCAGGGCTCGTTCGGCGAGGCCGGAGGCGACCTCTACGACCAGGCCGTGCAGGTGGTGCTTCGCGACCGCAAGGCGTCCACGAGCTACATCCAGCGCCGCCTGCAGATCGGCTACAACCGCGCCGCCTCGATCATGGAGCGGATGGAGCAGGACGGCATCGTCGGCGGCGCCAACCACGCGGGCAAGCGCGAGATCCTGGTCGAGGCCGACGGCCGGGGACCCTGACAAGCCGGCCGCGCGCGAAGGCCGGGACCGGCGGCGCCGGAACGCGGGTTCTCCACAAGCCTCTGCGACCCATCGCTACGGAACCCGCCTTTGCGCGGAACCGGAGCACCCGATGCCGGTTCCCCCGTTCCCGGCGCGGCTTCCGCCTGACCCATCGGCACCCGCGCCCTGTTTCTCATCGCCTGTGCAGGTTTCCATGCTGTCATACGCGGCGCACCGCGGGTTTTCGCTCGACACCGACCTCTCGGCCCAGCAGCCGCCTCCGCTTACCCTGCCGCGCGACGACGCGGCGCATCCCAGCGCCGAGGCGTTCCGGGCCTTCATCCGCGCGCAGCCCTTCCCCTGCGTCGGCGCCAAGTCGGCGCTGTCGCGGGGCCGGATGAAGATCGTGGTCGCCCGCGACATCGCATCGGGCTGGGACGACATGCGGATCTACCCGGCGCTGCTCGCCTTCATCGCCGGCTACCGGGCGCGGCCGGACCTGTTCCAGAGCTTCGCCGTGGTGTTCGAGGGGCCGGACGACCTCTCGGAGGAGGCGTTCGAGGCGAGCCTGTGGGCGCGGGTGCAGTCGCTGTCGGACAAGGACGGGTTCCTCGGCCAGGCCTATGACGGCCGCGTCTCGGCCGACCCGGAGGACGCGCATTTCTCGCTCAGCTTCGGCGGCGAGGCGTTCTTCGTCGTCGGGCTGCATCCGCGCGCGAGCCGGCCCGCCCGGCGCTTCGCCGCGCCCGTGCTGGTGTTCAACCTGCACGACCAGTTCGAGCGCCTGCGCGCCGAGGGGCGCTACGAGCCGCTGCGCGCCAGCATCCTCAAGCGCGACGCGGCGCTGGCCGGCTCGGTCAACCCGATGCTGTCGCGCCACGGCGAGACCTCCGAGGCGCGCCAGTACAGCGGCCGGATGGTCGGCGCGGACTGGACCTGCCCGTTCGGCGGCCGCACCGGAGGCCGCGACGATGGCTGACCCGCAGGCCCCGCGCGACGCTTGCGGCCATCCGCACACCATCCCGCCGCGCTCCGGCACCGCCTTCACCCTGGACAAGGGCCGGTTCCTGGCGGTGACCGACCCGGAGGGCGAGCAGGTGGCCGACCTGCTCGCGTTCCGGCGCGACGACCTCGACGAGGTGATCTCCTCGGGCCGCACCCTGGACTACGCCAGCCGCATCTACCTGACGACGGGCGATCCGATCTACTCCAACCGCTCCAACGTGCTCCTGCGCATCGTCGCCGACACGGTCGGCCGGCACGACTTCCTGCTGACGCCGTGCTCGGCCGACACCTTCCGCATCATCTACGGCGACACGGACCCGCACCGCGGCTGCTTCGGCAACCTCGCCGCGGCGCTGGCGCCCTTCGGCATCGCGCCGGACCGCATCCCCACCGCCTTCAACGTGTTCATGAACGTCACCGTGGACGGGCAGACCGGCGCCCTGAAGGTCGAGCCGCCGCTGAGCCGGGCCGGCGACACCATCGTGTTCGAGGCGATGGAGGACCTCGTGATCGGGCTGACCGCCTGCTCGGCGCTCCAATCCAACAACCACGCCTTCAAGCCGATCCGCTACGAGATCGTCCCGGCTTGGCCGACCACTTGGCCGGTCCCAGCCCGAGACGCGCCGCGCGCCTGAGGCGAAGCCGGCCGGAGACCCGGCATGGAACCCTCCGGCGCCGGGCGCGTCGTCCCGCGCGGCCAGGCTTGGCCGCGGAAGGGCCGCGCCATGACCATCTCCATCTCGCACCTGCAGCCGATCATCGCGATCCTGGCCGGCATCCTGATCCTGATCGCGCCGCGGCTGCTGAACTTCATCGTGGCGGTCTACCTGATCGCCGTCGGCGTGATTGGCCTCGGCCTGTTCCGCGGTCTATCGTGAGCGGGCGGCCGGCGCCGGTCTGACAGCGGGCGGCATCCGTCACGCCGCCCGCGGCGCGCGCCCGCGCCGTTCATCTTGCGTTGCAACGGGGGATGGTCCACCCCGCCGCTATGGATGGGGACCGCCGGGCACCCTTCACGACGGACGGAAGCGACATGACGAGCGGCACCGCGAAGTGGGTCTACAGCTTCGGCGACGGCCGGGCCGAGGGCAAGTCGCAGATGCGCGACCTGCTCGGCGGCAAGGGCGCCAACCTCGCCGAGATGTCCAACCTCGGTCTGCCGGTGCCGCCCGGCTTCACCATCACCACCGAGGTCTGCACCGCCTATTACGCAAACGGTCAGACCTACCCGTCCGAGCTGAAGGGCCAGGTCGCCGCCGCCCTCACCCAGGTCGGCGCGATCACCGGCAAGACCTTCGGCGATCCAGAAAATCCCCTGTTGGTCTCGGTGCGCTCGGGCGCGCGGGCCTCGATGCCCGGCATGATGGACACGGTGCTCAACCTCGGCCTCAACGACGCCACCGTGGCGGCGCTCGCCGAGAGCTCGGGCGACCCGCGCTTCGCCTACGATTCCTACCGCCGCTTCATCACGATGTACGCCAACGTCGTGCTCGGCGTGGAGCACCACGCCTTCGAGGAGGCGCTGGAGCATTACAAGGCGGGCAAGGGCTTCGACCTCGACACCGAGCTCGGCGCCGGCGACTGGAAGCACCTCATCGAGACCTACAAGACGATCGTGCGCGCCGAGCACGGCGCGGACTTCCCGCAAGGGGCCGAGGACCAGCTCTGGGGCGCGATCGGCGCGGTGTTCGATTCGTGGATGATCCCGCGGGCGAAGAAGTACCGCGAGCTGAACGCCATCCCCGAGAGCTGGGGCACGGCCGTCAACGTGCAGGCGATGGTGTTCGGCAACATGGGCGACACGTCGGCCACCGGCGTCGCCTTCACCCGCAACCCGTCCACCGGCGAGCGCACGCTCTACGGCGAGTTCCTGATCAACGCGCAAGGGGAGGACGTGGTCGCGGGCATCCGCACGCCGCAGGACATCACCGAGAAGGCGCGGATCGAGGCGAAGTCCGACAAGCCGTCGATGGAGCGGGCGATGCCCGAATCCTACGCCGAGCTGACGCGGATCTACGGCATCCTAGAGCACCATTACCGCGACATGCAGGACATGGAGTTCACCATCGAGAGCGGAAAGCTCTGGATGCTCCAGACCCGCAACGGCAAGCGCACGGCGAAAGCCGCGCTGCGCATTGCGGTGGATCTGGCGGGCGAGGGCCTGATCACGCAGGAGGAGGCGATCACGCGGATCGAGCCCGGCGCGCTCGACCAGCTCCTGCACCCGACCATCGACCCCAAGTCCGAGCGCAAGGTGATCGCGCAAGGGCTGCCGGCCTCGCCGGGGGCGGCGACCGGCGAGATCGTGTTCAACTCCGAGGACGCCGAGACCCTGCGCAAGGCCGAGCGCAGGTGCATCCTCGTGCGCATCGAGACGAGCCCGGAGGACATCCACGGGATGCACGCCTCCGAGGGCATCCTGACCACGCGCGGCGGCATGACCTCGCACGCCGCCGTGGTCGCCCGCGGCATGGGAAAGCCCTGCGTGTCCGGCGTCGGCTCGATCCGGATCGACTACAAGGCGCAGACGATGACCGTGGGCGGCGTGACGCTCAAGGCGGGTGATCGCATCACCATCGACGGCTCGACGGGGCAGGTGCTCCAGGGCGAGGTCAGGATGCTGGCGCCCGAGCTGTCGGGCGACTTCGCCACCCTGATGGGCTGGGCGGACAGGCACCGGACCATGAAGGTCCGCGCCAACGCCGACACGCCCACCGACGCCCGCACCGCCCGCGACTTCGGCGCGGAGGGCATCGGCCTGTGCCGCACCGAGCACATGTTCTTCGAGGGCGACCGCATCATCGCCGTGCGCGAGATGATCCTGGCCGACGACACCGAAGGCCGCCGCGCGGCGCTCGCCAAGATCCTGCCCTACCAGCGCCAGGACTTCGCGGAATTGTTCACGATCATGTCGGGCCTGCCGGTGACGATCCGCCTGCTCGACCCGCCGCTGCACGAGTTCCTGCCGCACTCGGATGCGGAGGTGCAGGAGGTGATGGACGCCACCGGCATCCCGGAGGACAGGATCCGCCACCGGATGCGCGAGTTGTCCGAGTTCAACCCGATGCTGGGTTTCCGCGGCTGCCGGCTGGCCATCGCCTTCCCCGAGATCGCCGAGATGCAGGCCCGCGCGATCTTCGAGGCGGCGGTGCAGGCCGCCGAGGCGACCGGCGCCCCGGTGACGCCGGAGGTGATGGTGCCGCTGGTGTTCTCGCGCGCCGAGTTCGACATCGTGAAGGCGCGCATCGACGCCACCGCCAAGGCGGTGTCGGAGGAGAAGGGCAGGGCGGTCGACTACCAGGTCGGCACGATGATCGAATTGCCGCGCGCCGCGCTCAAGGCCGACGAGATCGCTGAGACGGCGGAGTTCTTCTCCTTCGGCACCAACGACCTGACGCAGACGGCGCTCGGCATCTCGCGCGACGACGCGGCGACCTTCCTCGGGCCCTACACCCAGAAAGGGATTCTCGCCGCCGACCCGTTCGTGACGATCGACCAGGAGGGCGTCGGCGAACTGGTCCGCATCGGCGTCGAGCGCGGGCGCCGGACGCGCCCGAACCTCAAGCTCGGCATCTGCGGCGAGCACGGCGGCGACCCGGCCTCGATCGGCTTCTGCCAGGAGGTCGGCCTCGACTACGTCTCGTGCTCGCCCTACCGCGTGCCGATCGCGCGGCTTGCCGCCGCCCAGGCGGCGCTTGGTAAGGTGTCGGCCAAGGAGGGCTGAGGCACGCCGGGACGAGGCCGCTTCCGGGCGGCGACGCGGCATCCCCTCGCGATCCGTCGGGCCCATGCCGCAGGGTGATGCGAGGAGCGGGGGACGCGGGGTGCGGCCCTCCGCGGCGAGGATGCGTGCGCGCGATGCCCACGGTCCGTAGTCAGGATCGCCCGTTGCCCGAACGCGAGACCCCCGACGAAAAAGGGAACCGGCGCGGCGAACCGCCGCCGTGGGCCTGCGTTGGATGATGGTGACGGATCGGATGCGCGGGAGCGGCCGACGGTTCGCCTGGGCGTCAGTCATCCGCGGGAACGCCGGCCATGAACGACCCGTCCTCGTCCCGGCTCTATCTCGGGGAAGATCCCTGCCCCGTGCCGATCCCGCGGATCGTCGCGCGCGCCTATGTCCGGCTCGTCGGCGCGACCGCCCTGCTCGCAGTGTTCGTCTTCGCCGTGGCTAGCCAGAACAGCCTGGACGCCGGGCGCATCGCCGGTGCGGAGGGGGGCTACGCCGCGAGCCTCGTCTCGGCCCTGGCCGTCGCGCAGAGTCGCCCGCCGCGCTGAAGCGCCGCTTTCACACCAGATGCGTGCAGCCTCAGCGGCTGCCGGGCACGGCCCGCGTCGCCGAGCCGGCGAACCTCACGGCGGCGAGATCGTCGCCGGGGCTCCGGCGGCTGAAGCGCGTCGTCACCGCCTCGGGCGAGAGACCGAGCACCGCGCCGGGCGCGGCGTCCGCGCGGGCGCGGGCTTGCACCACGCGGACGGGCGCGATGCGGCTCGCCGGGTGCGCGGCGTCGGACTCGGTCGAGACCGCGGCGAACAGCGCCCGAAGCTGCGCCTTCGCGTCGGCGTCGGCCGGGACCAGCGCGTTCGCCCGGCGCGCCGCCGGGCGCTCGGTGACGGTGGCGAGATTGGCCATGCCGACACCGCCGAGGCCCGCGAGTTGGACCGGCCGCGGCGGCGGCAGCGGCATCGACAGGGCGGCAGCGGCGAGGGACGTGGCGGCGAGGGACGTGGCGGATAGGGAGGCGAATTCGGCCGGCCGGCGCGGCGGCAGCGGCGCCGCGCTCGCGAGCGGCGCGGTCCCGGCGGCGTCGGCCGGATTGGCGGGAAAGGCCGGCGCCTGCGTCTCGACGGTGAGAAGGCTCCTGGCGTCGCGTCCGTCGCGGCGCAGCATCGCCTCGTGGAGCGCCCCGTCCGCGGCCGGCGCCGCCGCGTAGGCGAGCGCCGCCCGCGTGCCGGTCGTGTCCTCGGGGTCCGCGCTCGCGACGGCAACGACCGGCTTCGGCTTCGGCCGTGCCGTGGGAGCAGGGGCGGGCGCCTCGCTGCCGCCGCCGAACAGCCGCGCGAAGAAGCCGCCGATGCCCGAACCCTCGTCCTCGTCGGCCGCGGCCATCTGCGTGGTGATGCCGAGCACCGTGCCGCCGCGCGCGAGGATCTCGGCGCGCGCCTCCTCGTAGCGGGGAAGCGGCCGGTTGTCGGTGGGCAGGTGGACGGTCTTGCCGTCGGGGAACAGGCGGACGAGCTGGTCGTGGCTCATCCGCGGCCAGGTGCGGACGGAGCCGACGTCGAGATGCACGAAGGGCGAGCCGGCATGCGGATACCAGCCGACGCCGCCGCGCTGCATCTGCACCCCGACCGCGCGGATCTGGTCGACTGCGGCGTCGGGCAGGTAGAAGTCCATCGCCTTGCCGAGCATGTGCTGGCTGAACTCGGCCACCGCCCGGGAGCGGCGGCGCAGCATCGCGTTGGTGCCGGGCGAGCGGTAGGCGGAGACGACGTGGATCGGCTCGCTCGCACCGACCTGGCGGTAGGCCTCCCACACGGTGTCGAACAGGCGCGGGTCCATCTTCGTCGGCTCGTCGATGCGCCAGTCGCGCAGCAGCCAGTTGAGCTGGTCGAGCCCCGCGCGGTCGTAGCGCCCGTCGCGCTTGAACGTGATGGTGGCGCTTTCCTTGGTGTGGGTGTGGAAGATCGTCAGCGCGCGGGTGTCGCCGTTGGCGACCGCGTCCTGCGTGGCGGAGGTGCCGGCCGCCAGTGCCAGCCCGATGCCGGCGAGGCCGAGGAGGAGGCGCCGGGCGCGCGAGGGCCGAGGGGCGGTCGGGCGCGGCGTCGGCACGATGATCTCACCCCTGGACGGCAGAACCCGCGCGGGCGCGGCACATGGTGAACGCAAGGTTGCCGAAGACCGTGAACGCCCGGTTATCGGGCCTCGAGCGGGACACCCTCGGTTCGCCTACGGCTACGGTCGAACCGTGGCGAAATCGTGCCGGCAAGAGCGGTGGCGCACGCGGGCCGCGGCGCGGGGGCGGCGTCCGCGCCCGGATCACCACCAGCTGCGCGAGGCCGGCGCCGGCGGCGGCGTCCACAGGCCCGGCTCGCCGAACTCGGGCGGCGGCGCCTCCGCGCTGGCGCGCACGGCCCGGCGCGGCACGGCAGCGTGCCGCGGCTTGGGCCGCGGCGGCGCGTCCACGAGGACGGCCGCCCGGCGCACCGGCTCCGACGGCCGCAGGGTCGGCGCGAGCCGCGCCACGGCCCCGCCGCCGCCGGGCAGGCCGAGCGCCGCGCGCATCGGCGCGTCGTAGCCGTAGAGGTCGGGCAGCGTCCGGTAGAGGCCGGCCTCGTCGACGGTGGCCGTGAAGTAGGCGAGATGCACCGGCAGCTTGCGCTCCAGCCGGATGGTGCGCTCGCCCTTGCCGACGAGCTTCCGCAGCCGCTCGCTCGACCACGCGGCGGGCATCACCGAATCGGCGAAGCGGAACGGGTCGTCGACGCGCACGCAGCCGTGGCTCAGCGCCCGCTCCGCGCGGGAGAACAGCGCGCGGTTGGGGGTGTCGTGCAGGTAGACCGCGTGGTTGTTGGGGAACATGAACTTGATGAAGCCGAGCGCGTTGCGCTCGCCCGGCGGCTGGCGCAGCGAGACGTGGCCGCCGCTGCGCACCACCTCGTAGCCGCCCCAGGTGCCGCCGCCGTAGCTCGCGATCTTGGGCAGCATCGTCTTCAGGATCGAGGGCGGCACGTACCAGGACGGGTTGACGACGGCGTATTCCATCAGCCCCGAGAACAGGGGGGTTCGCGAATCCGGCTTGCCGACGATGACGCGGGCCTCGTCGCGCTGGCGCCCGTCGCGGAACACGCGCAGGCGGAACTCGGGGACGTTGACCAGCACGTAATCGGGCCCGAGATCGCTGCCGAGCCAGCGCCAGCGTTCCATGTTGACGATCAGCGCCGCGTCGTCGCCGGCCGCGCGCGGCCGCGCCTCGGCGCCGGCGCCGGCCAGCGCCATCACCGTCTGCACGTTGAGCACGCCGTTGCCGGGCAGGCCGCGAGCGCGCTGGAACCCGGCCACCGCGGCGGCCACGCCCGCATCGTAATCCTCGGGCTCGCCTGGGGCGGCGTCGAGGGTGCCGGGGCTGCGGTTCTCCAGGCCGAAGCGGGCGCGCAGCAGCGGCACGCGGGAATCGCGCATGCCGAGCCGCAGGGCGGGGCCGGGGGGCAGGCGCAAGGCGGTCCCGGCATCGGCCGCCTCCTTCGGCGCGCCTGCCGGCGCCGTCGAGAGCCGGCCCTTGAGGGCGAGGTAGCCGGGCGAACGCGGGTTGTAGGCCTGGAGCCGGTCGCCGGCCGCGCCGCCGGCGCCGGCCAGGCCCGACAGCACCGTGTCGGCGGCCGGCAGGTCGAGAACCGGCGTGATCAGCCGCGAGATCGCGGCGAGGTTGATCCGCCCGCCCCGCGCGTCGCGGGCGTAGAGGACGGCGGCGGCCGAGAGCTTGAGGTCGGCCTCGGCGACGGCCGCATGATCGTCGGGCCTGGGCGGGCTCGCGAGCGCCGGGACCGGATAGGCGCGGGCGTCGAGCCCGTCCTCGGCTGCCGCCACGAGCCGCGCGGCCACCGCCTTCGCCGCCGCCGTGTAGGCGCCGCCGACGATCCAGACCGGCTTGAACGCGCCCAGCGCGTAGAAGGCCTGGATCGCCTCGCGCTCCTTCGCCGTCAGCCGTGCGAGCAGCGGCGCGGGCGCGGCGAGGCGGTTGAACACGGCCGCCGCCTGCGGATCGGCCGGCGCGACGGCGGCGGCCGGGCGATCGGATCGGGCGGGGGGCATGTCGGCCTGCGGCTCGGACGGCGTCACCGCCTCCAGGCCGGTGGCCGGCGGGGGCAGGGCGGGGTCGGATGCGGGCGCGGGCGTCATCCGCGGCGCTACGGCGGCGACGGCGGCCGGCGGCGCGGCGTCCAGGCCGCCGCGGGCGAAGGCGGCGGGAGCGGGCGCGCCATAGGCGACCGGGCCGGCCAACAGGGCGGCCAGGGCGGCTTGGACCGAGCGCGAGACGCTCATCGTGCGAACCTCCTCGAGGGCCGGCCCGCGGGCCGCGCGGAACCGTATCAGTATCGCCGCGGGCGCGGCCGTGCGCAATCGCACGGCCCGGCCCGCAGCGTCCAAGTGCCTGATCGACCTGCGCTCTCGGGCACCGATCGCGCCGCGTCCCGTGCCCGGCGGATCAGGCTGCGGCCTCCTCGGCCTTGTCGTCACCGTCGAGGCCGAGGTCCTTGAGCTTGCGGTAGAGGGTGGAGCGGCCGATCCGCAGGCGGCGCGACACCTCGGACATGCGCCCGCGGTAGAAGTGCAGCGCGAAGCGGATGATCTCGGCCTCCAGCGCGTCCATCGGCTTCATCTCGCCGGTGTCCTCGACGACGAGCGACAGCGCGTGGGGATCGCGCACCTCGACGCGGACGATCTCGCGCACCGGCTCCGGCGCGTGGGCCGGCAGCATCGGCTGCACGGGGGCGGCCGGGATGCGCACGTCGAAGCCCTCGACCTGCGCGGCGATCTGCGGGAACTCGGCCACCGTCAGCTCGTCGCCGTCGGCGAGCACCACCGCGCGGAACAGCGCGTTCTCCAGTTGCCGCACGTTGCCGGGCCAGCCGTAGCGAGTCAGCAGCGCCATCGCCTCGGGCGTGACCGCGCGGACGCGCTTGCCTTCCTCGGCCGCGAAGCGGGCGCAGAACGAGCGCACGAGGTCGGGGATGTCCTCGCGCCGGGCGCGCAAGGGGGGCAGGGTCATCGGGAAGACGTTGAGGCGGTAATAGAGGTCCTCGCGGAAGCGGCCCTGCTTGACCAGATCCAGCAGCGCGCGGTTGGTGGCCGAGACCAGCCGGATGTCGACGCGCACGCTGCGCTTTCCCCCGACCGGATCGACCTCGCCCTCCTGCAGCGCGCGCAGCAGCTTCACCTGTGCATCGAGCGGCAGTTCGCCGATCTCGTCGAGGAACAGCGTGCCGCCGGACGCCTCGACGAACTTGCCGGCATGGCGCTCGGTGGCGCCGGTGAACGCGCCCTTCTCGTGCCCGAACAGGGTCGATTCCACGAGGTTGTCGGGGATCGCCCCGCAATTGACGGTGACGAAGCTCTTGCCGCGGCGCTCGCCCGAGCCCTGGATCGCGCGAGCCAGCACCTCCTTGCCGACGCCGGACTCGCCCTCGATCAGCACCGGGATGTTGGACTTGGCCGCGCGCTCGGCCAGGCGGATCACCCGCTCCATGTCCGGCGATTTCGAGGTCAGGTCCTTGAAGCTCAGCGAGCCGGAGGCGCGGCGGCGCATGCGCCGCACCTCCTCCTCTAGTTGATCGACGCGCAGCGCGTTCCGGATCGAGACCTGGAGCCGCTCGGCGCCCGCGGGCTTGACCACGAAGTCGACGGCGCCCGCGCGCATCGCGGTGACGACGGCGTCGATCGAGCCGTTGGCGGTCTGGACGATGACGGGGGTGTCGAGGCCGGACTTGCGCATCTCGGCGAGCACGCCGAGGCCGTCGAGGCCGCCGGGCATCACGAGGTCGAGCAGCACCACGTCGATGCCCGGCTCGGTCCGCAGCAGAGTCAGGCCGTCGGCGCCGTTCTCCGCGAGCTTCGCCTCGAAGCCGAAGCGGCGCACCGTCGCCTCGGCCAGGCGACGCTGGACGGGATCGTCGTCGACGATCAGAACCGTTGTCGCCATGCGGGGTTTCCTCGGATCGCCGCGGGTGCGCGACGGCGCCCGAGCCGCGCGGCTTGGGCGCCGGACGCGGCCGGCGGGTGTTTCGTTTCGAGCCGGAGGGTGGCTTAAGACCGTAAAGCCGCGCTTAACGACGACCGGTGATCTGCGCCCGCCCGCGTCTCCGTCGAAGAGGCCGCGGGGAAGCCGATTGAACGCCGCCGCCCGCGCTCGATATGGAGGCGGAACGGGGCCCGTGCGCCCCGGCAGCGGACAACCCGCCGGCCACCGGAAGGAACCGACCCCCATGCCGATCCGAGCCCTCGCGCCCGCGCCGCTCCGGAACGCCGACGGCGCGCAGGCCGCCCGCGCCGCCGCCCACGCGGTCGATCTCGGGGTGCTGCCCGAATGGAACCTCGCCGACCTCTATTCCGGCCTCGACGCCGCCGACTTCCGCGCGGATCTCGCGCGCGCGGAGGCCGATTGCCGCTCGTTTTCCAAGACTTACACGGGGACCATCGCGCAGCTCGCGAGCCGTCCGGACGCCGCGGAACAGCTCGCCGCCGCGGTCGCCGCCTACGAGGCGATCGAGGAGCTGCTCGGCAAGCTGATGTCCTATGCCGGGCTGGTCTATTCCGGCGACACCACCGACGAGGCGCGCGCCAAGTTCTACGGCGACACCCGCGAGCGCCTGACCGACGCCTCGGGCCACCTGCTGTTCTTCGCCCTCGAACTCAACCGGATCGAGGACGGCGTGATGGACGCAGCGATGGCCTCCGGCCCGCTGGCGCGCTACGCGCCGTGGATCGAGGACCTGCGCCGGGAGAAGCCGTTCCAACTCGAGGACCGGGTCGAGAAGCTGTTTCTGGAAAAGTCCGTCACCGCGAACGCGGCCTGGGACCGGCTGTTCAACGAGACGATCGCGAGCTTGCGCTTCCCCGTCCAGGGCGAGCGGCTGCCGCTGGAGCCGACGCTGAACAAGCTCCAGGACCCGGACGGCGCGGTGCGCCGGGAGGCCGCGGGCGCGCTGAGCGAGGTGTTCCGCGAGAACCTGCGGGTGTTTGCGCTGATCACCAACACGCTGGCCAAGGACAAGGAGATCTCCGACCGCTGGCGCGGCTTCAAGGACGTGGCCGACGCCCGCCACCTCTCGAACCGCGTCGAGCCGGAGGTGGTGGCAGCACTCGTCGAGGCCGTGCGCGCGGCCTATCCGCGGCTGTCGCACCGCTATTACCGGCTGAAGGCGAAGTGGTTCGGCGTCGACGCGCTGCCGTACTGGGACCGCAACGCGCCCCTGCCCAGGGTCGAGCAGCGCACGATCCCCTGGAGCGAGGCCCGCGACACGGTGCTCGACGCCTACGGCGCGTTCTCGCCGCGCATGGCCGGCATCGCCAAGCGGTTCTTCGACGGGCGCTGGATCGACGCGCCGACGCGGCCGGGCAAGGCGCCCGGCGCCTTCGCGCACCCGACCGTGCCCTCCGTCCACCCCTACGTCCTGGTCAACTACCAGGGCAAGCCGCGGGACGTGATGACGCTGGCGCACGAACTCGGCCACGGGGTGCATCAGGTGCTGGCCGGCCACAACGGCGCGCTGATGGCGCCGACGCCGCTGACGCTGGCCGAGACCGCCAGCGTCTTCGGCGAGATGCTGACCTTCCGCCGGCTGCTCGCCGCGACCACGAACCCGACCCAGCGCCGCGCCATGCTGGCGGCCAAGGTCGAGGACATGATCAACACGGTGGTGCGCCAGATCGCGTTCTACACCTTCGAGCGCAAGGTCCACCTCGCCCGCGCCGAGGGCGAGCTCACCGCGGACGCGATCAACGCGCTGTGGATGTCGGTGCAGGCCGAATCGCTTGGGCCGGCGATCACGCTCGATGCGGGCTACGAGCCGTTCTGGGCCTACATCCCGCACTTCATCCACTCGCCGTTCTACGTCTACGCCTACGCGTTCGGCGACTGCCTCGTGAACTCGCTCTACGGCGTCTACGCCAAGGCGGAGGACGGCTTCGTGGAGCGTTACTTCGCCCTGCTCTCGGCGGGCGGCTCGAAGCCCTACGGCGAGCTGCTCGCGCCCTTCGGCCTCGACGCGCGCGATCCGGGCTTCTGGCAGATCGGCCTCGGGATGATCGAGGGGATGATCGCCGAGCTGGAGGGGATGGACGGCGCCTGAGCCGCAGTCCTTCGGGGTTTCCCTCCGCCGATGGCGGCACGCATGACAAGACCCGCGACGGAGGATATCCGCCGCGGGTCTTTTTCCATGCGGACAACCGCTCAGACGGCGACGACGTCCACGTGGATGTTGCCGCGGGTGGCGTGCGAGTACGGGCAGACCACGTCGGCGCGGCGGACGAGGTCGGCGGCCTTGGCCGGCTCGATCCCCGGCAGGCTGGCCTTGAGGCTCACGACGAGGCCGAAGCCGGTGCCGTCGTCGCGCTGGCCAATGCCGACCTCCGCCTCGACGCGGGCGTCGTCCGGCACCTTAACCTTGTCCTGGGCCGCGACGAACTTGATCGCGCCGAGGAAGCAGGCGGCGTAGCCGGCGGCGAACAACTGCTCCGGGTTGGTGCCACCGCCGCCGTTGCCGCCGAGTTCCTTCGGGGTCGAGAGGCCGACGCCGAGGCGGCTGTCGTCGGTCGCCGCCGAGCCTTCACGGCCGCCGGTGGCGTGGGCATGGGCGGTGTAGAGGGCCTTCATCGTCGGTCTCCTGTCCGAATGCGGGCGGCACCGAATCGAGGACGTGCCGCCGGGGCCGCCTTGTTCCACGAAACTGAGTTGTGCGCAATCGAGATGATCGCGCCGCCGAGCGGGCTCGGCGGAAACAGCCGATCGTGGACGCTTCGCCGGAACGACGAAACCCCGGACGCCTGCGCGCCCGGGGTTCCGGAACCGTCTGCGGGCCGGCGGGGCGTACCGCCGACGACGAACTCAGTAGCCGCCGAACTTGTAGTTGAATCCGACCTTGACGATGCTGCCCTCGGTGCGGAAGCGCGAGGTGTAGGAGTTGGCCGACGGGATGACCGGACCGACGAGCACGTTGCGGCTGCCGAGGTCGTAATGGAGGTACTCGGCCTTGATCGTCACGGCATCGTACTTCAGGCCGAGATACTTCGCGAAGGCGAACGCGTTCAGGAAGCTGTCGGTCGGGATCGCGTACTCGACGCCGCCGCCGTAGACGTAACCGGTGTCGAGACCCTGGTAGCGGCCGGCGAACTGGAGCGCGAAAGCCGGCGTGTAGAACTTGGCGTCGTACTGGACCTCGCCGAAGGCGAAACCGCCGGTCCCGTAGACCAGGAACCGGTCGAAGGCGTAACCGAGCTTGCCCGTCGCGGTGCCGAGGTATTCGAGGCTCTGGCGGAAGTTGCTCGGGTTGGGGATGCCCGGCGCCACGAGGTTGCCGACACCGAAGACGCCGCGCCGCTTCTGGATGTCGGTCCAGTCGACGTTCGCGGCGACGCCGACGACGAAGCCGGAGCCCGGGGTGAACTGATAGTTGTAGCCGGCGCCGCCGCCGACGTTGCCGAAGCCGTCCGACTCGATCGAGGTCACCGGCGGGCGGCGGCCGACATTCACGTTGTCGACGGTGGCCGCGGTGTTGCCCAGCGTCGTGATGCGCTGACGGTCGCTGAAGGTGTAGACCGACTCGAGGCCAGCGTAGAACCCGGTCCAGGTGAAGACGGGCACCGGCGTGAAGACCGGCGGGGGCGCGCGGCGTGACAGATCGGCGGCCGAGGCCGCCGCGGTCATGCCGGCCAGGACGGTCGATGCGAGGAGAAGTTTCTTCGTCATGATGAAGGGTTACCTGAAGGCCGGCCCGGTTGCTCTGGCGCCACTTAAAGCGCAACAGGTTCGAGCCGGCTATGCCCGCCATGCCACAGTGACGCCCAAATACGGCGGCGCCGGCGCACCGGCCGGACCTGCGCGGTCGGACAACCGGGCCGACGGCCCTTGACACTTTCGCGATGTACAGTGTTGCAAGATCCGGCCCTTGATCAAAGCACGGCGAGCCTCTAAGCGGTCCGCGCCTTTCGCCCGCCTTCTTGACGAGCCGGACGATACCTACGGATCGGGCGCGCCCGTGCGCGGACCCCGCTACAGGAACGGGAACGATGGCCAAAGAGAAGTTTGCGCGCACGAAGCCGCACTGCAACATCGGCACGATCGGTCACGTGGACCACGGCAAGACGTCGTTGACGGCGGCGATCACGAAGGTGCTGGCTGAGTCGGGTGGGGCGACGTTCACGGCCTACGACCAGATCGACAAGGCGCCGGAGGAGAAGGCGCGCGGGATCACGATCTCGACGGCGCATGTCGAGTACGAGACCGCCAACCGGCACTACGCCCACGTCGACTGCCCGGGGCACGCCGACTACGTGAAGAACATGATCACGGGGGCCGCGCAGATGGACGGCGCCATCCTGGTGGTGTCGGCGGCCGACGGGCCGATGCCGCAGACCCGCGAGCACATCCTGCTCGCCCGCCAGGTCGGCGTGCCGGCGCTGGTGGTGTTCCTCAACAAGGTCGATCTCGTCGACGACGCCGAGCTCCTGGAGCTCGTCGAGATGGAGGTGCGCGAGCTCCTGTCGAAGTACGACTTCCCCGGCGACGACATCCCGATCACCAAGGGCTCGGCCAAGGTGGCGCTGGACAACGGCGACAAGGCGGTCGGCCACGACGCGGTGGTCGCGCTGATGAAGACGGTGGACGAGTACATCCCGCAGCCCGAGCGGCCGATCGACATGCCGTTCCTGATGCCGATCGAGGACGTGTTCTCGATCTCCGGCCGCGGCACGGTGGTGACGGGGCGCGTCGAGCGCGGGATCGTCAAGGTCGGCGAGACGGTGGAGATCGTCGGCATCCGCGCGACGCAGACCACGACGGTGACCGGCGTGGAGATGTTCCGCAAGCTGCTCGACCAGGGCCAGGCCGGCGACAACGTCGGCGTGCTGCTGCGCGGGACCAAGCGCGAGGACGTGGAGCGCGGCCAGGTCGTGTGCAAGCCGGGCTCGGTCAAGCCCCACACCAAGTTCAAGGCCGAGGCCTACATCCTGACCAAGGAGGAGGGCGGGCGGCACACGCCGTTCTTCACCAACTACCGGCCGCAATTCTACTTCCGCACCACGGACGTCACCGGCGTGTGCGTGCTGCCCGAGGGCACCGAGATGGTGATGCCGGGCGACAACGTCACCATGGACGTCACCCTGATCGTCCCCGTCGCCATGGAGGAGAAGCTGCGCTTCGCCATCCGCGAAGGCGGCCGTACCGTCGGTGCCGGCGTCGTCGCAGCCATCAACGAATAACGCCCGGACACAGCATCCGTCAGGGGACGATTGAGGGGCGGGCCCTCGCGCCCGCCCATTACGTTCCCGTCGAGGTTTAGGTCATGAACGGTCAGAACATCCGCATACGCCTCAAGGCGTTCGATCACCGCATCCTCGATGCCTCGACCCGCGAGATCGTCTCAACGGCCAAACGCACGGGCGCGACGATCCGTGGTCCGATCCCGCTGCCGACCCATATCGAGAAGTTCACGGTCAACCGCTCGCCGCACATCGACAAGAAGTCGCGCGAGCAGTTCGAGATGCGCACCCACAAGCGCGTCCTCGATATCGTCGATCCGACCCCCCAGACCGTGGACGCGCTGATGAAGCTCGACCTCGCCGCTGGCGTGGACGTGGAGATCAAGCTCTGAGCCTGCGGGCTTAGGGCTTACCGTTTCATCGCGCGAGGGAGACACCTTATGCGCTCAGGCGTCATTGCACAGAAGGTCGGCATGACCCGGATCTTCACGGAAGCGGGGGAACACGTTCCCTGCACCGTGCTCAGGATCGAACAATGCCAGGTGGTCGCCCACCGCACCGTCGAGAAGAATGGTTACGTCGCCGTCCAGCTCGGCGTCGGCAAGGCCAAGGTGAAGAACGTCTCGGCGGCAGAGCGCGGCCGCTTCGCGGTCGCCAGGGTCGAGCCGAAGCAGAAGATCGCCGAGTTCCGGGTCTCCGAGGACGCATTGATCCCGGTGGGCGCCGAGATCACGGCCGACCATTTCATCGCCGGTCAGTTCGTCGACGTGACGGGCACGACCACGGGCAAGGGCTTTGCCGGCGGCATCAAGCGCTGGAACTTCGGCGGCCTGCGCGCGACCCACGGCGTGTCGATCTCCCACCGCTCGATCGGTTCGACCGGCGGGCGTCAGGACCCGGGCAAGACCTTCAAGAACAAGAAGATGCCCGGTCACATGGGCGTCGATCGCGTGACCACACAGAACCTGCGCGTCGTGCGTACCGATCCAGAGCGGGGTCTGATCCTCGTGGAAGGTGCGGTTCCGGGCGTCGCCGGCGGCTGGATTCAGATCCGCGACGCGGTGAAGCGCAAGCTTCCCGCCGACGTCCCGCAGCCCGGCAAGTTCCGTGAGCATTCCAACGGCGCACACGACGGCGCTGACCAAGGTGTTTCGTCAGTGCAGGAGGCCCAGGTCGGCCAGGCCTCGACCGTCGACACCGTGACCGGGGAGCCCGTGTGATGAAGCTCGATATCACCACCCTCGACGGCGCCGGCGCCGGATCGGTTGAGCTCGACGAGGCGATCTTCGGCCTCGAGCCCCGCGCCGACCTGCTCCAGCGCATGGTGCGCTGGCAGCTCGCCAAGCGGCGCGCCGGAACGCATGCGGTCAAGAACCGTTCGGACGTGAACCGGACGCGCAAGAAGCTGTATAAGCAGAAAGGTACCGGCAACGCCCGCCACGGCGCGGCGTCCGCGCCGCAGTTCCGCGGTGGCGGCCGGGCCTTCGGCCCGGTGGTGCGCGACCACAGCCACGACCTTCCCAAGAAGGTCCGGGCGTTGGCCCTGCGCCACGCCCTGTCGGCCAAGGCGAAGGCCGCGACGATCATCGTCGTCGACGACATCAGGATCGAGGATCACAAGACCAAGGGTCTCGTCGAGCGCTTCGGCAAGATGGGCCTGTCGAACGCACTGATCATCGGCGGGGCGGAGGTCGACGAGAATTTCGGCCGCGCCGCGCGCAACATCCCGATGATCGACGTGCTGCCGGTGCAGGGCATCAACGTCTACGACATCCTGCGCCGCGACACGCTGGTGCTAACGCGTGCCGCGATCGACGCGCTGGGGGAGCGTTTCAAATGAGTGCCGATCCGCGCCATTACGACATCATCGTCGCCCCGGTCATCACCGAGAAGGCGACGAACCTCACCGAGCAGAACAAGGTCGTGTTCCGGGTCGCGCCGAAGGCGACGAAGCCGCAGATCAAGGAAGCGGTCGAGAAGCTGTTCGACGTGAAGGTCACGGCGGTCAATACCCTCGTGACCAAGGGCAAGAAGAAGATCTTCCGCGGCATGCGCGGACAGCGTTCGGACGTGAAGAAAGCGATCGTGACGCTGGCCGAGGGTGACGCGATCGACGTCACCACCGGCCTTTGAAGACGAAACGCTAGGGACCAAGCCGATGGCCTTGAAGACATTCAAACCGGTCACGCCGAGCCTGCGCCAGCTCGTGCTCGTGGACCGCCGTGAGCTCTACAAGGGCAAGCCGGTGAAGGTGCTGACCGAGGGCAAGTCGTCCTCGGGCGGGCGCAACAACCTGGGGCGGATCACCGTCCGCTTCCGCGGCGGCGGCCATAAGCGCTCGCTCCGCCTCGTCGACTTCAAGCGCCGGGTGCAGCCGGGTGTCCCGGCGACCGTCGAGCGGATCGAGTACGATCCCAACCGCACGGCGTTCATCGCGCTGATCAACTACCCGGACGGCAAGCAGAGCTATATCATCGCGCCGCAGCGCCTCCAGCCCGGCGACAAGGTGGTCTCGGGCGAGGGTGTGGACATCAAGCCGGGCAATGCCGGACCGATCGGCGGCATGCCGGTGGGCACGATCGTTCACAACATCGAGTTGAAGATCGGCAAGGGCGGCGCGGTGGCGCGCTCGGCCGGCAACTACGCGCAGATCGTCGGGCGCGACCAGGGCTACGTGACCTTGCGCCTGAACTCGGGCGAGCAGCGCCTCGTCCACGGCCAGTGCTACGCCACGGTGGGCGCGGTCTCGAACCCGGACCACATGAACATCTCGCTCGGCAAGGCCGGGCGCAACCGCTGGCTCGGCAAGCGCCCGCACGTGCGCGGCGTCGCCATGAACCCGGTCGACCACCCGCATGGCGGAGGCGAGGGCCGGACCTCCGGCGGCCGCAACCCGGTGACGCCCTGGGGCGTGCCGACCAAGGGGAAGAAGACCCGCTCCAACAAGCGGACCGACGTCTTCATCCTGTCCAGCCGTCACAACCGCAAGAAGTAACCATCATGGCACGCTCACTGTGGAAGGGGCCGTTCGTGGACGGCTACCTCTTCAAGAAGGCCGAGGCGGCTCGCGGGTCGAGCCGGAACGAGGTCATCAAGATCTGGAGCCGCCGCTCCACCATCCTGCCGCAGTTCATCGGGCTCACCTTCGGTGTGCACAATGGGCAGAAGCACATCCCGGTCTACGTCTCCGAGGAAATGGTCGGCCACAAGTTCGGCGAGTTCTCGCCGACCCGCACCTTCCACGGCCACGCGGCCGATAAGAAGGCGAAGAGGCGCTGACATGGGCAAGGCTGCCACCCCCCGGGCGTTGCCCGAGAACGAGGCCAAGGCGGTCGCGCGGATGCTCCGCGTCTCGCCGCAGAAGCTCAACCTCGTCGCGCAGATGATCCGCGGCAAGAAGGTCGAGTCGGCGTTGGCCGACCTCGAATTCTCGCGCAAGCGCATCTCGACCGAGGTCAAGAAGTGCCTCGAGAGCGCCATCGCCAACGCCGAGAACAACCACGACCTGGACGTCGACGACCTCATCGTCACCCAGGCCTTCGTGGGCAAGGCGCTGGTGCTCAAGCGCTTCCACGCCCGCGCCCGCGGCCGCGGCGCGCGCATCCTGAAACCCTTCGCGAACCTCACCATCGTGGTGCGCGAAGTCCGAGCCGTCGAAGCGGCGTGAGGAGGATCTGATGGGTCAGAAAGTCAACCCGATCGGTCTCCGGCTCGGCATCAACCGGACCTGGGACTCGCGCTGGTTCGCCGGCAAGGGTGAGTACGTCAAGCTGATGCACGAGGACGTCGCGATCCGCGCCGCCCTGATGAAGCAGCTCAAGCAGGCCGCGGTCTCGAAGATCGTCATCGAGCGTCCGCACCGGAAGTGCCGCGTCACTATCCACTCGGGCCGTCCGGGCGTGGTGATCGGCAAGAAGGGCGCCGACATCGAGAAGCTGCGCAAGCTGGTCAACACGATGACCAAGGCTGACGTGACCATTAACATCGTCGAGGTGCGCAAGCCCGAGATCGACGCCGTGCTGGTGGCCGACTCGATCGCGCAGCAGTTGGAGCGCCGCGTCGCGTTCCGCCGCGCGATGAAGCGCGCCGTGCAGTCGGCGATGCGGCTCGGCGCCGAGGGCATCCGCATCAACTGCTCCGGCCGGCTCGGCGGCGCCGAGATCGCGCGTCAGGAATGGTACCGCGAGGGCCGGGTGCCCCTGCATACCCTGCGCGCCGACGTCGATTACGGCACGGCCACCGCGTTCACGACCTACGGGACGTGCGGCATCAAGGTCTGGGTGTTCAAGGGCGAGATCCTCGAGCACGACCCGATGGCGCAGGACAAGAAGGCGCAGGAAGAGGGCGGCCGTTCAGGCGGTCGTCGCGAGCGCGACGGCGAGGGCGGCCGCGGTCGCCGCGATCACGCCTGAGCGCGATTGCGAACCCCGAGCCGAGGAAGGTGTTGAGAGGCTGCCATGTTGCAACCCAAGAAGACCCGGTTTCGTAAGCAGTTCAAGGGCCGCATCTCCGGTGCGGCCAAGGGCGGCTTCGACCTGAATTTCGGTCAGTTCGGCCTCAAGGCGGTGGAGCCGGAGCGCGTCACGGCCCGCCAGATCGAGGCGGCCCGCCGCGCGATCACCCGCGAGATGAAGCGTCAGGGCCGGGTCTGGATTCGGATCTTCCCCGACGTGCCGGTCACGAGCAAGCCCACCGAAGTCCGCATGGGCTCCGGCAAGGGCGCTCCGGAATACTGGGCCGCCCGGGTGCATCCCGGCCGTATCATGTTCGAGGTCGATGGCGTCGCCGAGGACATCGCCAAGGAGGCGCTCCGCCTCGGGGCGGCCAAGCTGCCCATCCGCACGCGCGTCGTGCAACGCATCGCCGACTAAGGGAGGCAGATCATGAAGTCGTCACAGAGACAGTCGGATCTCGCCGCCCTGTCGCCGGACCAGTTGGGCGACGAGCTGCTCAACCTGAAGAAGGAGCAGTTCAACCTGCGCTTCCAGGGGGCCACGGGCCAGCTCGAGAACGTCGCCCGCGTCCGCGAGGTCCGGCGCGACATCGCCCGCGTCCGCACGCTGCAGCGTCAGAAGACGCTTAGCCCGGCGCAGGCTTGAGGAGCATATCACCATGCCGAAGCGCATCCTGCAGGGCGTCGTCGTCAGCGACAAAGGCGCCAAGACCATCGTGGTGAAGGTGGAGCGTCGCTTCACCCACCCGGTGATGAAGAAGACCGTCCGCCGCTCCAAGAACTACCACGCGCATGACGAGGCGAACGTCGCCAAAGTCGGGGCGACGGTGTTCATCGAGGAGTGCCGGCCGTACTCGAAGACCAAAACGTGGAAGCTCGTCGAGGGCGACGCCGTCCCGGCCGAGGCGTCCGCGGCCGCCTGAGAGCGGTCGCGTCTTCCCTCCCCCCTCTGCGGGAGAGGGTGGCCCGCGAGCCAAGTCAGGAGAGGGGAGCGACGGTGCCGGATGCGGCACTCCCCTCTCCCGACCCTCGCTCACGCGAGGGCCACCCTCCCCCGCAGGGGGGGAGGGAAGCGTGCGGTGCCTGATAATCGCCGGTGAACCCGACGATCGACTGTGTCGTACCTTGCGCGAATCCCACGCCCGGTGTAATCGACCGGCCTTCGCGACAGATCAGCGGGGATCTCATCGATCCTCCTTCGACTGCAGTGACCGCGCCGGCGCTGGAAAAGCGCCGCTAGCGCGGTCCGTCATATGAGCCGGGGACGTCAGGTCTCCCTCAGGCGTCGTCCGCCGGGCAATACCGCCCGTGTGCGGAAACCCGCCTGAAACCAGGAAAGGTCACGCCTGTGATCCAGATGCAGACGAATCTGGACGTCGCCGACAACTCGGGTGCGCGCCGCGTGATGTGCATCAAGGTTCTGGGCGGGTCGAAGCGCAAGTATGCGGGCGTGGGCGACATCATCGTCGTGTCCATCAAGGAGGCGATCCCGCGCGGTCGCGTCAAGAAGGGCGACGTGATGAAGGCGGTCGTCGTGCGCACCGCCAAGGAGTTGAAGCGTCCCGACGGTTCGGTGATCCGCTTCGACAAGAATGCGGCCGTGCTGATCAACAACCAGAAGGAGCCGATCGGGACCCGCATTTTCGGGCCGGTGCCGCGCGAGCTTCGTGCGCGCAACCACATGAAGATCATCTCGCTCGCACCGGAGGTGCTGTGATGGCCGCCAAGATCAAGAAGGGCGACACGGTCGTCGTCCTCACCGGCCGTGACACGGGTCGCTCCGGCGAGGTTGTCCAGGTGATGCCGAAGGACGACAAGGCACTCGTGCGCGGGATCAACCTAGTCAAGAAGCACCAGAAGCAGACGCAGAACCAGGAAGGCGGCATCATCTCCAAGGAGGC
>NZ_CAXTHR010000023.1:0-39951 GCF_964244095.1 uncultured Methylobacterium sp. | reverse complement strand
CGCGGGCGAGATCGAGGGTGTTGGCGCCCTCGTTGACGAGGATCGCGTCCGGCCGCTCCTTGATGATCGTGCGCAGCACGCCGAGCGCGCCGTGGAAGTCCATCGGCGTCGAGTTCTTCAGGAGGCGCTGGCCCATCTTGGCGATGTTGACCTCCTTCTTCGCCTTGATCGTGTCGGTCCAGGCCGACGGCGGCGCCTGCCATCCGCCCTTCATGCCGTCGAGGAGTGCTGCGACGCAGGAGCCGATGTCGCCGACGACGGGCGCCACGATCTCGACGTTGGAATCCATCTCCTTCGGCTCGATATCGATCTGGATGAACTTCTTCGAGCCCGGCGCGCCCCAGGTCTTGCCCTTGCCGTGCGAGAGCAGCCAGTTGAGGCGGGCGCCGATCAGCAGCACCACGTCGGAATCCTTCAGCACCGTCGAGCGCGCGGCGCCTGCCGAGAGCGGGTGCGTGTCCGGCAGCAGGCCCTTGGCCATGCTCATCGGCACGTAGGGGATGCCGCTGGTCTCCACGAGCGCGCGGATCGCGTCGTCGGCCTGCGCGTAGGCCGCGCCCTTGCCGAGGATGATCAGCGGGCGCTCGGCGCCCTTCAGCACGTCGAGGGCGCGCTTGATCGCCGAAGGCGCCGGGATCTGGGCGGGCGCCGGGTCGATCACCTTGACCAGCGACGCCGCGCCGGCCTGCGCGTCCATCACCTGCGAGAACAGCTTGGCCGGCAGGTCGAGGTAGACGCCGCCGGGCCGGCCCGAGCAGGCGGCGCGGATCGCACGCGCCACGCCGATGCCGATGTCGGCCGCGTGCAGCACGCGGAAGGCCGCCTTGCACAGGGGCTTGGCGATGGCGAGCTGGTCCATCTCCTCGTAATCGCCCTGCTGCAGGTCGACGATCTCGCGCTCGGAGGAGCCCGAGATCAGGATCATCGGGAAGCAGTTGGTGGTGGCGTTGGCCAGCGCCGTGAGGCCGTTGAGGAAGCCCGGGGCCGACACCGTGAGGCAGATGCCCGGCTTCTGGGTGAGGAAGCCGGCGATCGCCGCCGCGTTGCCGGCGTGCTGCTCGTGCCGGAACGAGATCACGCGGATGCCCGCGGCCTGGGCGAGCCGGCCGAGATCGGTGATCGGGATGCCCGGCACGCCGTAGATCGTGTGGATGTCGTTGAGCTTCAGCGCGTCGATGACGAGGTGGAACCCGTCCGTCAGCGCGGGCTGCGTGTCGGCCTCGGCCGTGTTCACGTCGGCGGTGTCGATATCGATGACTTGAGCGAGTGCGGACATCTCGGCCTCCCTGAGTTTCGGTGATGGGGCCGTCCGAGGTGTTGATCTCGGACGGCCCGAAGCGTGACCCGCGCGTGGCAAGCGGTGGCAAGGGTCGGTGAAGGAGTGTTCCCGCCGGTCCGGCCCACCGTCAATCACGCGGCAACGGTCGAAGTCGATCGGGGCATTCGTGGCGATGCCGCAGGTCTTCGCAAGCCTGCCGGCAACGGATGGGTCGGTTTCGGGGGCGCGAGGCCGCCGACGGTCTTGCTAGAGCCGTTTCCATGATCCGAATCGGGCCTGGAACCGGAGTCCGGCGTGACGGAGCCGGGGTTTTGTCTCAGGGGCGGCGCGCATCGCCTGCGCTGCCCAAGCCGGCATCGGACGATGCGGACCATTCCCCTTTGGGGGCCACCGCGGCGGCGTCCAGGGCGAGGTAGCGCGCCCGCATCGGCTTCAGGACGAAGATCGCCAGGGTCGCCGCGGTGAGGTTCAGCGCGACGATCACGCCGAAGACGGCATACCAGCCGTAGGCCGCGGCGACCAGGCTGCCGAAGGGCACGAGGAACGCGGCCGTGCCCTTGGCGGTGTAGAGCAGGCCGGCGTTGCTTGTGGCGAACTTCGAGCCGAAGGTGTCGCCGCAGGTCGCGGGGAACAGCGAGTAGATCTCGCCGAACACGCCGAAATACACCGCGGTCGCCAGCACGAAGACGATCGGGATAGTGCCGTAGCTGAGCAGCATCAGCACCGCGAAGGCGGCGGTGGAGAACGCGATGAACATCGTGTTCTCGCGCCCGATCTGGTCGGACACCCAGCCGAAGAACGGCCGCCCGAACCCGTCGAAGATCCGATCGAGGGAGATCGCGAAGGTCAGCGTCGCCATCGTCAGGCCGAACAGGCTGACGGGGACGTCGGCGACCTTGAAGTCGTGGGCGATCGGCGCGATCTGGGCCGCAGCCATCAGGCCGCCGGCGGCCACCATCACGAACATTGCGTACATCACCCAGAACACCGGGGTCCGCACGGTCTCGCCCGGGGTCCGGTCGACCTGGCTCTGGGGCAGGTTGAGATGCTTGCGCCGCACCGGGACCGCAACCGCGGGCTTGCGCAGGAACACCGAGAGCAGGACCACCACCGCGCCCTGGATCAGGCCGAAGGTGAGGAAGGCGCTCTGGTAGCCGCTCGTCGCGATCATCTTCGCGATCGGCACCACGGTGACCGCGGCGCCCGCCCCGAAGCCGGCGGCGGTGGCGCCCGCGGCGAGCCCCCTGCGGTGCGGGAACCACTTCAGCGCATTGCCGACGCAGGTCCCGTAGACGGAGCCCGCCCCGATCCCGCCGACCACCGCGCCGAGATAGAGCAGCGTCAGAGAACCGGCATAGGCGTTGATCACCCAGGCCAGCGCGATCATCACGCCGCCGAACGCGACGACAATGCGCGGCCCGTAACGATCGACGAACCAGGCTTCGACCGGCACCAGCCAGGTCTCGGTGGCGACGAACACCGTGAAGGCGAGCTGGATCGCGGCACGGCCCCAATGGTGCTCGGCGTCGATCGGATCGACGAACAGCGTCCAGCCGTATTGCAGGTTGGCGATCATCGCCATGCACAGCACGCCAAAGGCGAGCTGCCACCATTTCGCCGATGGGGCGTCCTGAGTTTCCATGCCGAGTTCTCTCCCGCGGCGACTCTGCGATCGCGTGGGCGCATCATGCATCGATTTTCCAGGCATGCAATATACCAGGACGAAATCGGACGAAGAAACGTACTATCGTGCGTGAGCGTCAGGCTTCGCCGGCGCGGGCGGATGAGGCTTCGGATCGGCCGCCGAAGCGAGACGCCGGCCGGGCGCGGGAACCCGGCACGGCCGCGTCCCGAGCGTCATTGCCGCCAAATTGCCGCCAAGTGGACCGCGGTTTGGAGTGGGTCCGATCAACGCGGTCGGGCACGGCCGTAGCGACGTCGATGCCGCGGCGCGGCAGCGGGCCGGGAGCGGGATTTTTCCCGCAGGGACGTATACGCTCGGGTCCGAAGGCCCGGGGCCGGCGGTTGGAGGAAGTGATGGTGCGTCTCACTATCAACGGCACGGTACGCGAGGTCGATGCCGAGCCCGACACCCCGCTCCTCTGGGTGATCCGCGAGCAGGTCGGCCTCACGGGCACGAAGTACGGCTGCGGCATCGCGCAATGCGGAGCCTGCACGGTCCATCTCGACGGCGCCGCCGTGCGGTCCTGCTCGATCCCGCTCTCGGCGGTGACGCCCGACCAGAAGATCGTGACGATCGAAGGCTTGGCGCCGGACGCCGCGCATCCGGTGCAGAAGGCCTGGGCCGCCCTCGACGTGCCGCAATGCGGCTTCTGCCAGCCCGGCATGATCATGGCATCGGCCGCGCTGCTCGCGCAGAACCCGAAGCCCAGCGAGAGCGAGATCCGTTCCGAGATCACCAACATCTGCCGCTGCGGCACCTACAACCGTGTGCTCGCCGGCATCAAGCTCGCCGCCGAGGGCGGCCAGTCCGGCCGCGGCTGAGGGAGGGATCGATGAGCCTCGACACGCATCCGGCCGCCCGCCCCTCGCGCCGCGGCCTCCTCGTCGGCGCGGCAGCCGCCGCCGGCGGGTTCAGCCTCGGCTTCCACGTTCCGTTCGCCGAGGCGGCGCCCGCCCCCGGCATTGCACCCGAGGTCAACGCCTGGGTGGTGATCCATCCCGACGAGACCGTGGTGATCCGCGTGGCGCGCTCGGAGATGGGCCAGGGCACGCTCACCGGCCTCGCGCAGCTCGTGGCGGAAGAACTCGGCTGCGACTGGTCCCGCGTGACCACGGAATACCCGACGCCGGGCCAGAACCTCGCGCGCCAGCGCGTCTGGGGCGATTTCGGCACCGGCGGCAGCCGCGGCATCCGCGAGTCGCACGCCTATGTCCGCAAGGGCGGCGCCGCCGCCCGGATCATGCTGGTCGAGGCGGCCGCCAGGGGCTGGGGCGTCCCGGCCGCCGAATGCCGGGTCGAGAAGGGCGTGATCGCCCACGCGGCCTCCGGGCGGACCACGACCTACGGTGCGGTCGCCGCCGAGGCGGCGAAGATCGCCCCGCCCAAGGACGTGGCGCTGAAGGACCCGCGCGACTGGACGATCGCCGGCAAGCCGCTGAAGCGCCTCGACACGCTGCCGAAGCTCGACGGCAGCCAGGTCTACGGGCTCGACCTGACGATGCCGGGGATGCTGAACGCCGCGATCCGGGACTGCCCGGTCACCGGCGGCACGGTGAAGAGCTTCGACGCCAGGGCGGTCGCGGGCATGCCGGGCGTGAAGCGCGTCGTGCAGGTGGGCGACACGGGCGTTGCCGTCGTCGCCGACACGTTCTGGCGGGCGAAGACCGCGCTCGATGCGCTCGCGATCGTCTGGGACGAGGGGCCGAACGCGCAGGTCTCCAGCGCGAGCATCGCCGCGATCCTCCGCGCGGGGCTCGAGGCCGAGGACGCCTATGTCGGCAACAAGGCCGGCGACGTCGCGGCCGCCCTGGCCGGGGCCGCGACGGTGGTGGAGGCCGATTACGGCGTGCCGTTCCAGAACCACGCGACGATGGAGCCGATGAACGCGACGGCGCTGTGGACGCCGGAGCGGTGCGAGGTCTGGACGCCGACGCAGAACGGCGAGGCCGCGCTCGCCGCGACCGCCGAGGCCGCCGGCCTCTCGGCCAGGAACTGCGAGGTCTACAAGATCCATCTCGGCGGCGGCTTCGGCCGCCGCGGCGCCACCCACGACTGGGTGCGGCAGGCGGTGCTGATCGCGCGGGAGATGCCCGGCACGCCGGTCAAGCTGATCTGGACCCGCGAGGAGGACATGACGCATGGCCGCTACCACCCGGTCACGCAGTGCCGGATGCGCGCGGGCCTCGATGCGGACGGCACCGTCACCGGCCTGCACATGCGCATCTCGGGGCAGTCGATCCTGGCGGCGATCGCGCCGCAGCGGATGGTGGACGGGCGCGATCCCATCACGTTCCAGGGGCTGAACCCGGGCGGTCCGGAGGGGAGCCTCGGCTACGCCATCCCCAACGTGCTGATCGACCACGCCATGCGCAACCCGCACATCGTCCCGGGCTTCTGGCGCGGCGTGAACCTCAACCCGAACGCGTTCTACCTCGAATGCTTCGTGGACGAACTCGCCCACGCCGCGGGCCAGGACCCGCTCGCGTTCCGCCGGAAGATGATGGCCTCGTACCCCAAGCATTTGGCGGTGCTCGATGCGGTGGCCGACAGGATCGGCTGGGGCACGAGCCCGCCCGCCGGCGTGCATCGCGGCATCGCGCAGATCATGGGCTTCGGCAGCTACGTCGCCGCCGCCGCCGAGGTCTCGGTGAGCGCCGACGGCGCCTTGAAGATCCACCGCATCGTCGCCGCGACCGACCCGGGCCACGCGCTGAACCCGCAGCAGATCGACGCGCAGATCGGCGGCTCGTTCGTCTACGGCCTCTCGGCGGCGCTCCACGGCGAATGCACGGTGAAGGACGGCCGCATCGAGCAGACGAACTTCGACACCTATCCGGTCCTGCGCATGGACGAGATGCCCGTGGTGGAGACGATCGTGATGCCGTCGGGCGACTTCTGGGGCGGCGTCGGCGAGCCGACGATCGCGGTGGCGGCGCCCGCCGTCCTCAACGCCGTGTTCGCCGCCACCGGCAAGCGGGTGCGCCAGTTGCCCCTCAGGAACACGGACCTGCGGCGCGCATGAGGGGAACGCAGGTCGCCGCGGCGCTGGTTCTCGTCACGGTCGCCGGGCACGCCTCGGACCTGCGGGCGCCACCCGGCGCGTCGTCCTGCACCGGCTGCCACGCCACCGGTGCCGCGATGGGATCGCTCGACGGGCGTCCCGAGGCGGAGATCGCGGCGCTGCTCGCAGCCTATCGCGCCGGCGAGCGGCCCGCCACGATCATGACCCGCATCGCGAAGGGGTTTTCCGAACCCGAGAGCCGCGCCATCGCGGCGTGGTTCGCCGCTCGGACGGCGCGATGAGGTGCTGCGGGAACACCCGCCGGGCGACGCGCCGCGGCTTCCTGGCGGCCGCGGCCGGGCTGGCGCTGGCCCGCCCTACCCTCGCCGGGACGGCGCCGAGGGTCGTGGTGGTCGGCGGCGGCTTCGGCGGTGCGACGGCGGCACGGGCTTTGGCACAAGCCGGAATCGACGTCACCCTGGTCGAGGGCAGCGCGACCTACACCGCCGGCCCGTTCAGCAACGCGGTGATCGCCGGTCTGCAGCCGATCGCGGCGCAACGCTTCGGCTACGATCGTCTCGGCGCGGCCGGGATCACGCTCGTGCGGGCGACGGCGACCGGCATCGATCCGGCCGGGCGGCGCGTGACGCTCGCGGACGGATCGGGCCTTGCCTACGACCGCCTCGTGCTCGCGCCCGGCATCGACCTGCGCTTCGACGCGCTGCCGGGCTACGACGAGGCCGCCGCCGCGGTGATGCCGCATGCGTGGAAGGCCGGCGAGCAGACGCTGCTGCTCGCCCGGCAACTCGACGCGATGCCGGACGGCGGCACGGTGGTGATCGCGGTTCCCGCCAACCCCTATCGCTGCCCGCCCGGCCCCTACGAGCGCGCGAGCCTGATCGCGCACGTCCTCAAGACGCGCAAACCCCGCTCCAAGCTGATCGTCCTCGACGCCAAGGACGCGTTCTCCAAGCAGCGCCTGTTCCAGGCGGCCTGGGCCGCGCTCTATCCCGGTCTGCTCGAATACGTGCCGCTCGCCGCCGGCGGGCAGGTCACGGCGGTCGATCCGGCGGCGATGACGGTCCAGACCGATTTTGCCACCTACAAGGCCGACGTGGCGAGCATCATCCCGCCGCAGCGGGCCGGCCGCATCGCGGGGCTCGCCGGCGTCGCCGACCGCAGCGGCTGGTGCCCGATCGATCCGGTGACGTTCGAGTCGCGGCTCGTGCCGGGCATCCACGTGATCGGCGACGCGGCGATCGCCGGCGCGATGCCGAAATCGGCGTTCTCGGCCAACGCCCAGGCGAAGGTCTGCGCGCGCGCCGTCGCGGACCTGCTCGCCGGCCGCGCGCCCGAGGAACCGAAGCTCATCAACACCTGCTACAGCCTCGTCGCGCCGGGCAACGCGATCTCGGTCGCGGGCGTATTCCATCCGGTCGCCGGCATCCTCGCCGATGTCGAGGGTGCGGGCGGCACCAGCCCGCTCGACGCGCCGGATGCGGTGCGCGCGCAGGAGGCGGCCTACGCCGAGGACTGGTACCGGACGATCACCGCCGAGGTGTTCGGATGAGATCGGTGCTGGGCCGGGCCGCCTGCGGCGTGACGCTGCTCGCGACGGCGGCCGGGGCGACGGGATCGCCCGAGCCGCTGCGGCCCGTCGTCGTGGTGGGCGACGCGATCCCCGCCTCGCTCACGGGCACGCCCGGCGATCCGGCGCGCGGCCGGGCGATCGTCGGCGACCGCACCCGCGGGCTCTGCCTGCTCTGCCATGCCGGGCCCTTCCCCGAGGTGCGCTTCCAGGGCAACCTCGGGCCGGACCTTTCGGGTGTCGGCGCGCGCCGCAGCGCCGGCGAGCTTCGCCTGCGCCTCGTGGACGGCCGGCGCCTCGACCCGGAGACGATCATGCCGGCCTATTACAGCCTGGACGGGCTCGCCCGCGTCGGGACGGCATGGCAGGGCCGGCCGATCCTGGAGCCGGACGCGATCGAGGACGTCGTCGCCTTCCTGACGACGCTGCGCGACGCCGCGGGCACGGATCGGGCGGAGCCATGAGGGACGGGATGATGCGCCAGGATCGACCGGACGCGCTCCGCCGCCGGGTGCTGGCCGGCGCGGGGGCCTCCGCGCTGGCGCTCACGCTGCGCCCGGTCGCCGCCGCGGCCGCGGTGCGGGAGACGACCGCCGCGGCGATCCGGCGCTTCGCGGGCGACGCCGAGATCCGCCCGGGCCGGGTCGCCCTCGAGCTGCCGCCGCTCGTCGAGAACGGCAACACCGTGCCGGTCACGGTCACCGTGGAGAGCCCGATGACGGAGGCCGACCATGTCCGCCGCATCGGCATCTTCAACGCGAAGAACCCGCAGCCGAACGTCGCCACCCTGCATCTCGGGCCGCGCGCCGGGCGCGCCCGCGTCGCCGCGCGCATCCGGCTCGCCGACACGCAGCGCATCACCGCCATCGCCGAGATGAGCGACGGCACCTACTGGTCGGCGAGCGCGGACGCGATCGTGACGCTCGCCGCCTGCCTGGAGGGCTGACGCCTTGGCCCGCGCGCTGATCAACCTGCCCAGGACCGCCAAGGCCGGCGCGGTCGTCGAGATCAAGACCCTGATCGCGCATCCGATGGAGACCGGGTTCCGGCCGGGGCCCGACGGACGCATCCTGCCGCGCAACATCCTCACCGAGTTCGTCTGCCGCTACGACGGCACGGAGGTCTTCCGGGCCGAGCTGTTCCCGGCGACCGCCGCCAACCCGTACCTGACCTTCACGACGCTCGCGACGGTGAGCGGCACGCTGACCTTCACGTGGCGCGGGGACGGCGGCTTCGAGCAGACCGAGACCGCCGCCCTCACCGTGACCTGAGGGGCATCCGGATGCGGGCCGCCACCCTCCCTGCCACCCTCTTGGCGATGCTGTCGCTCGTGCCGGCGGCGCGGGCGGGCGGGATCGCCGCCGCGGAGAAGCGGTCGGGCTTCGATCGCCTGTCCCCCGAGATCCAACGGATGCAGCGCGATGACACCGCCAACCCCGGCATGCTGTGGGTCCAGGACGGGGCCGAGCTGTGGTCGCGGCCGCCGGCGCCGGGCAAGCCCGCCTGCGCCGGCTGCCACGGCGAGGCGGAGGCCGGCATGCGCGGCGTCGCGGCCCGCTACCCGGCCTGGGACGCGCGCACGCGCGCGCCGATCGACCTGGAGGGCCGGATCAACCAGTGCCGCACGCTGCGCCAGGACGCGGAGGCGCTGCCGCGGGAGGGCGCTGAACTCCTCGGGCTGACCGCGTTCGTCGCCCTGCCATCACGCGGGCTGCCGCTCGCCCCGCCCGACGACCCGCGCCTCGCACCGGCGCGGCAGGCGGGCCGGCAGCTCTTCGAGGGCCGCATGGGCCAGCTCGGTCTCGCCTGCGCGACCTGCCACGACGACAACTGGGGACGGCGGCTGGGGGCCGCGACGATCCCGCAGGGGCACGCCACCGGCTATCCGCTCTACCGCCTGGAATGGCAGGGCCTCGGCTCGGTGCAGCGCCGCCTGCGCAATTGCATGAGCGGGATGCGCGCCGAACCCTTCGCCTACGGCGCGCCGGAATACACCGCCCTCGAACTCCACCTCGCGCAGCGGGCGGCCCCGCTGCCCGTCGAGACGCCGGCGGTCCGCCCGTGAGTCGGCTGCCGGCCCCGCTCGGGCCTCAGCGCCCGGACGGAAGCGGAGCCGACGATCCGCCCCGAACCGCGCCCGTGACCGCGGCCGACGCGCGCAGGCGCGACCCGCGCGTCGACGTCCTGCGCGGACTTGCCCTGCTCGTCATCTTCCTCGATCACATCCCCAACAACGCGCCGGCCCTCGTCACGCCGCACAACCTCGGCTTCTCGGACGCCGCCGAGCTTTTCGTGCTGTTTGCCGGCTACTCCGCGATGGCCGCCTATGGCGGGCTGTTCCGGCGCAGCGGCACCGCGGAGACCCTGAAGCGCATCGCGCTCCGCTGCCTGCGCATCTACGCGTTCCAGGCAGCCCTCCTGCTCGCCACCCTGTTCATCGTGCGCGCGTGGATGGAGCTGACGGGCCTCGTCCCGCGCTTCGGCGTGGCGCCCCTGCTGCAGATGGGCCTGTGGTCCGGCCTGCTGCGCGGCCTCCTGTTGAACGCGCTGCCGAACTACCTCGACATCCTGCCGCTCTACATCGTGCTGCTGGCCGCCTTTCCGATCCTCTATGCCGGCATGCGCCGGAACGCCTGGGCGGTGCTCGGCCTCTCGGCCCTGGTCTGGGTGCTGGCGAACCTGAACCCGAGCCTCAACCTGCCCAACGCCGCGGCCGACGACGGCTGGTACTTCAACCCGTTCGCGTGGCAGTTCCTGTTCGCGATCGGGATGGCGCTCGCCGCCGTCACGACCGCGGGGACCGGCCTGCTGCCGCGCCGCGGCTGGCTCGCCGCCGCCTGCTGGATCTACCTCGCGGTCTCGCTCGCGCAGGCCGCGCCGTGGGCCGCCTGGGGACTGCCGGACCTCAGCCCGTTCGCGATGGCGCCCCCGGACAAGGGGCGCGTGGCGCCGCTGCGGCTCGTGCACGTCCTCGCGCTGACCTACCTGCTGTTCAGCTCGGGCCACATCCATCGCCTGGCGATGCATCCGCGCCTGTGGCCGCTGGAGGCGTGCGGGCGCCACTCGCTGGAGGTGTTCGCCCTCGGCTGCATGGCGGCGCTGATCGGGCGCATCGTGTATCGCACCTTCGGCCCGACCTGGCCGCTTCAGACCGCCGTGAACGCCGTCGGCCTCTTCGCGATGATCGCGCTCGCCCGCGCCTTGGACCGTCGGATGCGGTCGCGGCGGGCATGATGGCGCGCGCGGCTCAGCGCCGGCCCATGACGACGCGCAGCTTGTCGGCGAGATCCTCGCGCCGATAGGGCTTGTTCAGGAGCGGCAGGTCGGCGGGCAGGCCCTCGTCGCCGAGCGCCGACCCGGTGTAGCCCGAAGCGAGCAGCACCCGCAGCCCCGGCCGGAGCCGGCGCGCCTCGACCGAGAGCTGGACCCCGTTCATCCCGCCCGGCATCACGATGTCGGAGAACAGGATGTCGATGCGCTCCGGCCCCTTGAGGCGGTCGAGCGCCGCGGCGGCATGGGTCGCGGTGAGGGTACGGTAGCCGAGCTCGCCCAGGCTCTCGACCGCCATGTCGAGGACCGCCGGCTCGTCCTCGACCACGAGGATCACCTCGCCCTCCGTCGCGCGGCGGAGCGGCATCGGGCCTTCGAGGCGGGCCGGCGCGAGGCTTTCCGTCGAGTGCGGCAGGTAGATCGAGACCGTCGTGCCGACCCCGACTTCGCTCCGCAGCACGACCTGGCCGCCGCCCTGGCGGGCGAAGCCGTAGACCTGGCTGAGGCCGAGGCCGGTGCCCTTGCCGATGTCCTTGGTCGTGAAGAACGGCTCGAAGGCGTGGGCGGCGGTCGCCTCGTCCATCCCGAGGCCGGTGTCGGTGACCGAGACGTGGACGTAGGCTCCCGGCGCGAGGTCCGGCAGCGCGGTCCCCCGCTCCGGCGTCACGGTCAGGTTCTCCGTCCGGACCGAGAGCCGGCCGCCGGACGGCATCGCGTCGCGGGCGTTGACGGCGAGGTTGAGGATCGCGCTCTCGAACTGGCCGGGGTCGAGGCGGACCGGGTCGAGGCCGGCATCGAGGTCGAAATCCACCGCGATGGTCTCGCCGACCGCGCGCTGGAGCAGCATCCGGAAGTCCTTGAGCAGGCGGTTCGGGTTGACCGTCTCCGGGCGCAGCACCTGCCGGCGCGAGAACGACAGCAGCTTCTCGGTCACCTCGGCGCCGCGGCGGGCTGCGGTCATCGCCGAGGTCGCGAGGCGCTCGACCCGCTGGGCGTTGTCCGGGCGCCGCACGATCATGTCGAGGTTGCCGACGATGATGGTGAGCAGGTTGTTGAAGTCGTGCGCGACGCCGCCGGTGAGCTGGCCGATCGCCTCCATCTTCTGGGCCTGGTTCAGGCGCTCGTCCGCCTCGTGCCGCTCGGTGGTGTCCATGACGATCCCGGCCATGCCGGTCGCCCGGCCCGCGCCGTCGCGGTAGGCCTTGCCCTTGATCGCGACCCAGCGCGTCGCCCCGTCGCCGGCGCGCCGGATGCGGCATTGCAGGTCGAGGTGGCCGGTGGCCTCGGCGGCCGCGAAGGCGGCCTCGGCCGCCGCGCGATCCTCCGGGAGGACGTGGGCCAGGATCGCGGCCCGATCCCAATGCGGCTGGACGGCCTCGTAACCGAAGATCCGGTCGTGGCGCAGGGTCCGCCGCGAGGTTCCGGCGACGAGGTCGAGTTCCCAGTCTCCCATGGCGGCGGCGTCGAGGGCGATGGCGAGGTTGTCGCGCGCGAGCTGGAGTTCGGCGCGTTGGCGCTCGCGCGCCTCGGCGGTGCGCTCGGCCTGGCGGTAGAGCAGGTCGACCTCGCGCAGGTAGACGCAGAGCACGACGATCCCGGCGAACAGGGCCTCGATCCGGCCGGCGAACCATCCGACGGTGCCGCGCGCCGCGCCCGGCAGCGTGACGAGGTTGTCGAGCAGCAGCAGGAACAGGGAAACCGCGAGCCAGAGCTGGAGGACGCTGCGCAGGCGCGTCGTCCAGCACAGGGTCGCCAGCGCGGCGAGGGTGAGGACGACCACGGTGGGGCCGACGCCCGAGGTGGTGAGCGGCCAGTAGCTGTCGCCCTCGGCGCTCGCCGGGAGCCAGTCGACGCCGGCGACGACCCCGAACGTCAGCGCCGCGACGACGGCGACGACCGCGACCGCCGTCGCGGCGCCGGCCGGCAGGACCCGATCGGGGACGACGTGCCGCGGGCGGCCGTCGCCCTCCATGATCGCGTAAGGCAGGGCGAA
This sequence comes from uncultured Methylobacterium sp., assembly GCF_964244095.1. Classification (GTDB taxonomy): domain Bacteria; phylum Pseudomonadota; class Alphaproteobacteria; order Rhizobiales; family Beijerinckiaceae; genus Methylobacterium. Next base: position 27,136 of record NZ_CAXTHR010000023.1, on the reverse strand, counting down.
GAGCGGCGGCCCGATGTGCCAGAGCGTCCACAGCCACGTCGTCGTCGCCGGGCCGGCGCCGAGGATGCGGCCCGCGCCGAACACGTTCGGGAAGGTCAGCAGCTGAACCGCGACGATCAGGGTGGTGTAGAGGCTGCCGGCCGCCAGGACGAGCAGGGCGACCGAGCGGGTGCGCCGGTACTGCGCGAAGAACAGGTAGGTGGTGAAGGCGTAGACCACGATGAGCGCGGCCTGGTAGCTCGGCACGAACCCCGGCATCGGCGCCATCGGCCGGGCGACGACGGGCAGCAGCGCGAACGAGAGTGCGGCGAAGGCGAGGCAGACCATCCCGGCGAACCGGCGCTGGCCTGTCCCCGGGGCGGCGGTGGCCAGCGTCGTCAGGTCGGCCGTCGCAGTCTCGTCGGTCACGGCGGCCTCCCACCGCGCACCTCCGATCCGGAGGAACGGGTCGGGCCATGGCCGAAGGATATTATCACACAGCGCGGCGCAAGCCTATCCGGGACCCGGCGCCCACCCGGCGCGCCGCTTCGCGCGACGACCCGCTTCCCCGCCACGGCCCGCCGCCGACCGCGCAACCGGCCTGCGGCCGTCATCGCGTCGGGCGTGCGAGGCCGGCGATGATCCGGCGGACCGCCCGTCGCCCGGCGTCGATCCGCGCGGTCAGGCTGCCCGCGCCCGGCGATCCCATCGCCGCCGCCATCCGCGTCGCCGCGCCCGGCGCGGGCTCGGCCGCCCCGTCCGCCCCGGTCAGCCGCTGCCAGTGATGCACCGCGTCGAACAGCCGGTAGGCTCCGGCGAGCCGTGTCGCGGCATCGACGGACAGGAGACCGTGACCGGCCGCCCGCAGCAGCACCGCGTCGGCGGTCAGGCCGACAAGGTCGCGATGCGCGTGGGCGTGGCCGAGGACGAGGGCCTGGGCGAGGAAGTCGAGATCGAGCAGCCCTCCCGGCGCGCGTTTGAGGTCGTGCGGTCCACGAGGCTCCTTGTCCCGCGCGACCAGGGCGCGCATCGCGCGCACGCTCCGGCAGACCGCCGCGGCGTCGCGCGGCCGCGCGACCGTCTCGCGGATCACCGCGGAGAGTTCGGCCGACAGGCTCGCATCGCCCGCGACCACCCGGGCGCGCGTCAGCACCATGTGCTCCCAGATCTCGGCCTCGTCGCGCTGGTAGGCCACGAAGCCCCGGAACTGGACCGCGGGCGGGCTGTGGTCGCCGCCCGGACGCAGGCGCAGGTCGACCGCGTAGAGGCCGCCGCGGCGGGTCGGAACGGTCAGCGCCGCGTAGAGCCGCTGCGCCAGGCGGTTGTAGGCGACGACCGCGTCGATGGCGCGCGGACCGGTGCTGGTGCGATCCCCGGGATCGAAATCGTAGACGACCACGAGGTCGAGATCCGACTCCGCCGTGAGCTGACGCGAGCCGAGGCGCCCGACGGCGAGGATCGCGCAGCGGCCCTTCGGCACGGTGCCGTACGCGGTGGCGAAGTCGCGCTCGATCGCGGCCAGACTCGTGGCGACGGCGGCATCGGCGATCGCCGCGTAGGCCGTGCCGGCCTGCTCCGGGGATATGAGCCCCGAGAGCAGCCGTGCGCCCGTGATGAAGCGCATCCGGCGCGCCGCGTCGCGGCTGCGGTCGAGGAACGTCTCGTGGCAGGGCGGGTCGCCGACCAGCGCCCGGTACTGGCCGCCGATCGCGCCCGCCTCCGTCGCCGCCGCGACGAAGTCGGCGTCGAGCACGGCATCGAGGACGTGCGGGCCGACCGCGACGGCGGCGGCGAGCCGCGGCGCGGTGCCGAGGATGTCGCAGAAGAGCGCGAGCAGGCGCTCGCGCGAGCGCAGGATCGTGAGCAGTTCGGCCGCCGCCGGCATGCGCGCGAAGGCGCTGTCGAGGGTGTTCAGTGCGGCATCCGGCTCCGCGGTCCCGCCCAGCGCCCGGAGGAGGCCCGGGAGGAGGTTCGTCAGCACCGCGCGCGCGCGGGCGTCGCGCACGGCCGGCCGGCGTCCGAAGTGCCAGCCCCGCACGGTCTCGACGGCGCGCCCGGGATCGCGGAACCCGAGGCGCGCCAGCGTCGCGAGGGTGGCCGGATCGGCCTCGGCGCCGGTGAAGACGAGGTCGCCGACCTCGGCCGACAGGCTCGGCGCCGTCTCGAACAGCAGGACGTCATGCGCCTGGACGCGGCCGGCATGATGGCGCAGCGCCGCCTCGAACGCCGCCCGCGTCGGGTAGCCGGCGAAGCGCGCGAAGGCGGCCAGCGCGTCGCCGGCCGGCGGCAGGCGCTGCGTCTGCGCGTCGCGCACCATCTGGAGGCGGTGCTCGACCGTGCGCAGGAACGCGTAGGCCGCGCCGAGCTCGTCGCGGGCGCGCCCGTCGATCCAGCCCGCGTCGGCGAGCGCGCCGAGCATCGCCACCGTCCCCGGGCCGCGCAGCTCCGGCTGCCGCCCGCCGAAGACGAGCTGCTGCGTCTGCACGAAGAACTCGATCTCGCGGATGCCGCCGCGCCCGAGCTTGATGTCGTGGCCGCCGACCGCGATCGCCTCGTGCCCGCGCACGACGTGGATCTGGCGCTTCATCGCATGGATGTCGGCGATCGACGCGAAATCGAAGTATCTGCGCCAGACGAACGGCCGGAGCTCGGCGAGGAAGCGTTCGCCCGCGGCGAGGTCGCCCGCGACGGGCCGCGCCTTGATGAAGGCCGCGCGTTCCCAGTTCTGCCCGAGCGACTGATAGTAGTCGAAGGCGAAGTCGGTCGAGAGCGCCACCGCCGTCGATCCGGGATCGGGCCGCAGGCGATAATCGACCCGGTGGACGTAGCCGTCGCCGGTGCGTTCCTCCAGGAGCTTGGCGATCCCTTGGGCGATCCTGGTAAAGAACGGCGTCGCCTCCGTTCCCGCCGCGAGCGGCGCGACGGCCGCGTCGAAGAACACCACGAGGTCGATGTCGCTGGAATAGTTGAGCTCGTGAGCCCCGAGCTTGCCGAGCCCGAGGACGACGAGGCCCGAGCGCGTCTGCGGCGCATCCGGTTCCGGCGGCAGGAACCTGCCCGCGGCCACCGCCTTCAGGAGCAGCGCGTCGGTCGCGGCCAGGACGGAGGCGTCGGCGAACCGCGACAGCGCCTTCGTGACGGTCGCCAAGTCCCAGAGGCCGCCGAGATCGGCCAGCGCCACGAGCAGGGCATGCTTCGTCCGGTTCCTGCGCAGGCGGCGGCCGAGCGCGGCGAGATCGGGGTCGCCGCCGCCGGCGCGCCCGGCCGCGCGCTGGCGCGCCGTGATCGTCGCGTCGGCGGCCTCGGGCGCCTGTTCGAGGAGGGTGCGGAAACGATCGGGCGCCTGCGTGACCAGCCGCCAGAGGAAGGGCGAATGGTCGGCGAGCCCGAGCAGGAGCGCGTGCACGGGCGGCGTGAGCAGGCCGGCGAAGGCGTGCTCCACGTCCGCGAGCCGGGCTGCGGCCGCTGCCGGGTCGTGAAGCGGCGGTGCCGAAGACAACCGTTCGCGCAACGTGCCGTAGGGCGGCATGGGTTCGGCCCGTGTTCTGCCGACCGGGAGGACGCGACCGCCGGCCCGAGGCCCGCCTGCGACGCGGCCGGCCTCATCGGGATGCGGTGTCGCGGGTCGGCGCCCGTCACCGGATGCCGACCACACGCCGTGAGGTCCGCCGGCCGACGATGCGATCGCATCCGCGAGCGGCCGGGTCCAGTGCTGCGAACGCGCGAAGAGCTTCGGCTTCGGTCGGCGGCGCTGGAAACCGGTCGGAGGCCGCCGCTCTTCCTCGGCCGGAGGCCGGGCGCGCATGCGGTCGATCGTCGTCCCCGCGTCGGCATCGCGGGCGCCGGCTATCAGCGTGAACCGGTGGCCGGGGCGGCCTGCGGGGTGCGATCGTCGGCCGGCCCGGTCTTCAGGACCGTGGCCACGATGCCGAGGACGGCCAGAAGCAGGGCGAAGGCGAAGACGGCGAACATCCAGCGGGGCATGGGAACGTCCGGTGTCGAGGTGGAAGCATCCCCCAGCTACGCCGCCGACGTGCACGCGGCTATGCATCGCGCCGCGTGATCGCGGCGGATCGCGCATCTTTCGCGATCCGCCTCCGGCCGCGCTCGGCATCGCCGGCGCAGACAAGGCGTCTCATACGGTTTCCGGTTGAATGCTTCGGCCGACGACAGGTCCGTTTTCCCGGACGGGTGGCGCGACAGCGGAACCCGATCCGGGACCGGGCACACGACGTCGCGAAGCGTCGAAACCCTTTGCGGTCGAACCTTGGCGCCGGTCGGATCGAGCCGCTGCACGGCCCTTTGTTTTGCTAAGCATCATTGCGCGAAGTGGCCGCCGGTTCGCGCGAAAAAAATGATGCGGCACCAAAGAGATCGAAGCAGGCATTCGTGGGGCGACCCACGAATGCCTGCTTAGGTCCCGGATCAGCTTCCGCTCACGCTCCAGGCGTCCGGGAAAACGGCGCGCGACGGAAACCTTCAGCCGGAAACCGTATCAGACCTGGAACTGCAGCACGGCGCGTGTGCCGACGCGGTCGGAGGCATAGCACAGCGCCGAGCGCAGGTTCGTCGCCATCGCCCGGGTGATGCGCGACCCGAGTCCCGTGCCGCGTGGCCGTCCCTCGCCCGTCCAGCCGATCCCGTCGTCCTCGACGGCAAGTTCCAGCGCGTCCGCGGACTGCCGACGAAGCTCGACCCGGATCTCCCCGACGGCGCCGTGGGGGTAGGCGTACTTGTAGGCGTTGGTCACCAGCTCGGTGACGACCACGCCGACCGAGACCGCCTTGTCGGTCGCCAGCCGCACGGGATCGGCGCGCAGCCGTATGACGTGGTCGCGGCCGGCCGCCTTCATGGAGACCTGCAATTCCTCGACCAAGCTGGCGAGGTAGGCGTCGAGCTCGACGGCCTCGACGTCGTCGGAGGTGTAGAGGCGGCGATGGATGCCGGCGATGGCCGAGATCCGCGCCTGCATCTCCTCCAGCGCGGCCTTCGCTGCCGGATCGGACACCGCATGCGTCTGCATGTGGGTCAGGGCCGCGACCAGGGCCAGCGAGTTCGCGACCCGGTGGTTGACCTCGCGCAGGAGCATGACGGCGCGGTCGCGCGCCTCGCGGACCTCGGCTTCGGCGCGCTCCTTGTCCCGGCGCAGCGCCTCCTGCCGCAGGGCCGTGTCGATCGCCTCGCCGAGCAATTCGCGGAACTGCCCCCGAACGTCCTTCCAGACGTAATCGACCGCGCCGGCCTTCAGCGCGGCGACGGCGACGCGGCTGTCCTCCGAGCCGGTGACGTAGATCACCGGCGGTGCATCGGGCAACGCCCGGATCGCCGGGAGGACGTCGAGCCCGGTCTGCTCCGGCATGTGATGGTCGAGCGCGACGACGTCGATGCCGCCCGACAGGAGCCGCGCCAGCCCCGCATCGCCGCTCGCCGCGTGCTCGACCGCGTAGCCGCGCGCGCCGAGCGCACGCCGGACGAGGCGTGCGAGTCCCGGATCGTCGTCGATGTAGAGGACGCGGGCGAGGGTCGCGGAACCGGCCGCCGCTTCGGTGGAGCCGTGGATCATGAATTCTCGGGCACCTGGATCACCGCGAGGAAAAGCCCGAGTTGCCGGATCGCGTTCGAGAAGCCCTCGTAGTTGACGGGCTTGGTGAGGTAGACGTTGGCGCCGAGATCGTAGCAGCGTTGGATCTCGCGATGGTCGTCGGTGGTCGTGAGAACCACCACGGGCGACCGTTTGGTATGCAGGTTGGCCTTCAGCTTCTCCAGGATCTCGAGGCCGGTCATGTCCGGAAGGTTCAGGTCGAGCAGGATCAGGAGGTGGCGCCGCGCGCTCGCCTCGCCCGATCCGTCCGGCCCGAGCAGGTAGGACAGTGCCGAGGTGCCATCGCGGAACGGAATGATCGCGTTGTTGACGCCGGCACGGCGGATGTTGCGCTCGATCAGCCGGGCGTGGCCCTCGTCGTCCTCGATCATCACGATGCTGACGGCGTTCAAGGCGCGCTCCGAAGTCATTCCGCGGCCAGTCCCATCGGGTCGCCGGGCTCGCCACGACCTGTAGCCGCCGCGCGGGGCAGCGTCACGTCGAAGGTGGTGCCCTTGCCCAGTTCCGACGTGACATCGATCCGGCCGCCGAGCGAGCGGACGAGGGCCTTCACGTGCGCGAGGCCGATGCCCTCGCCGGGCCGGTCCTGAACCCCCGAACGGCGGAACAGCTCGAACACGCGGGCATGGTCGCGTTCGGCGATCCCGCGGCCGTTGTCCGTCACGGCGAACCGCACCCGGTTGCCGCCGGCAGGATGGGCCGTGATCGCGATCCGACCTGGCCGCGCGGGATCGAGATACTTCACGGCGTTGTCGATGAGGTTGCCGATCACCTGCTCGATCGCGATCCGATCCGCCACGATCCGCGGCAGGTCGGGCGCCACGCTCACGGTCGCGCCGGCCGCGTCGATCTGGTGCCGTTGCGCGTCGGCCAGGCCCTGCACCAGCGCCGTCATGTCGAGGCGCTCCGGGTTGAAGCTGCGCCGTCCCTCGCGCGAGAGTTTCAGGATGGCTGCGATCAGCCCTTCCATGCGGGTGACGGCGGCCTTGATGAAGCCGAGCGCCTCGCCCAGATCCGCATCGACCCGGGCCGCCTGCGGGTGATCCCCCATCGCCTGGCGGATATCCGTTCGCATCTCCTCCAACTCGCTGGTGAAACCCATGACGTTGACCAGCGGCGCGCGCAGGTCGTGGCTGACGATGTAGGCGTAACGCTGAAGCTCGTCGTTCGATTCACGCAGTTCCGCCTCCGCCTCCCGCTGCCTGGTGATGTCGGTGTGGACGCCGACCCATTCGCCGATCGCGCCGCGGGCATCGAGCACCGGTACGGCGTGGATCGCGTAGTGGCGCCAGCTTCCGTCCCGCGCGCGGACCCGGTGCTCGTGGACGAAGGGACGCCGCGAGGCGACGGTCGCGTTCCAGGCCTCCATCGTCGGCCGCACGTCGTCCGGATGCACGGCGGCCGCCCAGCCGACGCCCTCGTATTCCACGCGGGTCTGGCCGGTGAGATGTGCCCATCCGGGTTGCTCGCCGACCATCCGGCCCTCGGCGTCGTTGGTCCAGAGCACGCCGCGCACGGCCTGCACCGCAGCGCGGAAGCGCCCTTCGCTGGCCTGCAGGTCCCGCTGGACCCGCTGCTGATCGATGGAGGCGGCCAGCATGGCGAGGAACAGGATCAGGAACGTCGCGCCGGCGACGGACAGGGCGAGGTTCTGTCGGCCCGCGCCGGCGGCGACGGCCTGTGCGGCATGATGGGCGGCATGGGCGCCGGCATCCTCGGCCGTGAACGTCGCCGCCGCCATGCCGGTGTAGTGCATGCCGGCGACCGCCAGGCCCATCACGCCGGCGGCCGCGAGCTTCTGCCACACGCCGTGCCGGCGAACCGTAAGCCACAGCGCGGCGGTCGCCGCGGTGACGGCGAGCGCGACGGACAGCGCGACGAGGGGCGGGCTGTGGGCGAGGCTGCCGGGCACCTGCATCGCGGCCATGCCGGTGTAGTGCATCCCTGCGATGCCGACGCCCATCAACGGGCCGCTGACGAGGACGTCGCCCTCGCCTGCGCCCGTTCGGCTGACCCAGGCGAGGGCCGCGCCGGTGGCGCCGACCGCGATGAGCAGGGACAGGAGCGTGATGCCGGGATCGTAGGCGGCCGGCATATCCATCTCGAAGGCGAGCATGCCGATGAAGTGCATCGACCAGATGCCGCCGCCCATCGCGATCGAGGCCGCCGCGACCCAGGCCCAACGCAGCCCTGCGGCGGCACCCCGAACGCGTCCGCCGAGATCGAGCGCCGTGTACGAGGCGAGCACCGCGATGGCGACGGACAAGGCGACGAGCGCCGGATCGTAGCCGGTATGGACCATGGTTCGACCGCTCGCGGGACCTGGGACCCCGTTTCATGACGGGGCTTGATGGTGGGGTGAGCGGCGGAGGTCTCCAGCGTCGGGCGCATGTCCGACGCCCACCCCGGATCGCCGATGCGGGCACCCGCCGCCCGCGCCGAACTTTCGCGCGGGAGCCTGCCATACGCAAGCAGCCCAACCGACGCCGCGTGAACGCCGCGCGACCCGCTCCTGCCAGGCTCGACCGCCCCTGGCGCTGGCCGGAGCGCGCGGCCAGTGCGCCCAAGTCGATCTACGACGCGCGAGCGGCACGCTCGGGCGGCGAGGACGTCAGGGGCAGGCGCGGCCGCGATCCGGCCCGGAGTTGGGCGCAGGCGCCGCGCGTCCAGCCTTTCCTGGCACGGTGCTCGGCCGATCAGGACCAGCGGGCCGGCCTGTCAGCGTCGGAAGCCACGCGCAGTGGGGCTTCCTTGGTAGCGGGAGAGGGAAACGCACCTTACCGCCCCTAGCACTGCAAAATCAGACACTTATGACCAACCCTGTCGAGGTATTTGTACCACCGTCGTGTACCGCCGTCGAGGGAAACGATGGGGCGCTGAGATTCGAAGCTCTTCATCAGCTTGATATGGCTTAAAGACTTTGGACGGCCCTTCGACGTGCCTGTCCGTCGCGTGGTGAGTTAGGGCCTGTCGTCGTCTGAACGGATTGGCTGGGCTTGCGTTTTGCCTCTCCTGAGCGAGGTAGGGACGATGCTGAGCGACGCGCAATGGTCTGAACTGGAGCCCCTGGTCGAGACGTGCCGGCCCAAGGCCAAGACGCCACCACAAGATCTCAGGCGCACATTCTCGGCCATCCTCTGGCGGCACCAGAACGGGGCCAAGTGGCGTGCTATTCCTGAGGAACTGGGTCCGTGGTGGCGGGCCGCCCAGATCTTCATCCGCTGGTCGCGTGCCGGCGTCTGAGAGCGGCTACTCAGCCTCGTTCAAGAGCGGGGCGTCCAACTCGGTATGGTGTTCCTCGACGGCACGAACGTGCGGGCGCATCAGAAGGCAGCGGGCGCTGCCAAAAGGGGGGATCTGGAGCCGAGCGAGACACTCGGGAAGCTCTTGGCCGCTCACGTGGCGGCTAGCGTCTGCGCTCGATCCGCCGCTTAAGCCGCCTGGGCGACCGTGTCCACGGCAGCCATCACCTCGCGGGGAGCGGTGTGATGCACCATGTGACCGCAGTCCTCCACGACGTGCAGGCTGCTACTCGGCAGCGCGCGATGGAGGCGCACGGCCTGACCATCGAGGTCCACCATCTTGTCCCCGGTCCCCGCTATGATAGCGACCGGCATCGAGAGCTCGCGGTAGCGGCTCTGCACGGCCAGGGCGTCCGGGATCATCATAGCGGACTCGGCCGCGCTGGCCCGCAGTTGCGCGGGCCGGATCGCCATCTCCGAGGGTACGCCTCCAAATGTCGCCGCCACCGGGGCAGGACTGAACAGCTTGCGGATCATTGCTGGCCAGAGGAGACGCGCGACCGGCGGCGAGACAGTGTAGCGCAGGATGTCTCCGACGAGCGGCACGGCGGGACCAGACATCATAACGACGTCGACCCGGACTGACCCGTAGTAGTATCCGCTCTCCAGGATCAGGCCTCGCACCATCTCCGGGTGTTCGAGTGCCATAGCGATGGCGACGGAAGCGCCCCAGGAGTGGCCAAGCACCAGGGCGCGTGAAACCCCGATCCGATGCAGCGCCGAACGAAGAAGCTCCGCCTGCGCAGCGGGCGTCCAGATCGTGCTGCGTGGCCGTTCGCTGTAGCCGTAGCCCGGCCGGTCAAAGGCGATGACACGGTAACGCTTGGCGGCCGCCTTGACAAAGCCGCTCGACATGAAGTCCTGGAGCATGCTGCCGTTGCCATGCAGGAGCACCAGGGGCTCACCCTCTCCGACCTCGGCGTAGTGGACCTGGACGCCCTCGACCTCGATGAGCCGGCCGGTCGGCGGGTTGTCGCGCTCCGCCTGCCGAGCCCTGGCGCTCACCGCGAGGGCCGTGAGGCCGAGGGCCGCGGCGCCCAATCCTAAGAGGGTGCCGGGACGCACGAAATCGCGGCGCTGAGCCATGGTGAGGTGTCCGATCAATGGGTGTGGCAGATTGGAAGGGCGGGCCTGCCTGGATCGCACTGTCTCTCGCGCTTCGGCGACGGTCTACCGGGAGATGATGAGATCCTTGATGCGACGGGCAAGCGTCTCCATCGCGAAAGGCTTTGTCACGACCTGCATGCCGGGATCGAGATACCCGTTTCCAAGCGCCGCGTTCTCAGCGTAGCCGGTGATGAACAGGACCCTCAGGCCAGGCCGCACTGCCCGGCCTGCATCCGCCACCTGGCGGCCGTTCATGCCTCCGGGCAATCCCACATCGGTGACCAGAAGGTCGAGCCGCACATTCGATTGCAGCACTTTCAGCGCCCCGGACCCGTCCACCGCTTCGATGGCGGTGTAGCCAAGGTCCTCCAGCACTTCGGTCACGAGCATGCGCACGCTGGGCTCGTCGTCCACGACCAAGACCGTCTGCCCCTGTTCGGCGCGCGGAGCCTTGCTCAGGTCGGCGAGGACATCGGCTTCCTCCGCCACTCCGTAATGGCGCGGCAGGTACAGGCACAGCGTCGTGCCTTGGCCGAGCTCGGAGTAGATACGTACCTGCCCCCCGGACTGACGGACGAAGCCGTAGATCATCGACAGACCAAGGCCTGTGCCCTCGCCGACGGGCTTCGTGGTGAAGAACGGGTCGAAGGCCCGTGCGATCACCTCTGGCGACATGCCGGTGCCGGTATCGGTGACGCTGAGGGATATGTACTGACCTGGTGTCGCGTCGCGTTCGCGAGCGATGCGGTCATCCAGCCACCTGTTGCCGGTCTCGATGGTGATGCGCCCGCCAGCCGGCATCGCATCGCGGGCATTGATGGCAAGGTTCAGGAGGGCGTTCTCCAGCTGGTTTGGATCGACCAGCACCGCCCACAATCCTCCGGCACCCACGACCTCGACCGCGATCCCAGGTCCCACCGTGCGCCGTATCAGTTCCTCCATGCCGGCGATCAGGCCGTTCACGTTCGTGGGCTTCGGGTCGAGCGTCTGACGCCGTGAAAAGGCAAGGAGGCGATGGGTCAGGGCCGCGGCGCGCTTGGAGCAACCCTGGGCGGTGTTGATGTAACGGTCGAGATCCGTAAGGCGGCCCTGGGCCATGCGCGTCTGCAGCAGCTCCAGCGATCCGGAGATGCCGGCGAGCAGGTTGTTGAAGTCGTGCGCGATGCCCCCTGTGAGCTGGCCGACCGCCTCCATCTTCTGGGACTGCCGCAGGGTTTCTTCCGAGACATTAAGTTCGGCCGTGCGCTCGGCGACCCTGCGCTCAAGGTCGTCCTCCGCCTGCTGCCGTTCGAGGAGGTGGGCTCGCACCTGGTACTGCCGCCGGCGCGCCCTCAGGGCTGAGCCGACTGCGCTCAACAAGGTGAGGGCCTGCACGGGCCGCTCGATCAGCGCCACGTTGCGCAATTGGCCGATCAGGTACTCCCGCTTCCTCCAGATTGAGGGCGCCTCGCGGTCGCTCGTCAGCATCAGGAACGGCAGGTCGGACCAAGGCGACTGCCGTTCGACCCAGGCCACCAGCGTCTCCACGGCCTGGGTGAGCAAGCCTTCCTCCGCGACGATCACGATTCCGACCCCCTCGTCGAACGAGGCAAGGAGCGCGACCACGTCGGCACAGGCGCATGCCGCATACCCTCCCCGCCGCAGAACATCGACGGTTGCCGCGCAGTCGCGACCGGTCGGAGCCAAGACGAGGACCCGCTCCCCGTTTGAATCGGATTCAGTCATGGCTTGGCTTCGGCATCAGGGGCTTGATGGTGCCCGTATAGGTCGGCGATCCCGTGAAGATGCCGCGGAACTCGGTGAGTGGCGGTCCGAGTTTGATCCCCCCGGAGGTCAGCTGGTACTCGCGGATCGTGTCCTCGTGCGCGCCGCTGCGCTTCTTCAGCACGGACAGCGCCCGCCGGACACGGCCCTCGGCCTCGAAGTAGCGGAGCATCAGGACCGCGTCGCTGAGGTAGCTGATATCGACGGGCGTCTCCATCGGTCCGACCAGACCGTGCTGGGCCAGAAGCAGGATCGCGACCACGCCCATCTGGCTCAGGTAACTCAGGAGCTCGTGCATCTGCAGGATGAGGAAGCGCTCGTCCGGCATGGCGTTGAGGTAGCCGTTGAGGCTGTCGATCACGACGATGCAGGCCTTGTCGCGCTCGACGCTCGACCGCACGAGATGGGCGAACTCGCCGGGCGCCATCTCGGCCGGGTCGATCTGCTCGATGCGCAGCTTTCCCGTGGCCAGGAGGTCATCGATGGGCAGTCCGATGGCCTTCGCCCTAGCGTCGATGGTGCCGCGGCCCTCGTCGAAGGCGAAGATCACGGCGTGGTCGCCGCGTCTCGCCGCCGCGACCGCGAAGGTCAGTGCCAGCGTCGACTTGCCCACGCCGGCGGGGCCGATGAACAGGGCGTTCGTACCGCGTTCCAGGCCGCCGCCGAGCAGCGCGTCCATCTCGCCGTTGCCGCTCTGCGTGAACTCGCCGAGGAAGCGCTTGTGATGCTCCGCCGCGACCAAGCGCGGATAGATCGCAAGACCGCCACGCTGGATGGTGAAGTCGTGGTAGCCGCCCTTGAACTGGATGCCTCGCATCTTGATCACGCGCAGGCGGCGGCGTTCCGCACCGAAATCGACCGGGTTCTGCTCCAGCAGCATGACGCCGTGCGCGAGGCTATGCAGAGGCACGTCGCCGCCCTGCGAAGAGAGGTCGTCCAGTAGCAGCACGGTGCAGCTTTGAGTGGAGAAGAAGTGCTTCAGCGCCATGATCTGGCGTCGATACCGCAACGGGCTTTGGGCGAAGATCCGCATTTCCGACAGGCTGTCGAAGACGACGCGAGTCGGCTTGAATGCCTTGATCCGGTCCATGATCCCGGTCGTAGTCTCGCTGAGTTCGACCGCCGAAGGCTGGAACACCGTCAGCTCTTCGTCGGGGTCCAGGCTTGCCTCGGAGGAGGACAGATCGAACAGTTCGATGCCGTCCAGCGACCAGCCGTGGCGTTCGGCGATCAACTGTAGCTCCGGACCGCTTTCCGAAAGGCAGATATGGAGCGTCTTCTCGCCCAGCCGCGCGCCTTCGAGCAGGAACTGCAGGGCCAGCGTGGTCTTGCCGCTGCCGGGCTGCCCTTCGACAAGGTAGACGCGGTTGGCGTCGAGGCCGCCGCCGAGGATCTCGTTGAGTCCCTCGATCCCGGAAGACACACGCGCCGATGTCGCGGTGGGGCGTTGGGAATTCATGTGCATCACCTTGGTTCGCAGTTGATAGACCGGACGGACCAAATCGGACGGCTCAGGCGGCTTCGAGGGGGATGACCCTGACGGGATGGCCTCGCCAGGTACATCGATGCCCATCACCTGCGTGGATCCGCAGGCCATCGGCGACGATCTGGGCGAGGTCCGCGCCTTCCCAACACGCGGCGGTCAGCACGCCATGCGCCTCGGCCAACGCGATCAGGCGGGCGGTGATGGCCTCCCGCGCCTCGGGCAAGGAAGCGGCGGTACGAAGCGTCTGGATGATGAACGCCTGGACCGTCGCCAGGGTGTTCTTCACGCGGTGGTTCAGTTCGTTGATGAGGAGCTTCTGGTGCTCGTGGGCTCGCCGGGCATCGGTAACCTCGGCATGTCGCGGCGGCGAGTGAGCGATGCGGGGTTGCAGCGTCCGGGTTTTGCACAACGGGGCCAGGTAGGGTGATGACGGCACTCGATCAATTCTCAATTTCTTTGCCCATCCCGCTGATGATGTTCATGTATTGACCAAATTCACAGAAATAATTCTCTTATCATCTTCACCGTAAACATTTGAAAATCGAATTGGTTTCAGGCGAAGTGGCGCAAATTAGACATTCGATTATCTTCTGGCGAGAGGCCGAAATCATGCTAGGATTGTTGCAGTTCGAAGGTTCGCCGACCGTCTGAGCGTGCCTCACCCTGCGTGCCTCTTGAGACGCTGTCGGCCGCGCCCGTCTCCGGCGCCTCCCTGGAGCGCGCCATGCCCTTTCAAGCCATCCCTCATCGCGGCGCCAGCGATGGCTTGGCGCTGGCATTGATCGCTTCGTCGAATGCCCCGCTCGTTCTTCTCGAGGCCGACCTCAGGTCGCCAACAGCCTCCAGATCATCGCCAGCGTGCTGATGATGAGTGCCACGCGTGCCACCTCGGACGAGACCCGAGGCCATCTTCACGAGGCCCACCATCGCGTCATGTCGATTGCGGCCGTCCAGAAGCACCTTGCCCCGCAGCGGCTCGGCGACGTGACGCTGAGGAGCTACTTCGAGGGGCTATGCGATAGCATCGGGGCCTCAATGATCCGGGACCACAATCTGGTGCCGCTGAAAGCCACCGCCGACGAAAGCACGGTGAATGCGGATATTTCGGTGAGCCTGAACGCGTAGAGATTGCACCTCGCATTGCTCCCGCAATGTTTCTGGACAGGCCCCCGCGGTTCGAAGGCCGCGGGGATTTTTTGATGCCGTTCGGCCGCTACGCCACGACAACGGCGTCCTCGTCGGTGCGTCGGCCCCGTCCGGCGGCTTCCAGGAAGGCGGCGACCGGGCACATTCCGGTGCCGGCGAAGCGGAAGCAGGTAGCGCAGGTTCCGGTAGCCCACTCGTGCCAGCCCCCCGTGCGCGACCCTAACCTTAACACGTCCAACCCAGGTCCGAACGTCAACATCCGCATCGCGGTCCCGCGAGTCGGTAAAGGCAGCACGGTGCACGTGCTGGTCGGGGCGGAGGAGGTCGAAGTGACGGTCACGGCCGCATCGGGCGCGCGGGCTTTGCCGCTCCAGAAGCCGCTGAGGGGGCGCTAGGGGCGATCCCGGCAGCGACGAGGATAATCACCATGGTGACACTCGCTATTTCCCGGCGCGTCTTGGATCGGATCGAAGCGCGGTCGAACATCCGACCGTCGTCCGTTCCTCAGCTTTGGGAGAAACCGTCGAATGCGGTCCCGCCCGCCACACCGGAGACGGCAACCCTGCACAATTTCGAGACGGAAGATAAATCGACATGCGAGGACGGCCTTCGAGCGTGGCGCATGCGCCGGGTGCTGAACCGGCCGGGCCAGACAAACTGGCTCAACATCGCGGATTGGAACTGGCTGCTGAAGCAGTCGCCATTCAAGAAGTCACCACCGCTTGACCGCGAGGCCGCCCATGACCTCGCCAACCGGCTGGAAGGCGGTGTTGCCAGCGGCTTCCCACCACTGACCCTCGCCTCGTCGCTACGGATGCGCCAGATCCGGCTCGAGCTGGGGTGCGCCCTGGTCGATGCGTTCGAGGAATATGCTGACGCCGACCTGCAAACGGTGACGGTGATTTATGCCGGGTGGTCTTACGGCCCCTAAACAGCCCGACGGTTGGCCTCATGGCAGTTGCCACAGCCGCAGCCACCGTCACATCAGCCCTTAGGCCCGACGCGCCAAGCGTCACATGAAGTCGAAACGACACTGACGTGACGAGGCAGAGCGCTCGGCCGGTTACGTCACGCAGGGGTATACCCCGATGTCACTCAACTAGGCTGACTTCAATTATGCGCCATGAGCGGAAGTTGCCTCGACGCCCGGTAGCGGACATTCAATTCTGACGGGCCGATCGTCCGGTGTCGACCCTTTGCAGAAGCCGCAAACGCCCGCTTGCATGATGTTGGATGTAAAAACGTTCACGCCCGGAACGCGTGTATTTTCATCGATCTGCTCTTTGGAAACAATAAGGGACTCGACGTTAGCCGAAAACACAGTGAATGATCGTTCCTGCATCCTTTCATCTTAGACATGTTAAGCCGCATGACAGCTCGGCCGTCGCGAATTCTTGATGCTGATTGGTATGCTTTCGATGAGACCATGCACCTCCTGCGATGGGCGCGCAGGGCTGTACAGGAAGCCCTGAGCGGAGTTGCAGCGTCGTTCGCGCAGAAGATCCGCCTGCTGCTCTGTCTCGACCCCCTCAACGGTGACGTCGATGCTTAGGTCGCGCGCGATGACCATTACCGCTTTGATCACGGCCAGGCATTCGGGTCGATTGTTCAGGTCGCGCACGAACGCGCGGTCGATCTTGATCTTGTCGACCGGAAACTGAGTTAAGTAGCTGAGCGACGAGTAACCGGTTCCGAAATCGTCGAGCGCGATCCGTACACCGAGGGCCCGTAACGTCCGAAGATTGTCGAGGACGTGGGTGGTGTTGGCCAGGAAGATGGATTCGGTGATCTCGATCTCGAGGCGTTGCGGCTGCAAGCCGGTCTCGCCAAGGATGGCCTGAACCTCCTTCGCGAAGTCGGGCAAGCGGAAATGCGACGACGAGATGTTGACAGCAACCCGCATATGCCCCGGCCAGTTCAGCGCTTCAGCACAGGCCTTGCGCAGCGCCCATTGCCCAATCGCGATGACGAAACCTGTGCTCTCGGCGATCGGGATCATCTCGGCAGGCGAGACGACGCCGTGGTCGGCCCGCGTCCACCGCAGCAGCGCCTCGCAACCGACGACCTCACCATCCTGCAAGTTCACAAGCGGTTGATAATGCAGGTCGATCTCGCCGTCGACGAGCCCGGCACGCATGGCGACGTCGAGTTCCCGCCAGCGGTGGACGCGCTGCTCGAGATCCATATCGAACCGCAGCCAGCGGCCTTTCCCGGCCTCCTTCGCGCTGTAAAGCGCGAGATCGGCCTTGCGCAGCAGATCCTCGGTGTCGGTCGCATCCTGCGGCGCGTGCGCGATGCCGACGCTGACCCCGATCTCGGCCCGCATGCCGTCCAGGGTGTAGGGCGCGCACAGGGTCGCGACCACCGTTTCGGCCAGAGCTTCCGCCTCAGTCGGGGTCCGCCCCCGCTGCACGATCGCGAATTCGTCGCCGCCGAGCCGGAACACCTGCGCCTCCGCTCCGACCGTGGTGCGCAAGCGTTCGGCGACCTGTTGCAGGAGCAGGTCGCCGGTGCCGTGACCGGCTCGGTCGTTGACGGACTTGAACCCGTCGAGGTCCAGATAGAGGAGGCTGACCGGCATGGCCTGCGGGTCCAAGACCGCGGCGGCGCAGGATTCCGTTGTGACCTTTTGAAACACTGCCCGGTTGGACAGTCCCGTGAGGGCGTCGCGCGTGGCGAGGTAGGCGATATGGGCCTCCGCTGCCCGTCTTTCGGTCACATCGGAGCCGACACCCCGGAAGCCGGCGAAGCTGCCGCTTCGATCATGGAAAGGCTTGCCGCACAAATTGAGCCAGCGGGAACCGGCGGGCGTCCTGATCTCTGCAAGGTGGTCGTGGAAGGGCGTGGTCTTTCGGAGGTGGTCGAGGAGTTCGCCGGTCTGATCGGAGTCGCAGCGCGCTTCCTTGCCCTGTCGAAGAACCACTTCGAGCGAGGATTTCTGGAGTGCTTCGACCGTACAGCCGAGCGCTTCGGCGACACGCGGCGAGACGTGCTGGAACGTCCCGAGCTCGTTCGTCTCCCAAAGCCAGTCGCTCGTGTTCTCCTCGAACTCATTGAGGAGGAGGCCGATGGTTTCACCCTGTTCCTGCACCCGGACGCGATCGAGGATGCGCTGGCGGGACAGTCGGCTCATGCGGGTCACGCTGAGCGCGACGAAGGTCGCGTAGACCAGGAGCAGAACGGAAACGCTTAGGGCGATCGGCTCCCCGGAGCGCCCCAGGCCGAAAAAGCTGCCGAAAATCAGGGGGGTCGCGAAGAGGAAGGTGACCGACAAGAGCGGGCCGATGACATAGACATCCGAGATCAAGCCGGCCGCGATGGCGACGACCAGCAACCGCTCGTTGCTGTCGGCAGGGGCGAACAGCACCACGGGCATCGTCGCCCAGGCCAATCCGAGGACGAGCGCGAGGAGGCCGGCAACCCTGTAGCCGCGCGAGACGCCCTCCTCCGAGACCGCCTCCGCGTAGGCACGCCGGTAGAGACGGTTCGTATGAATCGTCGCTGCGATGGTGACCGCGATCACCGCGAGCAGGCCGAGAAGATAGGCTTTCGGCGCCGCGCTCCAGAAAAACCATGTGACGGCGCCTGCGACGACCAGATGCGTCACGGCCGAATAATTCGCGAGCTTTAAGGTCTCGTCGAGAAGGCCGGCGCGCACCTGCAGACGATATCGGGCCGGCAGGCACTCGACCGTATCCATACGCCATACGCCATCGAAGAGTGAAGTGGCTGCTCCGGCAGGATCCCCGGCCGCCCCGACCTTGGCGCGTCGTTCGCGAAGATTTTCAAAGGGCATGACGCGGAACAATCCTCATGGGCATGCCGCCCTTCGGGCGGAGCGTCACGCGAAACTGGGAGGACGGCATCTCGGCCATCGCAGGGACGAAGCGAAAGGCCGGGAGAAGGGTCGCGAGGATGACGAGGCATTCCGTCAACGCGAGGCCCATGCCGATGCAGACGCGCGGTCCGGCCCCGAAGGGTAGGAACGCGTATCGATCGCGCGAGGCCGCCGCCGCCGGGGCGAAGCGGTCGGGATCGAACACCTGCGGCCTGTCCCAGAGCAGCTCATGGCGGTGAACCGCGTAAATCGGGACATGGATCGACTCGCCGGCTTGGACGACCTTGTCGCCCAGGCGGATGTCCGCCGTCGCCCGGCGGACGATCAGCGGCGCTGGTGGGTACAGACGTAGCACCTCGAGTACGACCTGCCGCGTGTAGGCGAGTCGGTCGGCAGCATCCGGAGCGGCAACAAGGTCTTCGTCGAGGCCGGAGATCTCCTCGAGCACGCGCCGCTCGATCTCCGGATGCTCCGCCAACATCCGCAACGTCCAGGTGAGTGCGAGCGCGGTAGTCTCATGGCCAGCGGCGACGAACGTTAGCAGATTGTCGATGAGGCTCTCATCTGACAAGCCTTCGCCGGTCTCGGGGTCCTGCGCATGCAGGAGCAGGCCGAGTAGGTCGGCCCCCGGCTCCCCACGTTCCCGACGCCGTTCGACCGTTCGGGCCACCTCGCTGCGCATGTAGCGAGCAGCTGCAGCGCCCGCTCGCGCGCCTGGATGCGGAGTCCAGTCGGGGGCGTTCAGCATCCCGAGTGCGATCTTCCAACTGGTCTGGCCAAGGTAGGTCTCGATCGCCCGCCCGAAAGGTTCGACCTCCAGTTGGCTGTCCCCTGACACCATCGTGGCCACGATGACGTCGAAAGTCGTCCGCATCATCTCTGGAAGGATGTCGCGTTCCGGGAGGGCAGATCCTTCCCGCATCCAGCGCTTGCGCGTGGCCTGTGCGGCTTGGGCTATGACCGGCACGAAGCTGCGCACGCGGTCAGGCCGGAACATCGGGGCCGATGTACGGCGCTGTCCGCGCCAATGCGGTTCGTCGGCTGTGAGGATTCCCGACCCGAGTGCGGGACCGAGGGCGCGGAGCATGAAGGGCTCGCGCTCCAGGGAGCCGGCATGGTCGACCAGCAAGCTGTGGATGTGGCGCGGATCGCAGACATAGGTCGTGCGCCTGCCCAGGAAGCGCGTCGTGACGAGAGGCTTCGCGTATACGTCGTCGGGCCACGCCTCGATCAAGCTGCGCAGCATCGTGGCGAGCACGGATGGCAGTGCAACGGCCTCGGCGATAGCTTCCCGAAACGGAATCCTGCCTGGCTCGCAGACCCGGAACGTTCCTACGGATGTCATGCCAGAAACCTCACCGGCTCAGCATCGTTGCCTGACGCTAAGTTTTCACAAATTCATTAAAGAGATCTGCCCCCGACCTCTGGCCCTTCGACCTGTTTAATTGATTCCTCTAAAGAAATATAACCGACCATTTAAACGTATTTTGGTCCTTAAATGGATCCAATTTTACGCGCCACGGTTACGAATTCTGCGACGACCGTTCGGATGAACAACGCCGCTACGATCCTGCCCTTGGCGCTCGCTACCGACAAAGCCGAGCCACGCGGCGCTCCCCGCAGCGCAGGATCAACAAGCGAACGGCTCTTGCATGACGAAACCTTTTTGCATTGTTCCAGCTTCACCGAAATTGTCGCTTTTTGTATCTATACTACGCGGCCGCTCGAATGTCTGGCGATACTGTCGTCTCGAATGATCGCACGCAGTTGCGGCCGCCCGACTTGGCCGCATAGAGGGCGTGATCTGCCCGTTCGATCGTGTGATCGACGTCGCCGTCGGTGAGTTCAGCCTCCGCCACACCGATGCTGATGGTCGCTCTGAGGCACTGACCGTCAGGCTCGAACACGGTGTTTGCCACCGTCTGGCGGATCCGGTCTGCGAATATGGCTGCGCCTTTCAGATCAGTCTCGCGGAGCAGGACCATGAACTCCTCGCCCCCGAATCGCGCCACCTTGTCAGTCGTCCTGATCGCGTCGCTGACGATGCGTCCGACATGGCGGATGACCTCGTCGCCCGCGGCGTGGCCGTATAGGTCGTTGACGCGCTTGAAGTGATCGATGTCGATCATCAGGATGCAGACTGAGCGTCGGTAGCGCTTGAAGTAACTCATCGCATCGTTGGCCAACGGCAGAAACGCACGTCGGTTGAGTAGACCTGTCAGCGCGTCGGTGTCGGCGAGAACCTGCATCGCGTGCAGATCGGCTCCGAGGCGCCTGACGCGATCCTCCGCGGTGTGAACCGCACTGGAAGCCTGCGCTTCGACGAGGCGCGCCTCCGCCTCCACTGTGCCGACGCGCCTCAGCAGCGATCGGACCGAGGCAGATAGGCGCAAAACCTCGGGCGAGCCGTGCACATGGCGCGTCATCGTCGCATTCGGTTCGCGGCCGATGCGATCGACGGCGTCCGTCAGCTTCGCCAATGGCTGGGTCAGCCGAGCCGCGACCCACCAGATTGCGACGACGCCGAGAACGGCCGTGGCGAGGCCAAGCAGGAGGATCAGGCCGGTTAGATGATTGGCTCCCGCCATTGCGGTGTCGACCGGCTGCAGCGCGACTACGATCCAACCTAGGCCTGGGTAATCGCCCCGTCCTCGAGTGGCTGCGGCCGCGGCGAGCCGATCACCTTCAGCGCTGTGGACGATGAAATGGCCGGATGCGACCTCCACGGGCGTGTATGGAGTGGCCCCGAGGTCGGACCCGAGCAGAACCCGGCCAGTGCGATCGAGGACGACGACGTCTTCCTTCAGCTCAGCCCTGCGAGATGAAAGGACTTCCTGTCGTAAGACTTCAGCCCAACGCCAGCTGAGGTGCGCGCCGAGGACCCCGACAATCTGGCCCGAGACATCGCCGACCGGGACAGCCACATCCACGAAGCGGAACGGCGTACCGTCGCTGTAGGGAGCAAGCTTGGATTCCAGCAGAGCCGCCGCATGCACGTCCTCGACCGCGGCTTGCCGGAGGCCATTGTTGAACCAAGGTCGCTGGCTGACGCTCGCCCCTTCAAGAACGCCACCTGTGGCGGCACGCACTTGGCCGTCGCGATCGGCAAACCCGATCCAGGCGTAATCCGGCAGCGTCCTCTGCATCGTCTCGAGCACTTTGCGCAGGCTGCCGGTCTTCTCCATCCAGTGGGGCTGCAGCGGCTCAAGCGCTCCGACGTTACGGATTTCCCGCAGGCGCTCGGCCATGTCCTGATCGAGCCGGTCGGCCATCGACCGGGCAACCTGAAGAAGGGCGTTATGCGCCATCTCGGTTGCCTGCCCGCGTGCCAGCAGAGCGGACCCAATCGTGGTCACCCCGACGATGGCGAGACCGATGGTTCCGGCAAGCAGGCTGATCTGACGGTGCAGTGAAACGCGATCCGCAAGCCTCGTGAACATGCTAAATGATCCTCGGTTAAGGAGGATTATGCCGCTCAAATCATTAAGGCTCGTGAATTTAGTTCGTAAATGATCCCTTGCTTGGATGTTTGCGCGGCAGCCGCACAACCATCCGTTCCAGTTGAAGATCCCTGTCTCATTAATCGACCTACAAGCGGACGTTTTGCGCTTCTGCAAAGGGTCATTTCCAGCCAAAGGATCCATGCGGCGATGGCGCGGGGGAGGGGTCTATTCCCGGCCTGGTCCGACGTTGTCGGCAGCGAAGGCGTCCCGGGCGCCAAGGGGTTTTGGCCATCCCTCAGTGCTGTCGCGGGCGGTCTGGCGTTCCATCTCCGAATTGATCTCGGCGCCGAGCAGGACGACCACGATCGAGAGCCACATCCACGACATCAAGCCGATGCCAGCGCCCAGAGACCCGTAGATGCGGTTGTAGCTATCGAAGCTCGCCACGTACCAGGAGAACACTCCGGATGCGCAGACCCAGAGAAACGCTGCCAGCGCGCTGCCCCAGGTCACCCAACGCCATTTCGCTCGGCGTCTGCTCGGGCCGTAGCGATAGATCAGCGTCAGGCTCAGGCTCACCACGACCAGGATGACTGGCCACCGGGCCGCGGACAGGATGGTATCGGCCAATCCCCCGAACCCGAAGCGCTCCATGATCGCCGGAAGGACGACCACCACACTGATCGTCAGGAGCAGAAACGCAGCGCCGCCGAGGGTGAATAGGAAGGTCGTGGCGTAGAACCGGATCAGGGTCCGATCCTCCCGCTCCCGGTAGATGACGTTGAGAGCATCGAAGAGGGCGCTGACGCCGGAATTTGCGCTCCACAGCGCAATCAGCAAACTGATCGTCGAGGTAAGACTCAGCGAGCCCGTGCTGCGCGCAGCGATCCGCACGAGCTGCTCGGAGAGCAGTTCGAGCGCGGCGGTAGGGAGGATATATGTCAGGAGGCCGACATGCTGGCTGATCACGTTGGGATCGGAAAACAACCCGTAGATCGAGACCACGGCGACGAGACCTGGAAACACGGCGAGTAGGGCGAAGAAGGCGACGCCGCCGGCGGTAGTGAGCACACGATCCTTCGGTAGAGCCCACACGGCGCGCCACAGGATGTCCTTCCATCCTGCCTGCGGAATCTCGGAGGGGCGGCGCGCATCGCGGCCCCGGTCAGGCTCCCGCGCGCGCTGGCGTGCCGTTTCGAGGGTCGCGGCATCCTGCGAACGCGTGGCCACCGAGCGCCAGTCGTCGCCTTCATCAACGTCCTGAATCACGGCTACGACCCTGCGAGGACTCGGTACGAGTGATCGCGATTTGATCCTGCTGACATCGGTTCAGCCGAAGTCGTAGCGGCGCTCAGCGTCCGATCCTACATGAGTGTCGCCTACCGTCGCCCTGAATGGAAGCGGTGGCGCCAGCCCTCCTCCAGCCTGCGCTCTTCCGCGCTCTCCTCCGGGAGGGGGTCCAGACGCAGCAGGATCATCGCGAAGCCGTTCTGCTGTAGGTACACCTGCTCGTAGAGGGCCGGCACGCGGAGGTCGCGCTTCACATCGATCCAGAGATCGGGGCTGCACGCGGCGATGTCGCTCGTGATGTTCGGCCGATGCGGACCGCTGTGATAGAGCGAGTGTACCGGGACCGGGCTGCCGACCGCGCAGATAATGGCCGGGAAGGAGAGGCTGCGGTAGCACCGCTGCACCCGGTCGTTGCCCGCGACGACGATGGCGATCCGCTCGGGGTGGTACTGCACGTAGGCCCGAGCCGCCGCCTCCTTACCGACCGCGAAGTCGCGCGCGAGCGCAAGAACGTGCTGCAGATTGGCCTCGCGAAAGGCCGCCATGGCCCCCCGCAGCAGGTGCGGGGGCATCAGCACGAGAGCGGCGAAGCGGTTGGCCTCGACCTCCCTGCGCTGCCGCTGGTCGCCCGCCTTGGCCGTCAGGCGCAGCAGATCAGAACTCTTGCACAGGAACCGGTCGGGCTGATCCGGAACGTGGTGCGCCATCAGGAAGTGGCCGAGTTCGTGCGCGATGGTGACGCGGCGACGCGGTTCGCCCCCGCGCTTGACGAGGATGGTG
The DNA here is from genome assembly GCF_964244095.1 of uncultured Methylobacterium sp. Classification (GTDB taxonomy): domain Bacteria; phylum Pseudomonadota; class Alphaproteobacteria; order Rhizobiales; family Beijerinckiaceae; genus Methylobacterium. The sequence goes on along the minus strand of NZ_CAXTHR010000023.1, from coordinate 3,399 downwards.
CCTTCGGACCGCTTCGCGTCGGTAACGAGGCCGCCCTCGAACTCGTCGGTGTCGAGGTCCTCGATCCTCAGGATCCCGAGGCGCGCGCACATCTCCTGGATCGGCACCGGCACCGGAAGGTTCGGCTCGGCCTGTAGGATGCGTTTGACGAGCGCCTCCGGCGAGCCCGCGCCCGTGAGGTCTATCCTGCTGATCGGCATCCGCGCAGCCCCATCCCGTCCCTGAGCCGATTTATCAGGCTGCCACGCACTCGCGATCCCAAGATCGGACTGCGGGGAGTTCGCGCGGGCGGTAACCCAACTGCGCCATCGCGATTAAAGGTCACGATGGCGTGGCGCTCCTTGTGATACCGACGGCGTGGGGGAAGCTAAGATCGCTGCCGCGCTTGCCAAGCTGGCAGGGCGGCAAACGGTTGGGCGGACAGCCTTTCTCAAAAGCATGGACTGTTGAGATCGTTCTCAGAGGCTCGGCTTGCCGAGCCCAAGCCGCGCATGCGCCTCGGCGGGCGTCATCAGTCGAACGGCCTCATCCGTAAAGCCGCGCTCACGCAGCCCCACCCGCTGCTGATTCGTGATCATCAGCGACACGGCGGGAGCTGACGAAGCCGGGGCAGCGGCATCGCTCGGCTGAACCTCCCCAGCTTGCCGCAGACGGGCGATGAATGCGTCCTCTGCGGCCGCCTGATCCAGGAGCGCTCGGAGATAATCGTCATTTTCCGCCATCAGCGACCCTTCTTGCTCGGGCACCCGCCAGCGCCATCGGTAGCACGAGATCGTGTTGGCGTGGCACGATGGCACCTACGATTTCGACGCCGCCGGCACGGCTTATACTGCCGGAACTCTTGACAAGCTTAGACTGCGTCAAATTAATCAATAGAAGGCGGCCTGTAAAATTGTGAGTTTTGAAGATAAAGAATCAGAGTTAGGGTCAAAGCCCATTTTCTTTCGTAATATATGGCAGTTTTAATAGCTCGGCGAGCATCGCCTCAGGTGGAAACTCACCGTATCAGTCTCCGATACCCTTGCGAGTGTGGCCGACGATTGCATCGACGACATCGACCGCAAGTTTGTGAACTCTCGCCGCCGTTCGAAGTCTATGCCTCCAGCCATGACTTGTTTGGATGCATGGATCTGTAATACCTAACCTACGCACCCAACGGCTAATTATCTTCGTCTCATTCGTGCTCCGTTTTCCGAATCTATCAATTGGAAGTTCAGAAAAGAGCGGTCCTGAACGGACTTTTTTGACGAAGGTTAGAAAACCTGCGTCTAGCACGGCAGGGTGAAGGGGTATCGTGCGTACAGATTTTCGATTTTTAAGCGGTCCTGCATCCGACGTAATGGTCATAGTCATGATGCCACGAATGTCGGTGATATCTTCAAATCTAAGCTGGCAAGCTTCGCCAAGGCGCGCGCCTGAGTATGCACACAGGAGTGGAATCCAACGACGTATAGGATCTTTTGCCTTGCTTCCGGCCATTAGAACTATAGCGGCCTCCGTATCGGAGTATCCGCGCTTCCCGTCGCCGGGTTCACGTTTGACCGTAACAGCTATTCCTTCGGCGACGTTTGATAGTGTCTTTCTATTTTGAACTGCCACCGCCAGCATCGACCGTACAGTGGCAATCTTACCACTGCGTATCGTCCTGGGCGAAATTCCAGTAGTCCGGAGGTAGTCTTTCCAGGAAATCATTTCGTCCGCAGTAAGAAGGCGGACGTCATTGTGCCCGAGGAATATTTTGAGCTTATGAATTAAATTTGTGGCTTCATATAATGTTTTTAGGCGCGGCTGGCGTTCAATATTCCAATCTTCTAGGAGTTCTTCGAACGTGAAGTGATGGCTCCTAAGCTTAGCAGTCGGCCGAGCGGAGGTGCGTGCTGGCGTCATGCCGATATCATGGAGGAATTTTCCCTCTGCCTCGTCTTTCAGGACAAGGCTGGCCCGTTGCAGGCACGCTCCGACGGCTTTCGCTAGTTTGAAGCGACCCCACGAATCGATAATTAGTCCATGCTTTTCTATCAGGCTGTCAGCCTGTTCTAAACACACGCGCCTCATTGAGCTGAAGAAAGAACTCCGTAATAGGAATGGTATCGCGATGTTCGGCTCCGGCTTCGTAGTCGGGGGAAGTCCAAAGGCCGGGGTAGTGATTCGGGTGCCATAGAAGCTGCAATCCCGGACCATCGCGATGGAGCAGCAGCCATTCCTCGTAAACTGGCTCCGCAAGCTGGTGTGCTTCGCGTTCAGTCAGGTCTTTCGGGCCGGCCCTCAACGCTGCCCACTTCGCTTCAATCTCCTGAAGCACCTCAACGAAGCGACGCTTTGCCTCCTCGGGGTCTTTCGTCTTAAGGCTACGCTTCTCTTCGCGCTTGCCAACCAGCGCGCGAAGATCCTCCGGCACAACCCGTCGAAATTGGTAGACGCCGGTTGTGGGATGCTTCGAAGGGCGAGCCATCATCAAGGGCATTTGTACCACCCGTTTGTACCAGTCGGGTAGCCCTAAGCCTTTGATTTTGCATATTTCCTTGCCGCATCATGAGCTTGGGAAATCTTTGGTAGCGGGAGAGGGACTCGAACCCCCGACACGAGGATTATGATTCCTCTGCTCTAACCAGCTGAGCTACCCCGCCCCACGCCGCGGCCGTCTGCGGGGCAGGCGGCCGGTTCGGGTGCGGGCGATATAGGGAAAGGTCGCTCGCGGTGTCAACGCCCTGCAAAACGCCGCGCGGGCCCTCATCGATTCGGAAACCGCCCGGTTGCGGCCGGGTGGCAACGGATCGGGTCCGGCGCGTTTATCGGTAGGGTCCGCCTCCTGCAAGACGACCTTGCAGGACGACCCGGCAAGACGACCTGGAAAGGCCGTTTCCTTGACAGAGCTTCCCACGCACGGCGCGGCTGCGCGCCCTTCGCGCCGCCACGCCGACCTCGGTGCCGATTTCTTCGACGTGGTCGCCGCGGCGCGCTTCCCCGAGACGATCCTGCGCTACCGCAACCAGCCCTGGGCCGAGCGGGTCGGCCTAGGCGGGCTGTCGGAAGCCGAATGGATCGCCCGGTTCGGCCGGTTCGAGCCCCTGCCCGGCTCGTTCCCCGCGCCGCTGGCACTGCGCTACCACGGCCACCAGTTCCGCTCGTACAACCCCGATCTCGGCGACGGACGCGGGTTCCTCTACGCGCAACTGCACGACCTCGCCGACGGGCGCCTGCTCGACCTTGGCACCAAGGGCAGCGGCACGACGCCGTGGTCGCGCGCCGGCGACGGGCGCCTCACCCTGAAGGGCGGCGTGCGCGAGGCGCTCGCCACCGCGCTGCTCGAAGCGCAGGGCGTCGACACCTCGAAATCCTTCAGCCTGATCGAGACCGGCGAGGCGCTGGAGCGCGGCGACGAGCCCTCCCCCACCCGCT